>JAUIJI010000040.1 GCA_030431435.1 Alphaproteobacteria bacterium | reverse complement strand
GCCTGCTTCGCCCATCATGGGGAACAGCTCGCTGGCGTCGGCCTCTTTCGCGAAATCCTCGATCACGCGCGGTTGCAGCACGCTTTGGGCAAAGCCATGCGCCGCGTCGCGGATCATCCGCTCCTCGTCAGTCAGCTGGTCATCGAGGTTGAAGGGATCGGCCCAGTCGAAGGGAACCATTCCGGCCATCAAACAAGTCTCCTTTGAAACCGCATTAGCGGGGTCCGCGAGACTAGCCAATGGCTGATTTGCGAGCGGTGTGTAACCCGCTTAGTGACTGGTGGTGTTGAGCGCGCCGGTAATCATGGCGATTATCTCGGCAGGCGGACATGGCTTTTGCGCAGCCCGCGCCTGGGGATAGCGCGCGTGCACTTCCTCCTCGGTGGCGTGCCCGGAATGGAAGACCATCGGCACGCCAGCCTGCTGCAGCTTGTCAGCGAGCGGATAAACCTCTCCATCCTCGACCATCACATCGAGGATGGCAAAGTCGGGAAGTTCCTGCTCCATCGCGGCGATTGCGGTTGCGCGGCAGACATGCGGTCCGTCGACCCGGCACCCGATGGCGCGCACGGTTTCGGCAAGGTCGAGACCGACGATGAACTCGTCCTCTACCAACAATACGCGCGGGTGGGCGGGGTTGACCTGGCTTGCCATCGCTACTCTCCTGATGCCTGCCATAAAGACGCAGGCTGCTCAGGTTCTACGCGCGAATGTCGGGTCAGGTTCCCGCGCGGTCACGTGCGCCCGAAACGGCTTTCGTAGGCAGCCTGATCGCCAGCCATCAGCAGCTTGGCCTGTTCCACCCAATTGTCGCGGCGGATGCGGCCCTGAAAGCGGCCAAGCTGGGCATCAATGCGATCGATCTCGGCATCGTCCCATGCGGCGATCTGGGCAAAGCTGGTGATGCCCATTTCGGCCAGCTGCGTCTTGAGCTTGGGGCCAAGGCCCTTGATCTGCGAGAGGTCATCTTCGGCTCCTGACGGGGCAGGCGCAGGAGCGGGTTCGGGTGCCACGCTGGCTCCGGCCTCCGCGTCGGCGCTGGCAGTGGCGGCGGCGACTTGATCGGCATTGGCAGGCGAAGCGGCAGGGCTGTCAGCGCCCGTTGCAGCAGGTGCGGAATCGATCAGCGCCTGATTGCGCTTGGCTGTGCCCACTTCCTCGCCATTGTCTGCGCGTTCCACCCTGGTGGTGCGGTTCATGGCAAAGATCCACCAGGCGACAAGCACGCCGATCACCAGCGCTGCCACCAGCAGGATCCAGTTTTCCTGAATGACTTCAGCCATCTTCCAAACTCTCCGTCAAATCGATCAATTGCGGCCCCAGATCGCCCAACCAATGCCGATGCCCACCGCGTAGGCAAGGAGCATGAGGACAAACAGTTCGAGCCAGATGGGCATGGGCGCGTTCTCTAGAGCGGAGTGGCGGGAAGGGCAAACCTAGCGCGGGCCCGGCGTATCAACAGGTGTGGGCATGATCGGTTCGGTTTCGACCACGGTAAACTCGATACGCCGGTTGGCCGGGTCCGCCGGGTCGAGCCCTTCCACCGGCATGCTGGAGCCGACGCCGCGGGCACGCAACCCGTCCTCAGGAATACCGAGATTGACCAGAGCCTGCTGCACGGCCAGCGCCCTTTCGCGCGAAAGTTCCATATTGCCGGCCGGGCTGCCTGACGTGTCGGTATGTCCGCTGATCGCAATGATGCTGCCAAGGCAGGGGCGCAGAGCTTCCGCCACTTCGGCGACAAGCGGCGCGCTCGCTGCGTCAATGCGCGACGAACCTTCCTCGAAGCGGATCGAACGGGCGCGCAACAGGGCCTGAACGTCCTCCTGGCAGTGCAGCGGGTTCTGCACCCGGGCAGAAGACTCGGAAAGGACGGTGCCATCCTCCCAGCTGATCCCGCCGACCCCGGGAACAGTGGCAACCGCGCGGGCGATGCGTGCGCGTGTTCCGTCATCCAGTCCTTCGCCGCCGGTCAATACCGGGTGGCGGCTGGGCAAGTCGTTCGGCGATGCAAATCTTGCCTGCACCTGTCCTGCGCCACCGGCTTCGTCGATGATCGGCGCGGCCTGTTCGGCAAGCCTTGCAGCGATGCCCGGCCCGGTTGCTTGCCCGCCAAGCAGTGCGAGCAGGAATATGGCCAGGGCACCAAGCGTGATGGCGATGCGGGGGCTGCCGAGAATCCTCATGTGGCGTCCTTAGCCAGAAGCGGCAGGCCGCGTCGAGACTTCTCCTGCAGGTTGGCGGCCAAGGCTCAGTTCCCCGCCCCGGCTGCGGGGATGTCATCCTTCTTCTTCATTCCGCGGAACAGCACACGGTCCTCGTGGCCGAAGCCGCGTGTCCAGATAACCCATCCATAGATGCCAAGGATCGCGGGAATCCCGAGCGCCAATTCCAGCCATTCCGGTAGCAGGATCACGACCTGTCCGACCACAACCGCAGCCGCTGACGCGTAAACCAGTGCCCAGCGCCAGTTGTTGATCGGGTGGCCCAGCAGCCGTCCCAGCATGAATGCTTTCGCTAGCGATGCCGCGCCCAGGGCCAGCATCAATGCGAAGGCAGCGGCAGCAGCGCGGTAGAAATCGTCCTTCTCGGCAGGCCACAAATCGACATTGTCGATCACCAGCATGAAGCCGAGGGTAAGCGCGATCTGCAACCCGATGGTGCCGATGGAGACCCACAGATTGCGCACCCGCGCCATGTAGATCAGCGCCGCTTCGGACACGACGGCAGTCGCAGCGACGACCTCTGCCGCAAGCAGGAAGGCGAGCGCGCCTGTACCGGGAACGAACTGCCCGTCACTGCCGAGCAGACCCATCAGCGCTTCGCCCGGAATGCCCAGCGCCAGCGCGATGCCCAGCTGCATGGCGATGATCCAGAAGCCCACCTGACAGACTTGCCGGGCGATGGCGGCATAGTCCTTTTCCTTGAGCTTGGCGGTGATCACCGGGCCAAGGATCGGCTCGAAGCTGGTCTTCAGCTTTTGCGGCAGACTGGCGACTTGCTGGGCCATGTAATAGATGCCCACCGCCACTTCGCCTGCAAAGAAGCCGAGGATGAAAATATCGACGCGGCGCGTGCCCCATTCGATTGCGTCGGCCACAGCCAGTGGCAGCGCGCGCATGACCATCTGGCCGATCCGCGTTGGGTGCGGGACCCAGCCGCGCGGCCAGCCATAGGTGCGAAAGAACGTCCACAGCGCGGTGGCAAGTCCTGCATAGATCGACGCGACATACGCCAGCGTCAGCCCGCCATCGCGGGTTTCGGGGATCAGGTAGAACACGCCTGCGAGGATGGAGATCGTCCACGGTTCCACCACGGCGCGGGCGCGCACGGTGGTGGCGATATCGAACTTGTAGGCCTGCGCGGCGAGCACGATTTCGGTCAGGGCGTAGCCGGGGATCGCGAGCACGATCCACATGTCGATATCGCTGCCCATGCCGTTGGGGAACAGCGGGGCGGGGAAATGGAAGAAGGTGAGCGCGGCAAGACCTGAGAAGACCAGCGCGACCAACATTGAATCAAAGATCAGCGGGCACTGGTCTTCTCCCCCTTCGGTCAGGCGCTGGGCGAGACCGCGCTTTTCGCCGATCGAGCAGATCAGCGCCACCAGCTCCACAAGGATCAGCGCCGAGGCGTAGATGCCCACGCTCGCCGCGCCGTAAAGCTGGCCTGCGATGAACAGGAACGGCAACCGCGCCAGCAAGCGCAGCAGGAAGCCGAAGAAATTGGTGCGCCCGCCCTTGGCCAGCGCCGCCATATCTCCATCATCGCCCGGTTTTCCGGCGGGATTGGGAGGAGCGGTGTCGCTCAACTATCGGAGCCCTCGGCCTTGAGCGGGCGGGTGAGCATGTGCTGCGCCACTTCTGGGGCTGACGCACCTTCGAGCAGTTTGCAGACCGCTTGGACAATCGGCATATCCACACCTTGTTCGCCAGCCAGCTTGGCCAGTACCGGCGCGGTATGCGCACCTTCGGCAACGGTACGCCGATCACGCATCAGTTCGGCCGGATCCTGCCCTTCGCCGAGCGCCTTTCCAAGCGAGAAATTGCGGCTGGACGTGGAGGAGCAGGTGAGCACGAGGTCTCCCAGCCCGCACAAACCGGCCAGCGTATCGCGCCGCGCGCCCAGTGCCTCGCCGAAGCGCTGCATCTCGGCATAGCCACGGCTGATCAGCGCCGCGCGGGCATTCTGGCCAAGGCCGAGGCCGTCGACCACACCACAGGCGATGGCGAGCACGTTCTTGACCGATCCGCCCACTTCCGCGCCCACAAGGTCGTCAGAGAAATAGGGGCGGAAGGTCGTGCGGGCGATGGCCGGGGCAAGGCGTTCCCACTGCGCATTGCCACCACCGCAAGCGAGCGTGACAGCAGTCGGCAGGCCAGCCGCGACTTCATGCGCGAATGTTGGCCCCGACAGAACAGCGATATCGCTGGCGGGCGCCACATCACTGGCGACGTGGTTCATCATCCGCCCGGTTCCGGCCTCGATCCCTTTGGAGCACAGCACGAGGTCTTTGGGATGCGCGGGCATCTGGCCGAGCACGTTGCCAAGGTGCTGTGCAGGGGTGACCACCAGCAGCACATCAAGCGCGGCCATCTCGGCAAGGTCGCTGGTGGCACGGATATTCGGTGATAGCGTTGCGGAGGGAAGGTACAGCTCGTTGCGGTGGTCCGCATTTATCGCATCGACCAGCTCGGATTCCAGCGCCCACAACAGCACATCGCGCCCGTCGCTGGCGAGCATCTGCGCAAGCGCTGTTCCCCATGCACCGGCACCAATCACACCGATCTGACTCATGCCTTCACTCCTGCGCCTCTTGCGGGCTCTGCCTCTGGATCGAGAGGCCAGCGGGGGCGGGCGGAAAAATCAAGCGGATCTGGCGGGATTCCCACCGCGAGGCGCTCGACACCGGCCCATGCGATCATCGCGGCATTGTCCGTGCACAGCTTTTGTGGCGGCGCGGTGAATGCGAGCTGACGGCCGGCGGCAAGCTGCTCCAGCGCCGCGCGGATCACGCTGTTGGCAGCGACACCACCCGCGACGACCAGCGCGTTCACATCGCCCATCGTGTCTAATGCGATCTTGAGCCGGTCGATAAGGCAATCCACCGCCGCTTGCTGGAAACTCGCAGCAATATCCGCATCGGAATGCTCGCCGCTTTCATGCGCCCGCAAGACCGCGCTCTTGAGGCCCGCGAAGGAGAAATGCGGTTCTCCGCTTCCGACCAGAGGGCGGGGCAGGGGCACCGCCTTGGGATCTCCTTCAAGCGCCAGCTTTTCCACCTGCGGTCCGCCGGGATAGCCAAGGCCAAGGATCTTGGCGGTCTTGTCGAACGCCTCGCCCAGCGCATCGTCGATCGTGGTGGCGAGCCGCCTGAACCGGCCCACGCCATCCACGCGCAGGATCTGGCAATGCCCGCCCGAAACCAGCAACAGGGCATATGGAAATTCGAGGCTCGCATCCGCCAGCCGTGGACTGAGCGCATGGCCTTCGAGGTGGTTGATGGCCAGCAGCGGCTTGTCTTCGGCCATGGCCAGCGCCTTGCCGGTGACGAGGCCGACCATCACCCCGCCGATCAGGCCGGGGCCAGCGGTGGCAGCGATGGCATCGCAATCGGCAAGGCTCTTGCCCGCTTCGGCCAGTACCGTCTCGATCAGCGGCACCAGTCGCTCTGCATGGGCGCGCGCGGCAATTTCCGGCACCACGCCGCCATAGGGGGCATGTTCGGCCTCCTGGCTGGCGATGGCCTGCGCCAGAATGCGCCGCTCGCCATCCACCAGCGCGGCGGCGGTTTCGTCACACGAACTTTCTATGCCAAGGACAAGGGTCATTGCGCGGCTTCCACTGGACGCAATTGGGCTCTAGGGCAAGCAACGCATATGACAACCGACGTGAAATTGAAGCTGGGAACGCGCGCCTCGCCGCTGGCCATGGTGCAGGCAGAGGAAGTGCGCGATCGCCTGTGCGCGGCCCATGGCTGGGACAAGAGCCAGGTCGAACTGGTGCCCGTAACCGCCAGCGGGGACAAGGTCCTCGACCGCCCCCTCGCCGAAATCGGCGGCAAGGCGCTGTGGACGAAGGAGCTGGATGCCTGGCTGGCGGAAGGCGCGATCGACGCCTCGGTCCACTCGCTGAAGGACGTGGAAACGGTGCGCCCCGATATCTTCACGCTGGGCGCAATCCTCGAACGTGCGGACAAGCGCGACCGGCTGATCGGGGCGGACTGCATTGCCGCGCTGCCTCCGGGGGCGACAGTGGGCACCAGCGCACCGCGGCGCGCCGCGCAATTGCTCAACCAGCGGCCGGATTGCAAGGTGGTGATGTTCCGCGGCAATGTCGCCACAAGGCTCGCCAAGCTGGCGGCGGGCGAAGCTGATGCGACTTTCCTTGCTGCTGCGGGCCTTGCGCGCCTCGGCGAGGACGGGGTGGGTCATCCGCTTGACGTGGACAGCTGGCTGCCCGCGCCTTCGCAAGGGGCCATCGCGGTCGAATGCCGCAGTGAGGACGAGCAGGCGCAGCAATATCTGGCAGCGCTCGACCACATACCCAGCCGCGCCGAAGTGCTGGCCGAACGCACCTTGCTGCTGGCGCTGGGCGGCACCTGTCATTCCTCCATCGCGGTCAATTGCGACTACACTGGCGGCGAACTCACCATGCGCGCGGTGCTGTTCAGTCCGGACGGGGCAGAGCGGGTAGAGGGCGAAGCGCGATTTGATGCTGGCGACAGTACTGCCCCCGCATTGCTGGCGCAGGACCTGCTATCGCGCTCAAGCATCACGATCCGCAAGCTGTTCGAAAGCCCGTCATGACGCGCATCATCACGATCCGCCCGGAACCGGGTGCCAGCTCGACTGTCCAGTTTGCGCAGCAGGTCGGCCTCACCGTCGAAGCCTTTCCGCTCTCCCATGTCGAGCCGCGCAGCTGGGATGGCCCTGCGCCCGATGCGATTGACGCCCTGCTGGTCGGCAGCGCCAATGCCATGCGCATGGGCGGCCCGCAGCTTGAGCAATATCGAGACAAGCCGGTGTTCGCGGTGGGCGACAACACCGCCAACGAGGTGCGCAAGGCAGGCTTCAAGGTGGAACTGGCCGGTGATGGCGGTTTGCAACGCCTGCTGGGGATGATCGAACGCAGGCCTGTGCAGTTGCTACGCCTCGCCGGTGCCCGCATGATTGAGCTCAACGCGCCTGACGGAATCACCGTGCAGACGCGCGTCGTTTACGAAGCGCCGGACTTGCCGATGCCTGATGCACTGGTGGAAGCCTTGCGCAGCGGGGAAGCGCTGGTCCTGCTGCATTCGGCTGGCGCGGCGGAGCATTTCCGCGCCGAGTGCCTGCGGCTGGGCCTTGACCTGTCGGCTATCCGCATTGCCGCGCTTGGGCCGCGCATCGCCGAGGCTGCGGGCGAGGGCTGGTGCGAGTTGCGCCATGCTGCAAAGCCTGCCAACGGCGTGCTGTTGGCCTTGGCGAAAGAGATGTGCCAATAGGGATGCCTCCCCGATGAGAAACCCGCCCGGGCAGCACCATCGTGGTCGCAAAGGACATTATGGACGCAGGTAAGCCTTCTGACTTGACCACCAATCCGCCAGGCGCGGGTGTCAGCATGCGCGCGCTGGTCGCTGCGATCCTTGCGGCCTTCGTTTTGGGTGGAGCGATCGTCTATTACCTGTCGGGCAGCCTTTCCGGTGACGGGGAGAGCATCTTCCGCCTGCGCAGCGAAACCGCACCGGTGGCAACTTCTCCGCTGGGCAGCGTCGATAGCAGTCCGCCGCAAGTCGTCGAGACAGAGCAACCCGAAGAAGTGGTTCAGGAAGCACGCGAAGCGGTGGAACGAGTCGAACAGGTCGAAGTACAGACCGGTGGCATCGACCAGCGCGTGGCGGCAATGGAACAGCGCCTCACCCGGCTGGACCTGCAGGCACAAGCCGCTGCGGGGAATGCCGCGCGGGCAGAGGGAATGCTGATCGCCTTTGCGGCGCGGCGTTCGCTTGAACGCGGCCAGCCGCTGGGCATTCTCGAAGACCAGTTGCAGCTGCGCTTTGGTGACGGGCGACCGAATGCCGTGGCCACCATCATCAGCGCCAGCGAGGACCCGGTCACGCTGGACCAGCTGCTTGTTCGGCTCGATGGTCTTGCCCCTGAACTCACCGATATCCCGGCGGACGAGAGCATCATGCGGCGTTTGGCCCACGAGCTTTCGCAGCTCTTTTCGGTGCGTACCGACGATACGCCCTCGCCGGTGGCAGAGCGACGGCTGGAGCGCGCCCGGGCTGCGCTGGAGGCAGGGCGCACCGGCGTCGCCATCACCGAGGTCCGCGCCATGCCCAATGCGGCCGCTGCGACGGACTGGCTGGAAGATGCGGAACGTTACCGCGCCGCACAGGCTGCGCTGGAAGCTCTGGAGACGGCAGCGGTCCTCGATACATCCGCCTTGCGGGATTCATCCGGCCAGCCGGTCGACGTTCCCAGCCTCGTGAATTGAGGCTCGTAAACTAGCCTTTCAGCAATTCGGGAACATCGCCCGAAATCCCGCGCGCTTCATCCATGAAGAAGCGCTTCAGCGGCGGCGTGCGCTGGACAATCCCCATGCCCAGGCGACGGATCGCGCTGGGCAGCCTGCCGGGAATGCCGAACAGGCGGGTAAGGCCGTCCGTCGCGCCCATCACCATAAGCGAATCGAGCGCGCGCCATTTCTGGTAACGTTCGAGAAGCTGCGCATCGCCGAAATCGAGGCCGAGACGCGCGCCTTCCACCAGCACTTCCACCAGCGTGCCGACATCGCGCAGGCCGAGGTTGAGGCCTTGCCCCGCAATCGGGTGCATGCCGTGCGCGGCATCGCCGACCAGAGCGAGGCGCTCGCCGGTGATCTGCACCGTGTGCTGGAAGGACAGCGGGTAGGAACTGATCGGCCCCTGCAAGGTGATATCGCCCAGCACCCCATGCGTGCGCTTGGCGACTTCGGCAGCGAACATCTCGCGCGGCATGGCCAGCGTTCCTTCGGCGTCCTTTTCGTCCACCGTCCACACCAGCGCGCTGCGATGATTGCCATCTGCATCGTCGAGCAGCGGCAGCAGGGCAAAGGGGCCTGCCGGATAGAAGATCTCCCACGCCACATTGTCATGCGGTTTCGAGTGGGTGAGGCCCACGATCATGGCGCGATGGGAATAATCCCAATGCGCCATGGTGATGCCCGCTTCTTCGCGCGTGGGCGACATGCGCCCTTCCGCGCCGACCATCAGCGCAGCCTCCAGCACAGTGCCATCCGCCAGAGTGGCCGAAACACCGTGCGGGCCGCGATGCCGTTCCACCACATCCGCTTTCGGGTGGAAAGCAATCAGCTCCTCGCCCTCGGCTGCATTGTAGAGCGCGAGGCGCAGCTGGCGGTTGGGGAACATGCGGCCCAGCGATCCTTCATGCGGTTCGGGCTGGAAATCGATCCGCCCGGGCTTCATCCCGTCAGTCACCGCAATGGAAGCGATGGGGCAGCCGAATGGCTCCAGCCCATCTGCAATCCCGATATTCCTGAACAGGTTCCAGCTGGCGGTGGAAATGGCCGAGGCGCGCCCGTCAAAGCCTTCCGCTGTCAGCTCTGCCGGGTCGGCCCGGTCCACCACATGGCAGGACAGGCCCTGCTTTGCCGCAGCGATGGCAAGGGTCATACCCACCAGCCCGCCGCCAAGGATCAGGAGATCACGCTTGTCGCTCATGAACAACGCTCCTAGATCGTGCGCCATCATGCGCGCAAGAGTGATGGACCTTTTCCGGTATCTGTTGGCCCTGCTTTTGCTGGTGGTTGCCGCGCCGCTTGCCGCGCAAGTGCCGCAAAGTGCGAATAACATCGCTGCGGATCTGGTTGCGGAAGCGCCGCCGCAGCCCGGTGAGGAGATGACCGTTGCCTTCCTCTTCAGCCCGAACGAGGGATGGCACGGATACTGGTCCAACCCCGGCGATGCGGGCCTTGGCATGCAGCTTGACTGGAACCTGCCCGAAGGCTGGGTAGCGGGTGAGCCGCAATATCCGGTGCCCGAAAAGCTCGTGATCGCCGGGCTGATGAACCATGTTTACGAGCACGACTATGCCGTGCTGGTGCCGATTTCGGTGCCGGAGGATGGCGGCGCGCTGTCGCTCGACAACCCGATCAGCGTCGATGCCGAATGGCTCGCCTGTACGGACCAGATTTGCGTGCCCGAATCCGCCACGCTGACCTTGCGCATCCCGCAAGCTGGCGGGGCGGACAACCCGTTCACCGGTTACCGCGCGCAGCTGCCACCGATGATCGACAGCGAGGCCCGGTTCTCCATAACCGGTGATGTGCTGCGGCTCGCCATCCCGCTGCCCGCCAGCATGGATGCTGCCAATCCGCATGTCTTCATCGCACAGGACCGGATCAGCGCGGATCGGCGCGTGGCCTATGCCGATGCGCAGGCTTTCGGCCGCGAGGGCGATGTGCTGGTGGCCGAAATCCCGCTGGCAGACCTGATGCTGCCGCCCGATTCCGAATTTGCGGCATTCGATCCTCTCGCGCAGATCGGCGGTATCCTTGCCTATGGCGAAGAGGGGCAGGGTATCCGCTTCGAAGCGGCGCCTGGCGACGTGCCGCAAGTGACGATGGAGCGGCTCAACTCCTATGTCCCGCCGCCGCTGTGGTGGCTGGCCATTGCGGCACTGGCTGGCGGGCTGCTGCTCAACCTGATGCCTTGCGTCTTCCCGATCCTGTCCCTGAAAGCCATGACGCTCGCCCGCGCTGGCGAAAGCGAGGCAGGGGCCAAGCGCGAGGCGCTCGCCTATACTGCGGGTGTCGTGATCGCCTGCCTTGCCATTGGCGGGCTGCTGCTGGCCCTGCGAGCTGCGGGAGAGCAGGTGGGCTGGGCCTTCCAGTTGCAGGAACCGGGCGTTGTGGTGGCGCTGTTCGCGCTCGCCGCGCTGATCACTGCCAATTTCGCCGGTGTGTTCGAACTGCCGAGCATCGCGATCACGCAGAAGGGCGGGCGCACTTCTTCATTTGCCACAGGCTTGCTCGCGGCTTTCGTGGCGACCCCGTGCACCGGCCCCTTCATGGCGGTGGCATTGGGCGCAGCACTGCTCTTGCCCACCGCGCAGGCGCTGCTGCTGTTCGCCATGCTGGGACTGGGCCTGGCTCTGCCCTTCCTGCTGCTCGGCTTCGTGCCTGCCTTGCGCAACCGCTTGCCCAAACCGGGCGCGTGGATGGATCGCTTCCGCAAGCTGATGGCGATTCCGATGGGCGTCACAGCGCTCGCACTGCTGTGGCTGCTGGTGCAGATCGGCGGGCGGCCATTCGCCATCGCCGCGCTGGTGCTGGTGGCGGGGCTTGTGCTTGGCCTTGCGGTGACTGGGCGCCTGCAGAAGCTGGGCAAGATGGCGTGGCCCGCCTTCGGCCTGATCGCCGCGCCCTTCGTGGTCGGTGCGGCCTTTGCCCTGCCTGCCTTGCATGAGCGGCCCAGCGCCAGTGCGGAGAGTATCCACGATCCGCTGGACTTCGATGAATTCGGGCTGATGGAAATCACACAGTCTCAAGGCAAGCCGGTGTTCCTGTGGTTCACTGCGGACTGGTGCGTGACCTGCAAGGTCAACGAAAGCGTCGCCATCGAGCGCGAGGAAGTGCGCGCGGCATTCGAGGATGCAGGCGTCGTCACCATGCGCGGTGACTGGACCGTGCGGGACGAAGCGATCACCCGCTTCCTGACCGAGCAGGGCGCGGCAGGGGTGCCGCTCTATTTGTGGTATGTGCCAAACAAGGAGCCGGAACAGCTGCCGCAGGTGCTGACGCCGGGCATGCTGGTAGAGCGGGCCGAATCGCTCTAATTTTAGGTGGTTCACTGGCGTGAACCCGGTCACCTCCCACCCCGCCTCCCCACCCGGCCACCAATGATGCCATCAGGTTATGGTGGCCGGGTGGGGAGGCGGGGTGGGAGGTCTGAACCCCGAAGAGATGTTACTTGTAGGCCGGGTCCAGCTGGTTCTCGGCCCGTTCTTCTTCAGTCTCCGGCTGCACATTGCGAATTTCGCCACCCGCGCGACACCAGGTGACGAATTCGCCCGGAATACGGCTGCCATGGATATCGAGCATGCCGCGCCCCGGCAGCGTGGCGAGGATCTGGCGCGTGCCGGTGAAAACCTCCAGCTTGGCATCGCTTGCAGGCACGCGCGCTTCCCAGCGCCATTCGCCTTCATCCAGCACGGCATCGGCCATGAAACGGCTCCGCACGCCGTTGCCGATGATCGGGAACAGCGCCGTCAGGCCCGGACTGGCAGGAGCATGGCGGACGATTTCCATCTGCGGTTCCGCGCCTTCGCGCAGGATGCAATCAAGCGTCAGCAGCGGCGGCTCACCTGCATTGCCGAAGCGGATCGCATGGCCGTTGTCCGCGACAGACCAGAACCCTTCGCTGGTATCAGGCGATTCCATCATTACCTGCGGCGGGGAGGGGCGCGGCTCTGCCAGATCGACGCGCTGCGCGGGCGCAGGCTGGTCGCATGCGGCGAGGGTGAGCAGCAGGAGGGCGGACAGCTTGCGCATGGCAGCGGCTTTGGCTGTGCCTTCGCCTTCGCGCAAGTCTCGCCCTTCCTGCTATTCGCAGTTCGCTTGGCCCCTCAGCTTCCGCAATTGCTCACGACACCGCGCATGATCGGACTGGCAGGCATGGTGAAGGCCGGTCCGCCATCGACGCTTACGGCGATGGTCTGATTGGTCCCGGCGAGCACTTCCGCGAACGGGTCGTTCGCAGGCAGCGTGCCGGTAACGCGCGGCAGTGGGCCGGAAAGCGCAGCGGCGGTGACATTGCGGCTCTCGCCTCCGGCCATCAGCGCCATGTCCACCTGACCACCACCATCAACCAGCACGGCGCGGTCAAAGCCGAGCACGTTTCCTTCACAGCGCACGGTAAAGACTGCTTCGCTTTCGGGCGGGCCGAACAAGGCCGCAGGAGCACCGGCAATGGGCTTTTCCACCCATTCTCCCTGCATCACGGCATCGGAACCGAGAGTCCCGTCATCGCCGGGCGGAGACAGATCGCTCTCCACAAGGTCGTCCTGAATGATGCTGTCATCGGGTTTGGCGGTTTCCTCGGCTCCGGAGCAGGCAGCAACGAGGAGCAGCGAAAGGCTGAGTAATGTGGTCTTGGTCATGGCATTCTCCATCACCAGACCAATGGGCAGGGGGAGCAAGGCGTTCCGAGAATATCGGCGGCCTACTTTTTCCCCCACTTCTTCTGCACCTTGCCATAGCGCGTCTTGCGTGTGCCCGGGCGGCCCTCGTTGCTCCGCCCCACCAGCGGTGCTTTCTTCTGATCGTCGGGCAGGCCCAGTTCCTCGTTCTCTAGGCGGCGGATCTCGTCGCGCAGGCGGCCTGCTTCCTCGAATTCGAGGTCTGCGGCGGCGGCGCGCATCTTCTTTTCGAGGTCCTCGATGTAAGCACGCAGATTATGGCCGACGAGATTGTTCGATCCGTCTTCTGTCTCGATCTCCACGGTCACGCCATCGGCAGCAGCGGAATGGGCCACGATATCGGCGATGGCGCGCTTGATCGTGGTGGGCGTGATGCCGTGTTCCTCGTTGTAGGCGCGCTGCTTTTCGCGGCGGCGTTCGGTTTCCGCCATCGCGCGTTCCATGCTGCCGGTCACGCGGTCGGCATAGAGGATCACCTTGCCATCCACGTTGCGCGCGGCGCGGCCAATGGTCTGGATCAGCGAGGTTTCGGAGCGCAGGAAACCTTCCTTGTCCGCGTCCAGAATCGCCACCAGCCCGCATTCGGGGATGTCGAGGCCTTCGCGCAGCAGGTTGATACCGATCAGCACGTCATAAACGCCCATGCGCAGGTCGCGGATCAGCTCGATACGTTCGAGTGTCTCCACGTCGGAATGCATGTAGCGAACCTTCACGCCCTGTTCGTGCATGAATTCGGTCAGGTCCTCGGCCATGCGCTTGGTGAGGGTGGTGACGAGCGTGCGATAGCCCTTTTCGGCCACCGCCTTCGCTTCGGCGATGCAATCCTGCACCTGGTCCTCGGTGGGGCGGATTTCGACCGGCGGATCGATCAGGCCGGTGGGGCGGATAACCTGCTCTGCAAACACGCCGCCGGTCTGCTCCATTTCCCAGCTACCGGGGGTGGCCGACACAGCAAAGGTCTGCGGGCGCATCGCGTCCCACTCGTTGAAGCGCAGCGGGCGGTTGTCGATACAGCTTGGCAGGCGGAAGCCGTATTCCGCCAGCGTCAGCTTGCGGCGGTGGTCTCCGCGCGCCATCGCGCCGACCTGCGGCACGGTCTGGTGGCTTTCATCGACGAAAAGCAGCGCGTTTTCGGGGAGGTATTCGAACAGCGTTGGCGGCGGCTCGCCCGGCAGGCGGCCGGTGAGGAAGCGCGAATAGTTCTCGATCCCGGCGCAGGAGCCAGTGGCGGCAATCATCTCGAGGTCGAAATTGGTGCGCTGTTCCAGCCGCTGTGCTTCCAGCAATCGGCCCTCGGCGTGCAGTTCCTTCAGGCGCTCCTCCAGCTCGAACTTGATGGCGGCGCTGGCCTGTTTCATCGTGGGGCCGGGTGTGACGTAGTGGCTGTTGGCGTAGATGCGGACCTTTTCCAGCACCTGCCCCTTCTTGCCGGTCAGCGGGTCGAACTCGGCAATCTCCTCGATCTCGTCCCCAAAGAAGCTGATCCGCCAGGCCATGTCCTCATAGTGGCTGGGGAAGATTTCGAGATTGTCCCCGCGCACCCGGAAGTTGCCGCGCGCGAAACCGGCATCGTTGCGCTTGTATTGCAGGGCGACGAGCTTGCGGATGATCTCGCGCTGATCGACCGTTTCGTCCTTCTTGATGTCGAAGATCATTGCCGAATAGGTTTCGACCGAGCCGATACCATAGAGGCATGAGACAGACGCCACGATCAGCACGTCATCGCGTTCGAGGAGAGCGCGGGTGGCCGAATGGCGCATCCGGTCGATCGCCTCGTTAACGCTCGATTCCTTCTCGATATAGGTATCGGAGCGCGGGACGTAGGCCTCAGGCTGGTAGTAATCGTAATAGGATACGAAATACTCGACCGCGTTGTTGGGAAAGAAGCTCTTGAACTCGCCATAAAGCTGCGCGGCGAGGATCTTGTTGGGCGCAAGGACGAGGGCGGGGCGCTGCAGTTCCTCCACCACCTTGGCCATGGTAAAGGTCTTGCCCGAGCCCGTCACGCCCAGCAGCACCTGCGTTTTCTCGCCATCCTTCGCGCCTTGCACCAGTTCGGCGATTGCCGTGGGCTGGTCGCCTGCAGGCTCATAATCCGAAACGAGTTCGAAGCGCTTGCCGGGCAGCGACTTTTCCGGGCGTTCGGGCTTGTGCGGGGTGAAGCTGCCGGAAGTATCCGGCTCTTCAAGGCCGCGTCTGATCACGAGTTCGGACATGTCGGCACATATGGAGAACAAGGGGGCGGTGTGCAATCGTCCCGCAAACAAACACTGGCGATATGCACTTTGCACCGCGGCCGCGGGCAGGATAGGGTGAGGTAATTCTTCGCGGCTCCGGCTGCATTATTCTTTGGGGGAACACCATGCGTAAGACACTTGCCATTCCGATGATTGCCGCCTTCGCTCTGACCGCTTGCGGCAGCGACGCTGATCCGAGCGCGGAGGGTGAACCTATCGCGCTGGAAGATGCAGTCGAGGAAATGGGCGAGGCGGAAATGCCGACTCCCGGCCAGTACCGCACCACGCAGGAACTGCTCGATATCGAACTGCCGGGCGTCGATGAGCAGTTCGTCGAGATGCTCCGCGCGAACTTTGCCGAGGGTGCAGGCGAGGAGAACACCTATTGCCTGACGCCGGAAGAAGCCGCCAACGGTCGTGAGGAAATGCTCGCCGGCATGGCGGAAAGCGATTGCACCGTGACCCGCTTCGATGTTTCGGGCGGCAATATCGATGCCGCCATGTCCTGCCCCACCGGGCAAGGCGTTTCGGGTGACGTCACGCTGACCGGCACGATGGATGCGACCAGTGCGGATATGGAAATGAACTTCTCGGCCAGCTTGCCGCAGATGGGCGATGCCAAGATCCGTATGCGTGTGCAGTCCGAACGTATCGGCGAATGCTCCTGATCCCGTCGTAGCCTGATAACCCTGCCGGTTGGCGCTGGCAGGGCACGGCTCGGCGCAAATTGGGACAGATGGCGGATATATGACACCGCCATATCGTTCATGCTGTAACAAGACAGTTCTGTTACAGGATGGGTATGAACGTCGCGAAACTGAAATATGCCGAGGCAGGCAAGGTGATTTCAGACCGTGCGGTATCGCTGGGCGATGCCGTGCTCCGTCGTGCCAATCTGCTGCGCAGCCAGGCACCGGACAACGCCGCGCGCCCGCCGCTGGGCCTGTTTCTTGCCGAATCCGTCGCCTTTGCCGAGCCGCTGCTGCGCCGCGCTCGCCCCGTGCTGACAGTTCCGGCGGCCAGCGAGCGCAAGATCGTGGTCCTCCTTCCCGGCTTTGCCACGCACCCGCTGCGCATGCGCTACATGGCGCAGAAGCTGGAAGAGGCGGGCCACAAGGTTAAGCGCTGGGGCATGGGCTTCAATTTCGGCCCAACCGAAGAAAACTTCGACATCCTCGCTCGCCGGATCGAGCACATCCATGGCCGTTATGGTCAGCAGGTGGTGCTGGTGGGCTGGAGCCTGGGCGGCATCTTCGCCCGCGAAATCGCCAAGCGCCATCCTGATCTGGTGGAGAAGGTGATCACCATGGGATCGCCTTTCAGCCACACGCCTTATTCGAACAACGTCTGGCGCGCGTACCAGCTGATCACCGGCCATTCGGTCGAGCATCCTCCGGTGAAGGCCGAGCTTTCGGTCAAGCCGCCTGTGGAGACAGTGGCTTTCTGGAGCCCACGGGACGGTGTCGTCGCCGCACGCAGCGCGTGTGGCAAGTTTGGCGAGCGTGATCGCGCTGTCGCCTTGCGCTGTTCGCACATGGGCTTCTCTAACTCCTCTGAAGCGATCCTTGCTGTCGCCAGGGAACTCGAACGCAGCTGAAGCGTCAGTTGGCTGCATGAGATTGCGGAATAGTCTTGGCGACCTTTGCGAATCGTGCAATGTTGCACTGCGGCAAAGGTAGCGAATGCAGACGGACAAGCCTGACAATTTTGACGAGATGCGGATGCCGGACGGCACTGTCCGGGAAGCCTACCGCGATTACAAGGCATGGCTGGACGAACAGGATGCCGCCCTCATGCGCCGCAAGGGCGTGGAAGCCGAAACGCTTTTCCGCCGCACCGGCATAACCTTCAACGTCTATGGCGAGGATGATGCCGAGGAACGGCTGATCCCCTTCGACATGGTGCCGCGGATCATTTCCGCGGGCGAGTGGCGCCGGCTGTCACGCGGGATCGAGCAGCGGGTGAGGGCATTGAACGCCTTCATGCACGATCTCTATCACCGACAGGAGATCATCCGTTCCGGCCGCCTGCCCGAAAGGCTTTTCCGCCACAACGATGCGTGGTTGCCGCAAATGGTCGGTTTTACGCCGCCCGGCGGGGTTTATACCCATATAGTCGGGATCGACCTTGTCCGTACCGGACCCGATGAATTCATGGTGCTGGAAGACAATGCCCGCACCCCCAGCGGCGTGTCCTACATGCTGGAAAACCGCGAGACGATGATGGCCATGTTCCCCGAGCTATTCGCCCGGGTCAAGGTGAGGCCGGTTTCCAACTATCCCCGGCGGCTCGCCTCCAGCCTTGCTGCCTGTGCTCCCGATGGTGCCGGTCCGCAGCCGACAATCGCGGTGCTGACGCCGGGCATCTACAACTCTGCCTATTTCGAACACGCCTTCCTGGCTGACCAGATGGGCGCGGAACTGGTAGAGGGATCGGACCTGCGCGTGGTCGATGGCCGGGTGCAGATGCGCACCACCGCAGGTTTTCGTCCGATCGATGTGCTCTATCGCCGCGTGGACGACGACTACCTAGACCCGCTGACTTTCAACCCGGACAGCGTGCTGGGAATTCCCGGCATCATGGATGTCTATCGCGCGGGCCGCATCACCATCGCCAATGCGCCGGGCACTGGCGTGGCCGATGACAAGGCGATCTATTCATTCATGCCGGAAATCGTCGAGTTCTACACCGGCGAGAAGCCACTGCTGCCCAATGTGGACACATGGCGCTGCGCTGATCCGGACAGCCTGAAATACGTGCTCGACAATCTGGAAGAGCTGGTGGTGAAGGAAGTCCACGGTTCGGGCGGATACGGGATGCTGATCGGCCCGACATCGTCGAAAAAGGAAATACGCGAGTTTCGCAAGAAGCTGGAAGCCAGGCCGGAAAACTACATCGCGCAGCCCACGCTGGCGCTTTCCACCTGCCCGGTGCTGACCAAGGCGGGCCTTGCACCTCGCCATGTCGATCTGCGGCCATTCGTGCTGTGTTCACCCGAAGGGGTGGAGATCACGCCTGGCGGCCTCACCCGGGTGGCGATGAAGAAGGGCAGTCTGGTGGTGAATTCCAGCCAGGGTGGCGGTACCAAGGACAGCTGGGTGCTCGATGACTGATCAGGACACCCCCTTCACGATCCAGAAGCCGATGCTTGGCCGCTCGGCAGGGCGCATCTTCTGGATGTATCGATATCTCGAGAGGGCGGAGAATACCGCGCGCCTGCTCGCCGCCGGTCATCGCATGGCTTTGACGCGCGGCGATGACGAGGCCAGTCGCGAATGGCGCTCGGTGCTCACCACGCTTGGGCTGCGGGAAAGCTATGAGGCGAATTACGACGATTACCTGAGTGCGCATGTGTGCGATTTCGTGCTGCGTTCGAAGAACAACCCGGAAAACGTGCTGTCAATGTTCGAACTCGCCCGGGTCAATGCCCGCGCCTGTCGCTCGGCAATCACGCTGGAGGTTTGGGAAGCGGTCAACGAAGGCTGGATGACCTTGCGCGACATGCTGGCCCGGCCAGTACGCGATGCCTCGCTCAACTCCATCCTTGCCGCGATCCGCCGCGAAAGCACTTTGTCGCGCGGTGCAACGCACGGCACGATGATGCGCAATGAGGTTTACAGTTTCGCGCGCGCGGGCACCTTCCTCGAACGGGCAGACAACACAGCGCGCATCCTTGATGTGAAATACTACCTGCTGTTGCCTTCGCTGGCGCATGTCGGTTCGGCGCTGGATACCGGGCAGTGGGACAATGTCCTGCGCTCGCTCTCGGGCGAACTGGCTTATCGCTGGCTCAACGCGGGCAATATGGATGCGCGCTCGATCGCCGATTTCCTGATTCTTGATGAGCGTTTCCCGCGCAGCCTTGCCTTCTGCTTTTCCGAAATGCGCGACAATCTTGCCGCGCTTGCCCGTCTGCACGGCAAGGAAAGCGCTGCGCACGAAGCGATGCGCGCGGCGGACCTGCGCCTGACAGGCAAGACAGTGGACGAAATTTTTGACCAGGGGCTGCACCAGTTCCTGCTCGAGTTCATTTCCGCCAACGCCGCCATCGCTTCAGCTATCGCGGAGGATTACCGCTTCATCGCCTGATGCAGCGACACCAGACCCATGCGCCTATCGATCCGCCATACCACCCGTTATCGCTTCCAGCAGCCGGTTGCCCACGGCATCCAGCGGCTGCGGCTGACCCCGAAGGAAACACAAGGCCAGAAAATCCACGAATGGACGATGGAGTATGAAGGCGCGGAGGAACAGTTTTCCTACGATGACCAGAACTTCAACCACGTCACGCTGGTAGCGGTCAATGAAGGCGCCACCGAAGTGGTCGTATCGTGCAAGGGGCTGGTGGAAACAGAGGACCATCACGGCGTCATCGGCCGTCACGCCGGACACATGCCCTTGTGGGCGTTCCTGGGGCAAACCAAGCTGACGACGCCCGGTCCAAAGATCCGCCAGCTGATTGCTTCGGTCGAACGCAGCGAGGAAGGAATGGTGGCAACGCTGCACAGCCTGTCTGCCGCGATCCGCGAGGCTGTCGACTACCAGACCAATTCCACCCATGTGCACACCACCGCGGAAGAGGCGGTGGCCGATGGGGCAGGTGTCTGCCAGGACCATGCGCATATCTTCATCGCTGCAGCCCGCGCGCTGGAAATCCCTGCGCGCTATGTCAGCGGCTACCTGATGATGAACGATCGCGTCGAGCAGGAAGCCACGCACGCCTGGGCCGAGGCCTATGTCCAGGGACTGGGCTGGGTGGGGTTCGACATTTCCAACCAGATCAGCCCGGATACGCGCTATGTCCGCGTTGCAACGGGCCGGGACTATCGCGATGCTGCGCCGATCACCGGGATCAGTTTCGGCGGTGCGGAAGAGGACCTGCATGTGGACCTCGCCATTGAACAGCAGACCGCAGAGCAATAGAGGCCGGGAAAAGGGATTCGCGGGCGATGTCGCCGCGCGTGACGGGAAAGACTTGAATGACATATTGCGTTGGCATGGTGCTGGACAAGGGACTGGTGTTGATGAGCGACACCCGCACCAACTCGGGCGTCGACAACATCTCCGTCTTCCGCAAGATGTTCCACTGGCAGGTACCGGGCGAACGCATCATCTCGCTGATGACGGCGGGCAACCTTGCCACCACGCAGGCTGTTATCAGCAAGCTTGAAGAACGCACCAAGCATCCCGATGACCGGCAGAATTCGCTGCTGGAACTGCCGACCATGTTCCAGGTGGCGGTGGAAACCGGCAAGTTGCTGCGCGAAATCGTGCACGAAACCCAGCAGGTCAACGGGCAGGAAGGCTCGGGCCGCTTTTCGGCCAGCATCATCCTTGCCGGCCAGATCGCCGGGATGGAGCCGCGCCTGTTCCTGATCTACCCCGAAGGCAATTTCATCGAGGCGAGTTTCGATACGCCATTCTTCCAGATCGGTGAGACTAAGTATGGCCGCCCGATCCTGATCCGCGGCTATGACCGCACGATGAGCTTCGAGGACGCGGTGAAGCTGCTGATGGTCAGCTTCGATTCGACCCTCAAGGCCAATCTGTCGGTCGGCTTGCCGCTGGACCTGATGGTTCTGGAACGTGACAATTTCGATCCCGTGCACATGCGCCGTATCGAACACGATGATCCCTATTTCGCCGCGATTTCCTCAAGCTGGGGGGATGCGCTGAAATCGGCTTTCCATTCGCTGCCCGACTACACATTTTACCAGCAGGCGGACTGACAGGCGCTCGGTTAGGTGGAAATACCTAGCGGAAATCCCGATCCGTAAATCCGCTTTCGGGATAATTGCGCAAGTTCTCTCCAGTTTGGATGCAAATTGGCCAAGGATTCCTGCCGTTCCGGCCCGCATTGCCACGTAGTTCCCGTTCGATCTGGTGCTGTCCCTACGTGATCGGTGGCGAGTTTGGCCGCAAGAATCACGGCCATGGAACACAGACTCAAACTCCACATCGTCGGCGGTGACAGCCGCCTCCGTGCAGAAACCTCCCGGCTGGCCTTCAGCCTCGGCCATCATGCAGAGATATACTCCGACTTCGCGGAACTGGTGGCCCTGGCACCGCAGGATGGCGTGATCATAGCCTGCAGCGATGTGCTGGCGATGGGGATGGACCGGTTGCTCGAACGGCTCGGCGCAGCGGGAATGTGGCTGCCGGTCGTCGCCGCGTCGCAATCGCCCGATGTGGACGAGGTGGTGCAGGCGATCCGTGCGGGGGCGCTGGATTACATGCGCCTGCCGCTATCGGAAGCGGAATTTGCCCGCATGGTCTCCCATGTTGCCGCCGATGCCGGTCGCCATGCCGAAGCGCGGCGCAGGCTGGTGGAAGCGCGCCAGCGCCTCGGAACGCTGTCACGCCGCGAACGCGAAGTGCTCGACTGGCTTAGCGAAGGCTGTTCCAACAAGGCCATCGCCCGCGAACTGGAGATCAGCCCGCGCACGGTAGAGATCCATCGCGCCAACATGATGGACAAGCTGGGCGCGAGCCATGCAGCAGAAGCTGTCCGCTTGCGGCTGGAAGCAGGGATCGAAAGCAAGCCAGCCGAAAGCAAGGCCGCGTCCACTTCCGGTGACGAGGTGATGCAGCTCGACGCTATCGCCCAGCGCGCGAGCTGACACGACTCCAGTTCCTGTCATCCCGAAGGGCTTGGTCAGCGGCAGAAGGAACTGCCGTCGATCACGCCTTCGAGGTGGAAATGGTCGCGATGTGCGGCGTTGTATTCCGGGCCCAGAACGGTGCCGAAGCGTTTGCAGGCGCTGCGCTGGACGGTGCGCAGGAATTCGCGCTCTGCCGATGTGCCACCGTGCCAGTCTTCCGTCAGGCTGATCCGGCGGCCATCCTCCAGCACGAAGCCGGAAACGTCGATAGCCCCGGCGGTGGCATGTGCACTGCGGCGCGCGCTACCCGCGACGTTGCGGCAGGCATAGCTGCCCATCGTCTCGATCCGGGCAAGCGGCGATCCCAGCAATTGCCGCGCCGCGCGGTCAACGCCGAAACGCGCCCAAGCCGCGAAGGCTGTACCCACGCCACACTGCACAGGGCCGATATTGCTGATCGACATGTTGCTGATATCGCCGCGCAGGGCGGCAAGGTGCACAGTGCCCACCGTGCTGCACCCTTCGCCAGTGTAGCGATCGGGCAGGGCGGTGAATTGGGCACCCACGGCGCTGAGTTCGGTGAGGCACTGGCGTGCTTCACCCGTCACGGCGACCGGCGGCGCAGTGGTGCCGATCGAACCCGGCTGTGCGACCGGTGAACGGGGCGTGCTGCCTGTCGTGGTCATGGCATAGCGCGGTTGCGATGCCGCAGATCGTGAACCCGACTCGGGTACTAGCGTACAGCCCGATACCAGGGTGGCGGCGAGGAGGAGGGAGGCGACACGTTTCATGCACGTGATTATCCCTAGATGTGGTTAACCTTTTCCTAAGAGCTATGGTTAACAGGCGGCAAGTTGTTGCCGGGGCGGCATAATTTTTCCGCACCTCCGGAAATTCACTTAGATAGCTTGCGCTGATCGTGCTTGACTCGAACGCACAGAAGTCTAGTGGCGGCTCCGGGCCACGCGGTCCCAACGCCGCGCGTGCTCTCTGTAAGGAGAGAATACAAATGACTACACCGATGCCGACGCTCCGTCCGGAGCGCCCTTTCTTTTCATCCGGTCCTACCTGCAAGCCTCCGGGCTGGTCGCTCGACAAGCTTGACATCAAGTCGCTTGGTCGCTCGCACCGCAGCAAATATGCCAAGGGCCGCCTCAAATACGCCATCGACCTGACGCGCGAACTGCTCGGCATTCCTGACGATTACCTCGTCGGCATCATGCCCGGGTCGGATACTGGCGCGCTCGAATGCGCGATGTGGACCATGCTGGGCGCGCGCCCGGCCACCGTCGCTGCGTGGGAGAGCTTCGGCAATGTGTGGATCCAGGACGCGGTCAAGCAGCTCAAGCTGAAGGACCTGCAGGTGCTGGACGCCGATTACGGCGAGATTCCCGATCTTTCGCAGATCCCGCAGGAAAACGATGTCGTCTTCACCTGGAACGGCACCACTTCCGGCGCGAAGATCCCCGACACCGACTGGCTCGCTGCTGACCGCGAAGGTCTTGCCGTCAACGATGCGACCTCGGCCGTTTTCGCCATGGAAATGGACTGGAAGAAGCTCGATGCTACGACCTACAGCTGGCAGAAGGTGCTCGGCGGTGAAGCGCAGCACGGCATGCTGATCCTCAGCCCCAAGGCCGTTGCCCGCATCGAGAGCTACGACCCCGAGTGGCCGCTGCCCAAGCTGTTCCGCATCAAGAAGGGTGACAAGATCAACAAGGGCATTTTCGAAGGTGCCACGATCAACACGCCTTCGATGCTGGCAACCGAAGACTATATCGCCGCACTCGAGTGGGTGAAGTCGATCGGTGGCCGCGAAGCCATGTTTGCCCGCGCGGATGCCAATGCCAAGATCGTCAAGGACTGGATCGAGGCGACACCGTGGCTGCGCAACATGGTTCCGAACCCGGCACAGCAGACCAACACCGGCGTGTGCATGGTTTTCCAGGGCGAGTATATCGACAGCCTGTCTCCCGAAGATGCTGCTGCCGTGCCGAAGAAGATCGCTTCCAAGCTGGAAGAGATGGATATCGGTTACGATTTCAACGGCTATCGCGATGCCCCTCCGGGCCTGCGCATCTGGTGTGGCGGTTCGCTTGAAGGCGAAGATATCGCGCGCCTGCTGCCGTGGATCGAATGGGCTTATGAAGAGCTCAAGGCCGGCAATCTCTGATTGCTGATCGGTGCCGCCCCGCTGCTTATGGCGGGGCCACCATCCTCCCGTTTTCTTGAAACTCTCTCCGGTCGACGCCCGAAATCCATTTCGCGCACCGGTACACAAAGGGGAATATTCCCATGACGAAGCCCAAAGTACTCATCTCCGACAAGATGGACCCGAACGCCGCCAAGATCTTTGAAGAGCGGGGCTGCGAAGTCCACGTGAAGCCCGGCATGAGCAAGGAAGAGCTGATCGCCTGCATCGGCGAATATGAAGGCCTTGCCATCCGTTCCGCTACCAAGGTGACCGCAGACGTGCTGGACGCGGCAACCAACCTCAAGGTGATCGGTCGCGCCGGTATCGGTGTCGACAATGTCGATATCCCGCACGCCAGTTCCAGGGGCGTGGTGGTGATGAACACGCCGTTCGGCAACTCGATCACCACGGCAGAACACGCCATTGCCATGATGATGGCGCTCGCCCGCCAGATCCCGGCCGCCAATGAACGCACGCAGAAGGGCGAATGGCCCAAGAGCGACTTCATGGGCGTGGAAGTCACCGGCAAGACGCTGGGCCTCGTCGGCGCGGGCAATATCGGCGGCATCGTTGCCAGCCGGGCGCTGGGCCTGAAGATGAAGGTCATCGCCTATGACCCGTTCCTGACGCCGGAGCGCGCCGTGGAAATGGGCGTGGAAAAGGTGGACCTCGGCGCCCTGATCACCCGTGCGGACTTCATCACGCTGCACACCCCGCTGACCGACGAAACGCGCAACATCCTCTCGCGCGAACGCCTGGAGCAGACCAAGAAGGGTGTGCGGATCATCAACTGCGCGCGTGGCGGCCTGGTGGACGAAGTGGCGCTGAAGGACGGCCTCGATTCCGGTCATATCGCCGGTGCCGCGCTCGACGTGTTCGAAACCGAACCGCCGGCCAAGGATCACCCG
>JAUIJI010000039.1 GCA_030431435.1 Alphaproteobacteria bacterium | reverse complement strand
GGTTCGGGCGAAATGGCATATGTCCAGATCCGCTATTCGGGCTTCGTCCTTTCGGGCGACAACGAACTGCAGTCTCTGACCACTGGCGGCACCGGCCCGGACACGAAGCTCAGCTACATCCAGTCGGTCAACTCCTCGGATGACGGCGTCGAGTTCTTCGGTGGCTACGTCAACATCAAGAACCTGATCGTTGCCGGCGCAGAAGACGACTCGCTTGATACCGACACCGGCGTGAAGGCCAACATGCAGTATGTGATCGCTGCCCAGCGCCCGGACATCGGTGACACGATCATCGAAGCCGATTCGAGCAATGGCAAGGAAGACGAAACGCCTCGCCAGAACACCACGATCTCGAACTTCACCTTCATCCAGCGCAAGAATGATGACCAGGTGGTTCGTATCCGCGGTGGTGCCGATTACGGCCTTTACAACGGTGTGATCGTGGATGCCTCCTCGAACGGTACGCCCTGTATCCGCATCGATGACCAGGAAACGGTTCGTGCTGTTGATGCCGGTCTCGACGATGTTGGCGCGCCGCGCTTCAACTCGGTTGCCCTGCAGTGCGCAACGAACTTCCGCAACGGCAGCGACGGCGTAACCGCCGCGAATGCCGAGACGATCTTCGATGCCGGTGCTGGCAACAACAAGGCCTTCACCAACACGATCGTCGCGGGTTACCTCAACGGTGCCAACGAAGATGGCTTTGCCACCATCTTCGACGTGACGGCGCTTTCCAGCTTCTTTGATGCGACCACCTTCATCGGTGCCGTGTCGGCTGCGAACGACTGGACCCAGGGTTGGACCTGCGACTCCTCGGCCATCACCTTCGGCAACAATACCGGTAGCTGCACCAGCATCCCGGTCTTCTAAGCTGACTGGAAAAGGGGAGGCGTGCACCGGTCCAGTAGTGCCGGAGCCCGCCTCCCTTCTCCCACAATTACGAAGGGCGAACGCCCCATCCATTCTTTCGGATCGACCATGAGGGAATCTGACATCATGAAAACTGGCAAGCAGCTGGCTGGGCTGCTTCTGCTCACCACCGCGCTCTCTTTTCCCAGCGCGGTTTTCGCACAGGATGACAATGCGCCTGACGCTGCGGCAGATATCCTCGATGAGGCCGAAGGCACTGCTGATCCTGAAGACGAAGCGGAAGCGCCCGACATCTCGATTCCCGGCGGTGACACGATCATCGTTACCGGTCGTCGCAACCTCGATCCGACGCGCGCCTCCACCCAGGTGGTCAGCGTGCTGTCGACCGAACAGATCGCCCGTACGGGTGAAGGCGACATCGCTGGCGCGCTTGGCCGCGTAACCGGCCTGTCGGTGCAAGGACAGGGCTTCGTCTATGTTCGCGGCCTTGGTGATCGCTATTCGCTGGCGCTGCTGAACGGCTTGCCGCTGCCTTCGCCGCAGCCGCTCAGCCGCGTTGTGCCGCTTGATATCTTCCCCACCAACGTGGTCGCCAGTTCGCTGGTCCAGAAGACCTATTCGGCCAACTTCCCCGGGGAATTCGGCGGCGGCGTGATCAATCTGACCACCCGCGCCATTCCCGATGAAAGCTTCCTCACCGTGGGTGGCGGTATCTCGGGCAATACCGAGACGACCTTCCACAATGGCCTGTCTTACTATGGTTCGGACTTCGACTGGTTCGGATTTGATGATGGCACCCGCGAAGTTTCGAAGACCGCACCAGCCCTGCAGAACTTCTTCGACAGCGGTCTGCGCCTTGATGACCTCGCCGTGGACCAGCAGGCGATTGCCAAGGATCTCGGCAATCCCAATTTGATCCTGCTGCAGAAGCTTGGCGATGTGCCGGCCAACTGGTCTGCCAGCATCACCGGTGGCACCGCGACCGATGTGTTCGATGACGGGCGCCTGGGCGTCGTCGCCACCTTCTCGATCAGCAACAAGTGGCGCACGCGCGACATTGCCAAGCAGACCGTGCTGGCGGACTTCTCGCTCGACAGTGACTTCAACGATATCGTCACTGACAACCGCATTCTTGCCAATGGCATGCTCGGCTTCGGCCTTGAAGTGGGCGACCATGTGTTCCGCTTCACCAATCTGTTCATTCGCGACACGGTGAAGCAGGCCTCGCTCTCGCAGGGCGAGGATTTCCAGGATGATGACAGCATCCAGCAGCAGAAGACGGCCTGGTACGAACGCCAGCTGATCGACAGCCAGCTGGTGGCGGAACTGGAATTCGGCGATCTCGGCGTGGATCTGCGCGGCGGCTTTGCCCAGACGCAGCGCGAGGCACCGTTCGAATACACCTTTACCTATGTGCGCGACAACGCACAGGGCCAGCTGTCGGACCAGTTCATCAACGTGCTCGATCGCCAGACAGGCGATGCCAGCGTGGTTTTCTCCGACCTCAAGGAAGAGCTGTGGTACGGCGGGATCGACCTGAGCTACCCGGTTCTCGACTGGGCAACGCTGACAGTGGGCTATGCCTATAGCGATACCGATCGCTACTCCGAACGCCGCGAATTCCTGTTCAACGCCTCGACAGACTTCCCCGATGCGGTGGGCCTGCTGCGGCCGGACCTTTTGCTCGGCGATGCCATCATCGATGCCTTCAACATCGGCCTTATCGAATCCACTGAAAACGATCCGGCCTTTGCTGCCGAACTGCTGATCCATGGCGGCTATGCCAAGGTCAGCGCAGAGCCCGCGCTGGGCGTTATCGTGGATATTGGTGTCCGCTATGAGGATGCCGAGCAATCCGTGACCCCGGTCGAGGTCTTCGCCACTCCGCTCAACTCGACGAGCGGCACATCGCTATCGAACAGCTACTGGCTGCCGGGCGGAACGATTACAGTGGAACCGATGGACAATTTGCAGCTGCGCGCCAGCGCCAGCCGCACGATTGCCCGCCCGCAGTTCCGCGAGCTGATCTTCCAGACCTATTATGATCCGGAAACCAACCGCCAGTTCAACGGTAACCCGCTGCTGACGGACAGCGAGCTGACCAACCTCGAACTGCGCGGCGAATATTACCTTGGCGGCAGTGACCGGGTTTCGGTCGCGGGCTTTTACAAGGACATCAAGAATCCGATCGAGGCCTTCTCGACATTCTCGGACAACAACCAGCTGACCAGCTTTGCCAACGCGCCCAGTGCAACCTTGTGGGGCGTGGAAGCGGACCTGCAGTACACCGCTGAACTCTATGGGCTTGGCGGCTTCTTCGAGAGCAAGGAACTGCTGTTCTTCGCCAACTATACCTACACCCAGTCCGAAATTTCGGTGCAGGCAGGCGACATCACGCAGTTGTTCCCCGGTGGCCCGACTGCAGCGACGAACCTGTTTGCTGATGGCCGTCCGCTCACCGGGCAGAGCGATCACCTGGCGAACTTCCAGATCAGCCTTGAGGATATCGACCAGCTGCAGCAGTTCACCGTACTGCTGAACTACGCCAGCGAGCGTGTGACGAGCCGGGGTACCGCAGGACTGCCCGACATTGTGGAGGACCCGGGATTCACCATGGACCTTGTCTATCGCCAGGGTCTCAACCTGCTTGGCAGCGAGGCGGAACTGTCGCTGGAAGCGCGCAACATCTTTGGCCGCGCCAATCAGGAATACCAGACAGACGGCACCAACCGGGTCGAGATCAACACCTATGATCGCGGCACCGAACTGGCGGCATCGCTTTCGATCACCTTCTGACCCTTGCGGCTGGTCCAGCCTCCCCCGGGCCAGCCGTTCCACAGGGCAAAAGCAAAGCGCCCCGTCGATCGTGTTCGACGGGGCGCTTTCTTGTTTGAAGTATGCCGATGGGTTCAGGGCAGGTCGAGTACGTAGCCCTTGCCGTGCACCGTGCGCAGCAAATTGCCTGCACCCGCTTCGCGCATGCCGAAGCGCAGGCGTTTGATCCAGACGTCAACGGTGCGCAGATATTCCGGATCGCCATCCTTGCCCAGCGCATCCACCAGTTCCTGGCGGGTCAGGATGCGGTTGGCGTTTTCCGCCATGAAACGCAGCACGCGGAATTCATTGGGGCGCAGCCGCAGCAATTCGCCTTTCCAGCGAGCCTGTTCGCCAGCGACATTGATCTGCAGATCGCCCATGTCGAGCATCTGCAATCCCGCGGGGCGGTTGCCCGCGGCATGCAGCGCCAGCACCCGGTCCAGCATGGCCTGGCGGTCCAGCGGGCCGACCGCATAATCATCTGCCCCGGCTTTGAGTGCGCGCCGGCGATCTTCCGGATCATCTGCTTCCAGAACCATGGTGACATGGGCATCATTGAGGCGGCGGTCGGCGCGCAGGCGGCGACACATTTCCAGGCCTGACAGATCATCCATCACCCAGTCGACGAAAGCCCACACCGGCCCTTCGACCAGCTTTTGCGGGCCGTCAGAGGTCAGCAGGCCGAAGCTGAACCGGGTTTCGCCATTGGAAAATTCGCCAAAACGCGAAGCGGCTTCGTCCGTTGTGACGATGCTGACGCGGTTCATGTCCAACAAATCCCCTGACTGGTGCCAGGTTCGGATGCCATCCGGATGTGACTCGCATATGACGAAAATGCTGCGCTTGTGTGGCAGCAGTCATTTCAGCAGATCAGGCGGGGATCAGGTGCCGCAATAGGTGACATAGGCAGGCGCGTCGGCAGGGGCAGGGCGGGCATATTCCTCCAGCCCTTCGCGCTCTTCATAGGGGCGCGCGAGTACGTCCAGCATGGTGTTGAACGGGTCCATGTCGCCATTGGCCGCCGCTTGCAGTGCCTCTTCCACCTTGTGGTTGCGCGGGATGTAGAGCGGGTTCACCGTGTTCATCGCGGCCACGCGCTTGTCATGCGGACGCTCTTCGTGCGCGATCCGCGCTTCCCATGTGTCGAGCCATCCGGCGATTGCATCGGGCTCGTCGAACAGCGCATTCAAAGCTTCGCGACCATCTTCCGGCACGCGCGCCAGCAGGCGGAAGAATTGCGTGTAGTCCGCGCCCTGACCTTCCATCGCGTTGAACAGGCTCGCCACCAGGCCAAGGTCACGCTCGTCGTTTTCGGCAAGGCCCAGCTTGGCGCGCATCCCTTCCAGCCAGCGGGCGTGGTAGCGATCGGGGAAATCCTCCAGCAGCTGGTTGGCCTTGGCGATCCCGTCCTCGTCTTCCTCGACGATCACTTCCGCCAGCGCAGAGCCGAGCTTGGCCATGTTCCAGCGGCAAATGTTCGGCTGGTTGGCAAAGGCATAGCGCCCGCCATGATCGATCGAGCTGAACACGGTGCCGCCGGAATAGCGATCCATGAAGGCGCAGGGGCCGTAATCGATCGTCTCGCCCGAGATGGTGACATTGTCAGTGTTCATCACGCCATGGATGAAGCCGACATGCATCCATGAAGCGACGAGGCGGATCTGCGCGTCCATCACCGCTTCCAGCAGCGCGAGGTAAGGATTGTCGGCTTCGGCAGCCTCGGGATAATGGCGGGCAATCGCATAGTCAGCCAGCTTGCGAACCTGCTCCTTGCCGTGATGCGCGGCGGCATATTCGAAGCTGCCCACGCGCAGGTGGCTGGCGGCAACGCGCATCAGCACGGCGCCCTGTTCCAGGCCGTTGCGGCGAACTTTCTCGCCCGTGGTCACCACGCTGAGCGAGCGGGTTGTCGCAATGCCGAGCGCCGCCATCGCTTCGGAGACCAGATATTCGCGCAGCGCCGGGCCCAGCACCAGCTTGCCGTCCCCGCCGCGCGAGAAGGGCGTGCGGCCTGAACCCTTCAGCTGCAGGTCAAAGCGCTTGCCATCCGGCGCGATCACCTCGCCCAGCAGCAATGCGCGCCCGTCTCCCAGCTGGTGCGAGAAATGGCCGAACTGGTGGCCGGAATAGGCCATGGCAATCGGCTCTGCGCCTTCGGGCAATTGCGCGCCGCCCAGCAAACCCGCGCGAGCTGAATCTCCAATGTCCTCGAAATCGAGCCCAAGCCGTTCTGCCAGCGCCCCGTTGAAGAGTGTCAGCTGCGCATCTTCTGGCGGATCGATCTGCCAGGGTGCGTAAAGGCCCTCGAGTTCGCGGGCATAGCTGTTGTCGAAATTCCAGGCCACGGTCAGTCGGCGTCTGCCTGCTCCACCTTCTGCAGCGACAGGGCATTGATGCAGAAACGCAAGCCGCTGGGTGCGGGGCCATCCGGGAACACATGTCCAAGATGGGCATCGCAGACATTGCAGGTCACCTCGATGCGCTGCATGCCGTGGCTGCCGTCGCTGTGATAACCGATCACGTCAGGCGCAACCGGCTCGCCAAAGCTGGGCCAGCCGGTGCCGCTTTCAAACTTGGTGGCGGAATCGAACAACTGCGTGCCGCAGCAGCTGCAGGCATAGAGACCGGGCTCGAACAGGCTGCACATTTCGCTGCTGAAGGGCCGTTCGGTGCCTTTCAGGCGCGTTACGGTGAACTGGTCCTGCGGCATCTGCGCGCGCCACTCGTCTTCGGATTTCTCCACCCGGCGGGGCGGGGCGGGGTTTCCTTCGCCCGCAAATCGCAGCACGTCATTCCAGTTCATGGCACGGTCCTTCGGTTGCGAATGTCCATGCCCACAACATGGCCCTTCAGGCGAAGGCTGCAAGGCCCTGACGGACTATCGTGAGGGTCGGGGTGCCGGATCTTGGGGAAGAAATGGCGGAGACGGAGGGATTCGAACCCTCGATACCCCGATAGAGGTATGGTTCCTTAGCAGGGAACTGGTTTCAGCCACTCACCCACGTCTCCGCATTCGCCCCGATGCGTCAAAGCGGCGAACGAGGGCGCGCTATAACGAGCGTGTCGGGCGGCTGCAAGCATTGTCCCGTCATCGCTGCATTTCTGCTGTTTCCCCCGATTTCCAATTCGATTCGCCGCAAAACGGACTCGGCCTGCCGCGCGTTCATTGCCGCTTCACGCGCGAAGGACTCTTCTGGCGCGCAATCGCATCTGCCCCATGCGGCAGGCACTGAGCACAGCCCATCAGGAAGGGGGGCAGTCATGATGAACCGATTTGCCGATATCTGCCGCAAGGGGGCCTTGAGCCTGGCCATCGCCGCCTTTGCCGTCATTGGCGCAGCACCTGCCGTGTCGCAATCGATCGAAAGCGTCGACCCGAACGCGGCGATCGATGCGGACCTGTCGCAACCTGCCGCTGCCACTGCGCCTGCGGCGACGACTACCACCACGACCTATCAGGCCGAAGCGCCCTCCGCCCGTTACCAGGAGGCCAGCAACCGCTATGCCAATGCGCGGCTTGACCTGCCGCCTGAAACCTATCCCGATCCGGTGCAGCAGGATTACTCCGCTGCCCAGCCGGTAGACGCTGCCAATGCTGTCCAGGGCGATAGCAGCAGCACCTATGGCCAGGACGACCTGATCGGCGCGGCTGAAGGCGTTTTCGGCAAGGGCGCGGAAGGTCTTGCCCGCCTGATTGAGGACATCCTTGAAGAGCAGGGCGAGCCCAACGGCTATATCGTTGGCCGCGAGGGCGGCGGTGCTTTCGTGTTCGGCGTTCGCTATGGCTCGGGCACACTGTTCCACAAGATCGAGGGCAACATGCCCGTCTACTGGACCGGTCCGTCCATCGGTCTCGATGCGGGCGCCAATGCCGGCAACACCTTCGTGCTGGTCTACAACCTCCACGATACGGAGGAGCTTTACGAGCGCTATCCGGCAGGCGAAGGGCAGGCATACCTCGTCGGTGGCTTCAACGCCTCCTACCTGCGCAAGGGTGACAAGGTGCTGATCCCGATCCGTGTGGGTGCAGGCCTGCGGCTGGGCGTGAATGCTGGATACATGCGCTTCTCGCGCAAGCAGCGCTGGCTGCCGTTCTGACCTGACCGCAGAATCGCATAAATTTTGTAGCAAAGGCCCGCTTCGCTCTTGCGATAGCGGGCCTTCTTGCGCATGGGCACTGCCACTATGCTCGACAGACTCGACCAACAACCGCCCGATGCGCTGCTTGCGCTGATCAAGCTTTTTGACGCAGACCCGCGCGAGGACAAGATTGACCTCGGCGTGGGCGTGTACCGCACCGCCGATGGGGGCACTCCGGTGTTCGCCTGCATCAAGGCCGCGGAACAGAAGCTCGTTTCCGAACAGGACACCAAGGCCTATCTCGGCCCGGAAGGTGACATGGGCTTCGTCCATGCGCTGATGCCACACATCTTCGGCGGCGAAGACCCTTCGCTGGGCGGCCGGATTGACGGGATGCAGACGCCCGGCGGCACCGGAGCGGTGCGTATCGCGGTGGCGATGGCGAAGAAGGCGGGGATCAAGCGCATCCTCATGGGAACGCCCAGCTGGCCCAACCACGCGCAGATCCTCGCGGATACCGGCGTCGAAATGGTCGGCTTCAACCACGCCGCGGCAGACGGTTCGGCAGACCTGGCCGCGCTGAAGGACGCGCTGGCGAATGCGGGCGAGGGCGATGCGGTGCTGCTGCACGGCTGCTGCCACAACCCGACCGGCGTCGATTACACCAACGCCCAGTGGGACGAGATTGCTGCGATCCTCGGTGCGTCGGACGTGCTGCCGATCATCGACCTCGCCTACCAGGGCCTCGGCCTTGGCATGGAGGAAGACGCTTACGGCACGCGCAAGGTTCTTGCCGCCGTGCCCGAAGCGCTGATCGCCTACAGCTGCGACAAGAACTTCGGCCTTTACCGGGACCGCGTGGGCGCTTGCTACGTGATGACAGCCAGCACCGCTGATACGGCGAAGGCCATGTCGAACGGCTGCGCGCTGGCCCGCGCCAACTGGTCCATGCCGCCTGACCACGGCGCCTCTGCCGTGCGCATGGCGCTGACCGATCCGGCGATGACGAAGCAGTGGACCGACGAGCTCGATTCGATGCGCGCCCGCATCCGCCAGGTGCGCGAAAAGCTCGCCGCATCGAGCAATGCGGGCGCTGTGAACCTCGCCCCGCTCGGCCAGCAGCAGGGCATGTTCGCCATGCTGCCTTTGTCGAAGGAGCAGATCCTGTCGCTGCGCGAAGATCACGGCATCTACATGGCAGGTTCGGGCCGCATCAACGTGGCGGGCCTCACCATGGGCAATATCGACAAGTTCGTGAACGCGCTGGCCGCCGTTTCGAGCTGATTCGCTTCGGCGTGAGCCAAGGCGCGCGTTAACATTTGGAACACATGGAACACTGTCCTGAAGGGGGAAATCCTCTTCGGGACAGTTTGCCTTTGGGCGTGCGGCAATCGGAGGGTTGGCGCGGACCATCCGGGGAGTCTGCCGAGTTTTGGCCGCAGTAGGAAAGCTGGCAAACCTTCTCCCATCGGGAGAAGGATAGCGCAGCTTGACGCGTAAGCGGCTAGCGGAGCTTGGATGAGGGTGTAGGGCGCGTCATCCGCATTACCCTCACCCAGCTGCGACTAGGCAGGCAAGCTGCCAAGTCTTCGCATCCCTCTCCCATGGGGAGAGGGGCTTGTGACTACCCCCGCAAAGTCGCCATCCGTTGCAGATAGCGCGCCACGGTGTCGATCTCGAGGTTCACTTCCGAACCCTGCGCCAGTTCGCCCAGAGTGGTGACTTCGGCGGTGTGCGGGATAATGTTAAGGCCGAAGTGGACGCTGCCATCGGGCCGGTCGGAAACCGAGTTTACCGTCAGCGAGACGCCGTCCACCGTCACCGATCCCTTGGCGGCGATGAAGGGGGCGAGGTCAGCAGGTGCGGCGATGGTGGCGCGCATCGAATCGCCTTCGGGCCGCCAGTCATGGACCTTGCCCACGGCATCGACATGGCCGGTGACGATATGGCCGCCCAGCTCGTCCCCCAGCCGCAGCGAGGGTTCGAGGTTCAAGTTGCGGCCTTCTTTCCACATCGCCTTGGCGGTGCGCGAGACGGTTTCGGCGGAAACGTCCACCGCGAACCAGCAAGCGCCTTTCGCACCGCCGCGCTTCACCACGGTGAGGCACACGCCAGAACAGGCGATGCTGGCGCCGATGGCGATATCGGCCGGGTCCCACGGACAGGTGATCTGCACGCGCAGATCGCCGCGCTGCTCCACGCTCTGGATCGTTCCGATGGCGGTGACGATGCCGGTGAACATCAGCTCTCCCCTGTACTCTCTGGACGATAGATCGACAGCGTATCGCCGCCAATGCGCCGCCGGTCAACGCGCGAAAAGCCCGGTGGGGGTGCGCCATCGGGGGCGGGGCCGAGATCGCCGTAGGCCGGGATGCCGCTGCCGAGCTTATGCGGGGCGCAATAGATATGCAGTTCGTCCACCAGCCCGGCGGTGAGGAAGGCCTGCGCGGTCGCCGCACCGCCTTCGACATAGCAATATTGCATCGGCAAGAGGCTGGCGATGTCCTGCGGGCCGGCGAGCTTGCCCCAGCCTTCCGGCGCTTCGCCGCGTGTCAGCACGAAGCGCTGGGGCGAGCGGTCTTCAAGTCCGGGCAAGCGCACATCGAGGCGCGGCGCGTCATTGCGCATGGTCGCGCCGCCGACCACGATCACCTCTGCCAGCGCGCGCTGGCGGTGGACATGCGCGCGGGCAACGTCGCCGGTGATGGTGACGGGTTCGCCGGACGACGGTCCGATAAATCCATCCGCGCTCACTGCCAGTTTCAGCGTGACGTGCGGACGCTGCTTTTCCTCGCGGGTCAGGAAACCGGCAAGGCTGGCGCGGCTGGCTGGATGGTCGATCATCTCAACCGCGATGCCCGCCTCGCGCAGCTTGGATATCCCCAGTCCGTTGGTACGCGGGTCAGGATCGGTGCAGCCGATGACGACGCGCGCCAGCCCTGCCTTGGCAGTGATGTCCGCGCAGGAGGGGCCGCGTTCGGACTTGTGCGCGCAAGGCTCCAGCGTCACGTACAGCGTCGCTCCGCGCGCGCGATAGCCTGCCTGATCGAGCGCCACGGCCTCTGCATGCGGGCGGCCTCCGGCAGCGGTCCAGCCGCGCCCGACCACCAGTCCCTCGTTCACGATGATCGCGGCAACGGCAGGATTGGGTGCGCTTGACGGGCGGGCGCGGATCGCCAGCGCGGCGGCTGCATCCAGCCAGCGCACGTCGTCCTCAGCCTGCGGCATCGCCCAGCGCCTGCGCGCAATATTCCTCGACAGAAAGGTTGTAGGCGGAATTGTCGAAACCGGCCGCTTCGCGTTCGGCCTGTTCCTGTGCCGCAGCCTCGGCAGCTTCGGCCTCGGCATTCGCCTCGATCTCGTCCACGTCGATGAATGTGGCGCGGCCCAGCGCGCGATAGAGGTCGCGGCGGATCTCGGCGCGTTCGTCCAGCCGGGCCTGCAGATCGTCCTTCAGTTCCTGGTTGCGGCAATTGCTGGCGATGATCTGGCGTTCGCTGCGGCCTTCCTCCCAGGTGGAGATGTAAATCACCTCGGGCGGGCGCGGTTCGATCCGCTGGCTTTCCGGGATGAACAGCATGAAGAGCGAAAATGTCGCCGCCAGCGACACGCCGATCACCGGCCAGCGGTGCTGCTGGGGTGTTTTCCAGACTTCGAGGAAGTCCAGGATGGCCCGTTTGGGCGATATCCGGCGCAGGAATTGCTTCATGGTGTGGGCAGATAGGGGTTGTAAGCGCTTTTCGCCAGCCTGACCTTTACCCGAACGCCGCGTAGAGCGCGCGGCCTTCGTGTTTCAGCCAGTGGTCCGCCGCGCTTATGTCGGCTTCGTACAGCTCGCCAAGCAGTGCGTGGAAGGCGGGCGAATGGTCGAAATGGGTGAGATGCGCCACTTCATGCGCAACGACCGATCGGCGCACATGGTCAGGCGCCATGATCAGCCGCCAGTTGATGCGGATGCAGCGGCCCGTTTCGCGCTCGCCAGTGCAGCTGCCCCAGCGGCGCCTGGCGCGGCTGAGGCGCAATTGCGGCAATTGCTGCCCGCCGCGTTCGCAGTAGAAGGCAAGGTCATCGGCAAGATGCGCCAGTGCCTCGGCTTCGAGCCAGCGGCGGATGCGGTTCTCCAGCGTGTCCTGCGGCCCGCCCATCGCCAACCGGCCTGCCGCAAGGCGCGGCTTGCGGGGCAGCTTCGCCTGCCATTCCACTTGCACACTAGCTCCGCGATAGGGAATCGCCGCGCCCGGCTCGATGCTGAGCGCCCGTGGCACGCGGGCGAGCTGCTGCATGATCCACTCCTGCCGTGCCTCCGCGAAGACCAGCGCATCGCGGGTGCGGCCCCATCTGGGCAGGGTGATGCGCAATTCGTTGCCATCAGGGGCAAGGCGCATGGTCAGCCGCGTGGCGCGGGCATGGCGGCGGATGGCGATGGGCAGCGTTCGCCCGTCGGGCAGTGTGATGGCTGGATCCTGATGGTCGGGACGCAGCCAGTCGATCATGGGCCCCATTCCGTGATGTGATGTTCCAGCGGCCCGGCATCGACCTCACTGATCACCTTGCCCGATACGCATACGCCGGCCGCGCGCATCGCATCGCGATTGCCGGTGAGCAGGTAATGCCATTCGGGCAGCGGTTTGCCTTCGGCGCGCAGCTTGTAGGCGCAGGTCTTCGGCAACCACGGCACTTTCTTTACCAGCGCGGGGGTGAGGCGCAGGCAATCGGGCACGAAGGCCTTGCGGTGGCGATAATCCTTGCAGCGCGCGGTGCCGGTATCGAGCAGCTTGCAGGCGACGTTGGTTTCGGCAATCGCGCCGGTGTCCTCGTCCTCCAGCTTGTGGAGGCAGCAGCGCCCGCAGCCATCGCACAGGGCCTCCCACTCCTCGCGCATGAGCGAATCGAGCGGGAGCTCCCAGAACCTTTCCCTCATCGCACGAATGTGGCCAGCTGCGCGGCCACGCCCTCGGCGCTTTCGTCCACCGGAAGCAGCGCGATAGGCTGGCCCTCGCGGCCCATCAGGTAACCGGCATTGGAATGCTGCATCAGATAGCCAACGTTCTCGTCTTCCTCACCGCGCGAATAGAAGACGGAGAAATTGGTCGCCGCTTCCTCGATCGCTGCGGGCGTTCCGGTCAGGCCCAGCAAATTGTCGCCGAAATTGGCGGTATATTCGGCCATCTTCTCAGGCGTGTCGCGTTCGGGATCGATGGTGATGAAGATCGGCTGCACCTGGTCCGCCAGTTCAGGGTTCTCTTCCGCCCAGCGCTGGTAGCCCTGCATCATCCGGTTGAGGTCGAACGGGCAGACATCGGGGCACCAGGTATAGCCGAAATAGACCATGCGGTATTTGCCTTCGAAATCGCTCCAGCGCACGGTTTCGCCGCTGGAACTTACCAGTTCGAACGGCCCGCCGATGGTGGAACCTTCCAGCGCCCCCACCGGCGGCGGGGCTTCGTCGCAAGAGGCGAGCAGCGGCGCTGCGGCCAGGGCGATGGCAGGGGCAAGAATTCGCTTTATCTGGGACTTGGGCATGACAATCCGGTTCATGCTCTGCTAACTGGCAGGCGACAAGAGTGAAAACGGGCTCGCATGTGCGCTGTCCCAAGGAAAATTCAAGGAGGACTGGGGCACCATGGCTCCTCTTCGCAAGACAATTGCCGCGATTGCCGTGGCCTCGGGCATGATGCTGGCTGCACCCGTGGCGGCCCAGCTCTATTCGGAAGGCTACGAATTCCTCAAGGCGGTGGAGGAAAAGGACGGCACCAAGGTCACGGAAATGCTGGATGTACCCGGTTCCACCGTGGTCAACGCCCGCGATCTATCCGACGGGCGCAGCGCGATGCACATCGTGGTCGAGCGGCGCGACGGCGTGTGGATCGATTTCCTCTACCAGCAGGGCGCCAATGTGAACATCGCCGACAAGGATGGCATGACCCCGCTGATGCTGGCCACCCAGCTCAATTATGTCGAGGGTGTGGAGAAGCTGATCGCCCACGGCGCGCGAGTGGATGTGACCAACAATTCCGGCGAGACCCCGCTGATGTACGCCGTGCATGGCCGCAACACTGAGCTGATGCGCGTGTTGCTGGAAGCGGGCGCGGATCCCGATCGCTACGACAATTCGGGTCGTTCGGCGCGCGATTATGCCCGCCTGCGCGGCGAGACGGATGTCACCAATGACGTGATCGCGCGCTACGAAAAGCCGGAAGGTGAGCGCGTCGGCAGCGGCACGACTTACGGACCACGCTTCTGATGAACGAAACCGCCGCTGACATAGATCATTCACTGGACGCCCTGCGCCTCAAGCTGGCACCGGAAATCGCCCTGTCTGCCGTGTTCGACGGCTGGGGTGACGAGGCGCTGGAGGCGGCGGCCAAGGCCAAAGGTATCGATCCAGCGGTGGCGAGGCTCGCCTTCCCCGGCGGCGCGATGGACATGATCGCGGCATGGGTGGAAAGCGTCGATGCGGCGATGGTGGCGCATTTTTCGGACGGTTCGCTCGATTCGATGAAGATCCGCGAGAAGATTCGCGCGCTTGTGTGGTTCCGCCTGGCCAGCATCACCGGCATGGAAGAGGCTTTCAGCCGCGCGCTGGCTATCCAGGCGATGCCGCAGAACGCGCCGCGGGCCCTGCAGCTGGGCTGGTCCAGCGCGGACAAGATGTGGCGCCTCGCCGGCGATACTTCGACCGATTACAACCACTATACCAAGCGCGCGATCCTCGCTTCGATCTATGCCGCTACGCTGGCCGTGTTCGTGAACGACGAGAGCGAGGACAAGGCCGAATCGGCAGCCTTCCTCGACCGCCGGATCGAAGGCGTAATGAAGTTCGAGAAGGCCAAGGCGCAGCTGCTTGGTGGCGATCGCGAGCATTTCGACGTGGCGCGCTTCCTCGGGCGGCTGCGTTACGGGTATAGATAGGGTTTCCTGCGTTCCGCACGCCCATCCGGGCGCGCGGTCCTCGGGGCTGATCCCTCCGTTACGCTTCGCTACACTGCGGGGCCCCTGCGGGCGGGCGGTCGCCCTTGCGGTCTCTGGCGAGACCGTTTCCGGCGCAAGAAGCTTGGCAAGGAATGGTCGCGGCGCGGAACGCGACGCCAGCGCGCGACTGCGCGCCGGCCGGTAGGCCGAAAGCCAAGCGAGCCGAATGGCTCGCGCCCGGCGCTTGAGGGCTAAAAAACTAATGAGAACCAGTTGCAATTAGCGTCCAGCTCTGGCACCGCGCCGGTGAGAGCAGGAACTGATGACACTCGACACTTTGCCACCTCTGAGAGAAGCCGAGATCATCGGCGTCGACTGGGACAGCCTCGCACCGGAGGAGGCCAAGCGCCTGCGCGCGCTGGGTATCGATGAAGGGGCGCATGTCACGATCGCCAATCGCGGTATCTTTGCCGGGCGCGATCCCATCGCCATCACCATCGGCCGGATGACCGTGGCCCTGCGCCGGGTTCACGCAAAAGCCATGCAGGTGCGCGAGCTATGAGCGCTATCCGCAGGGCCGCGCTGGTCGGCAATCCCAACGCGGGCAAGAGCGCGCTGTTCAACGTGCTCACCGGAGCGCGCCAGAAGATCGCCAACTATCCCGGCGTGACGGTGGAGCGCAAGAGCGGGCGGCTGGCGCTGCCCGATGGCGACAGCATCGAATTGATCGACCTGCCGGGCTCCTATTCGCTCGACCCCTCCAGCCCCGACGAGGAAGTGACCCGCAAGGTCGTGATGGGCGAGTTCGAAAGCGAAGCGCAGCCCGACGTGCTGGTTATCGTTGCCGACGCCGCCAATCTTGAACAGCATCTGGTCTTTGCGCAGGAGCTGATCGGTCTTGGCCTGCCGACTGTTGTCGCGCTCAATATGGTCGATCTTGCCGAGCGAGACGGGCTCATCATCGATCCTGCTGCCTTGTCGGATGCGCTGGGTGTTCCCGTCATACCAACCGTAGCGGTGCGCAAGCGTGGCATTGGCGAATTGGTGGCTGCGGTTGCCAGCGCGGGCGACCAGGACATGTCTAAGCGGCACGAAGTCGAGCGCCTGCCGCTGCCCGAGCGAAGGCTGGCAGCGCGTAATATCGCAAGGGGCGCAATCCTCTCGCAAAGTTCCGCACACCAGTTGCACGCCAAGCTCGACAAGCTGCTGCTGCACCGCTGGCTGGGTCCGCTGATCCTGTTTGGCCTGCTGTTCGTGATCTTCCAGGCAGTGTTCGCCTGGGCGGATCCGTTTATCGGCATGATCGAGGGCGGGGCGGAAGCTGCCGCGGGCTTTGTCACATCGACCATGCCCGAAGGCTTCGTGCGCGATCTAATCGTGGAAGGCGTGATCGGCGGCGTTGGATCGGTGGTGGTCTTCCTTCCGCAGATCGTGATCCTCTTTGCCTTCATCCTGGCGATGGAACAATCGGGCTACATGGCGCGCGCTGCCTTCATCATGGACCGGCTGATGGCCTATGTCGGCTTGTCAGGCCGCAGCTTCATCCCGCTCTTGTCCAGCTTTGCCTGTGCCATTCCCGGCATCATGGCGACGCGTTCGATATCCGATCCCAAGGACCGGCTGACAACCATCCTGATCGCGCCGCTGATGACCTGCGCCGCGCGCTTGCCGGTCTATGCCGTGATCATTGCCGCGGTGATCCCCGCGCAGCAGGTGGGGCCGGGCATCGGCCTTCAGGGGTTGGTACTGTTCGCGCTCTATATCGCCGGTATCCTTGGCGCGATGGTGGCAGCGCTCGTGCTGCGCCGGTCCGTGACCAAGGGCAAGGCATCGGGCTTCATCATGGAAATGCCGCGTTACCAGCTGCCGATCCTGCGCGATCTGCTCATCGGCCTGTGGCAGCGGGCATGGGTGTTCCTGCGCCGCGCCGGTACGATCATCTTCATGGCCACGGTTATCCTGTGGGTGCTGCTGAGCTTTCCCAAGGCGGGCGAGGGCGAAAGCCAGCTCGACGCATCCTTTGCCGGACAGATTTCAGCCGCGATCCAGCCGGCCTTCGAGCCGGTCGGCTTCAACCGCGAAATGGTGCTGTCGCTGGTTCCTGCGATGGCCGCGCGTGAAGTGGCGGTGGCCAGCCTTGCCACCACCTATGCCGTCGATGCGGAGGACGAGGAAGCGACCGAAATGGCGCTGCGGGACCAGATCGCCGCACGCTGGACCTTGCCCATGGGCCTCGCCTTCCTCGCGTGGTTCGTGTTTGCCCCGCAATGCCTTTCCACCATCGCCGTGGCCCGACGCGAAACAAACGGGTGGAAATGGCCCAGCTTCATGTTGGCCTACATGTTCGCAGCAGCCTATATCTTCGCGGGAATCACTTATTGGTGCGCGCTGAGTCTGGGACTGTAGGGCGCCGGGTCTGTAGCGAGAGGAATTTTCAGATGGCCGGTTCACTCAACAAGGTAATGCTGATCGGCAATCTGGGTGCAGACCCCGAAGTGCGCAGCTTCCAGAACGGCGGCAAGGTGTGCAACCTGCGCATCGCCACTTCCGAACAGTGGAAGGACCGCGACGGCAACCGCCAGGAACGTACCGAATGGCACACGGTGGCGATCTTCTCCGAAGGCCTCGTCAATGTTTGCGAACGCTTCCTGAAGAAGGGCTCCAAGGTCTATGTCGAAGGCCAGCTGCAGACCCGCAAGTGGCAGGACCAGAACGGCCAGGACCGCTATTCCACCGAAGTCGTGCTGCGCGGCTTCAACGGTACGCTGACCATGCTCGATGGTGCTGGCGGCGGTGGCGGTGGCGGTGGCCAGCGCGGCGGCGGCAACTGGGATCAGGGTGGCGGCAGCTCTGGCGGCGGGGGCGGCGGCTCCAGCTGGAACCAGGGCGGCGGCGGCTCCGGCGGCTCGTCCGGCGGCTCCAGCTTCGGTGACGACCTGGACGACGATATCCCGTTCTGATTCGGTGTTGCGGGGGTGGACAAGCATTGAAACGGCTGATCGCCTTTGTTTCGAAGTGGGCCTCGGCGATCGTATTAGCAATTGTCTGGGCAGGGTATTTCCTGTTTCTGAGGCCAAGTCCGCTGCCCCCTCCAGAAGCTGAAATTCATTGCAGTTTTAGCGCTGCCGAGGATCAGGCGCCAATTATGTTGGGGAACTACCGAGCCCCACTGATTTCCGCTGAGATTGAGGGAGAGCTATCCCACCCTTTCGAAGAAACCCTATTCGATCTTGACGGTAGTGCCACCTACCTGATCGACGGCAAACACGTCGAAGCTGTTGCCCGAGGATCGGTCTTCCTGGATGAATCTCAGAGGCTGAAAGGGCTCATGCTCACAATTGAAGATGTCGATTTTGGCCAAAGGGGCCTCAGCTTGGTCACGCTCGATGAGCAGGGTCGCCTAGACACTTCGGCTGCGCAGGCGTTTGCCTACACTAGCCGTGAATTCAAGATGTCTCACCCTATGCAAATGAACTGCGAAACGTCCCCTTACGTGGAAAAAGCCCCATTGGACTGGTTGCCTTTTTGACCTGATCCCGCCCTCAACCCTTCTTCAGCTTCGCCAGGGCTTCCTGCAACGGACCTTGCGGGCCTTTCTCGGCAAGGTCGTGCTCTTCGCGAACGCGATCGGCATCGGGGCCGGTGAGGTAGGGATCGATGGCCAGCGCAAGGCTTTGCGCAACGGCTTCGCCAAGGTCGAAACTGGTGCCCGAATAGGGGATCTCGTCGAGGTCTTCCTCTTCAAGCTCGATCTCTTCTTCGGTGATTTCCCGCTCGGGCACGAATGTCAGCGAGAGGTTCTCGGCGATTGTGACGGCAAGCTCGTCGCCGGAGATCGCGCATGTCTGCACGATGTCGGCATCTAGCGTGCCGCTCGCTTCCACCCGTTCGCCCTTGGTCACCAGCGCAATGCTGGCGGACAGGCTGTTCACGGCGACGATGGCGAATCGCTCTGCCAGCGCTGCGCATTCTTCAGCTGTCGCCGCAAGCTGCACGGGTTCGGCAGTGATCCCGCGAATATCCACCATCCGCGAAAATTCCGGGGCAGGCAGGCTGTCGCTCACTGCGCGATCCTACCCGCCAGAACGTCCTCGTCGCTGCGGCTGGCGAAGTCATCGCGCAAGGCGGCGAGGCGTGCGGAAAGGTCTGCCGCATCGCCGCCATCCTCGCGCCAGTGCACGTTGCGCTCCAGCACGGACCGGAGCTCATCCAGCCCGTTGCTTGCAAATGCAGATCGCAGCGCACCGATGCGGCCGCCTAGCGCGCTCATCAGCTTGCCCATATGCTTGCCCACCACGATGTCGCCCACGCCGCTTTCGCGCAGCTGGCCATCCATGTCGTCAACGAACAGTTCGGTGAGAAGCGCTGACTTGCGGGCGAGGTTACGGCTCGCTTCCATCCGCAGCAGGGTGATGGACAGCACGTTCACGACCATGTCGAAGCGCCCGTCCAGCGAATCCGCCACGCCGCTGCGCGCGTAATATTCGGGCAGGCGGCTGATCTCCACCACCCGGAACCACAGCGGACGCAGCGCATCACGCGGATCGGATTGTGTGCCGAAAAGGCGGGAAAGGAAGGACAATGGCCGGGTCTTCTCTTGTCTTCGCCGCCGTTAAGCGGCCATTCAATGGTGCTTGGCAATGGCAAATGCCGAAGCGATCCGGGCAAGCACGCTGCCAGCGGGATTGCATGGGCGCACGCCAGCCCGTAAGGCTTGCGGCGAAGATATAGTATGCGCAGGCTGCCAGACAATGTGCGGCTTGCCCTGCAGTAGCGAAGATTGAAGGAAAAGAAGCCAAGATGCATGCCAGCTTGCGGATAATCGGCGCACTCGGCGCGTTGGGACTGGTGGCGGGTTGTTCCTCCATCGAGAATTCGCGCGGCTACCTGGTGGATGAAATCCTGGTGCAATCCGTGCAGCCGGGCATCGATAACCGCCAATCGGTGGAAGGAACGCTGGGCCGCCCCACGCTGACCAGCCAGTATGGCGATCCCATCTGGTATTACGTATCCAGCCGCACGGAGCAGGCACCCTTCACCACGCCCAAGATTGCCAGTCACCAGGTGCTGGCGATCAGCTTTGACGAGGCAGGCAATGTCGTCTCCGCCGAACGCACGGGCATGGAGCAGGTCGTGCGGCTTGAGCCCGACAGCGATGCCACGCCAACGCTGGGTATCGAGCGCGGCCTGCTGGAAGACCTGTTCGGCAATATCGGCACCGTCGGCACCGGCATGGGCGGGCGCTAACAGCCCGTTCCACCGCTTGCAGCCTCGCGCAGCGCGCCCCATATGGCGCAGCATGAGCAATTCTTCAGACAGTCACGGCCTCGTCCAGTGGCACGGTACCACCATCATTGGCGTCAAGCGCGGCGGCAAGACGGTGATCGCCGGCGACGGGCAGGTCTCGATGGGCAACACGGTGATGAAGCCCAATGCCCGCAAGGTCCGCCGCATCGGTGATGATGGCAAGGTGATTGCGGGTTTCGCGGGTGCCACCGCCGATGCCTTCACCCTGTTCGAACGGCTGGAACGCAAGCTGGAACAGCACAGCGGCCAGTTGCTGCGCGCGGCAGTCGAACTCGCCAAGGACTGGCGCACGGACAAGTATCTGCGCAACCTTGAAGCGCTGATGATCGTGGCGGACAAGGATTCGCTGCTGGTGCTGACCGGAAATGGCGATGTGCTGGAGCCCGAAGGCGGCATCACCGCGATCGGCTCTGGCGGCAATTATGCGCTGGCTGCGGGCCGCGCGCTCTCCGATTACGAGGAAGATGCCGAAACACTGGCGCGCAAGGCCATGGCCGTTGCGGCCGAAATCTGTGTCTTCACCAATGGCAATGTGACGGTGGAAACGCTTTGAACCTATTACTCCCCTCTCGCTTGCGGGAGGGGCTGGGGGTGGGCAAGTCCCGCCCTCGCAAATCCCACCCCCCAACCCCCTCCCGCAAGCGGGAGGGGGAGTGAGAAGAGAATGACCGACACCCTCACCCCCAAGGCGATTGTCGCCGCACTTGATGAACACATCATCGGCCAGAAGGACGCCAAGCGCGCCGTGGCCGTGGCTTTGCGCAACCGCTGGCGGCGGCAACGCCTCAACGCTGACTTGCGCGACGAGGTCACGCCCAAGAACATCCTGATGATCGGCCCCACCGGTTGCGGCAAGACCGAGATCAGCCGCCGTCTGGCCAAGCTGGCTCACGCCCCGTTCGTGAAGGTGGAAGCGACCAAGTTCACCGAGGTCGGCTATGTCGGGCGCGACGTCGAACAGATTGCGCGCGACCTAGTTGAAGAAGCGATCCGGCTGGAGAAGGACCGCCGCCGCGAATCCGTTCGCGAGGCAGCAAGTCAGGCGGCAATGGAGCGCCTGCTCGATGCGCTGGTGGGCGAAAGCGCCTCCTCGGCCACGCGCGAGAGCTTCCGCCAACGCATCGTCGACAACTCGATGAACGATACCGAGGTCGAGATCGAAGTCTCCGAACAAGGCGGGATGCAGATGGACATTCCCGGCATGGGCGGCGGCGCAACCATGATCAATCTGTCGGAAATGATGGGCAAGGCCTTTGGCGGGCCGCCCAGGAAGAAGCAGAAGCTGAAAGTTCCCGATGCGTGGGACAAGCTGGTCGATGAAGAAGCCGAAAAGCGCATGGACCAGGACGATGTCGCCCGCGTGGCGCTGGCCAATGCGGAAACCAACGGGATCGTCTTCCTTGACGAGGTGGACAAGATCGCCGTCAGCGACGTGCGCGGTGGATCGGTCAGCCGCGAAGGCGTGCAGCGCGACCTGCTGCCGCTGATCGAAGGCACAACCGTGGCCACCAAATACGGCCCAATGAAGACCGACCACGTGCTGTTCATCGCCAGCGGCGCGTTCCATGTCTCCAAGCCTTCGGACATGCTGCCCGAATTGCAGGGCCGCCTGCCGATCCGTGTCGAGTTGCGCAGCCTGACAGAGGAAGATTTCGTCCGCATCCTGTCCGAGACCAAGGCCAACCTGGTCGAGCAGTACCGCGCCCTGATAGGGACCGAAGAGGTGACCGTCGAAATGGGTGCAGAGGCGATTGCCGAAGTGGCGAAGATCGCCGCGCAAGTGAACGAAAGCGTCGAGAACATCGGCGCACGCCGCTTGCAGACGGTGATGGAAAAGCTGTTCGAGGAACTGAGCTTCGACGCCGAGGATCGCAAGGGTGAGCACGTCACCATCGATGCATCCTATGTGAAGGACAGGCTGGCAGGGCTTGCCGGCGATGCTGACCTATCGAAATATATCCTCTGACCGGGAGAACTCGCCATGCGCAATGCGCCACCTGACGGAAAACTGATCTATCGCTGCCTTACCGGAACGGATGACAAGGCCTTTTGCGAGCGCGTGTCACAGGCGCTCGAGGATGGCTGGCGCTTGCACGGCTCGCCCGCGCTCACCTTCGACAATGACAAGGGTATCGTGAAGGTGGCCCAGGTTGTCGTCTGGCCCGGATACCAGACCACGAGCGACTAGGTCCTGTCTCCGGACTCAGCCGCACCAGCCGCACCAGAACCATGCGGGCGGCCGGAACGCGGTAATCACGCGGCCAAAGGCGATCACCAGAATCCAGCTTGTCAGGCTTATCCCGGCAAAGATCCTTGCCCGGCGCGGGGCCTGCGCAAGCGGACGCATCCGCTTCAGCTTGCCAGCGGTGGTAAGGTAGAACAGCATCATGTTCACGCCAGCGAGCGCGATCAGCACCATCTTTATCTGGAATGCCGGATTGTAGAGATACTGGTCTGGCGAGGATGCGACGAACACCGTCCCGCTTGCCACATTGAGGACGAAGCCCAGCACGCCGAACGGCACCACCTTGTGCAGCGCGGGCAGAGAAATGCCGCGCATGAAGCCGAGGATGCGAAGATCGACCACGCCCACCGTGCCGATCAGCAGGCACAGGCCCACGAAATGCACGATCTCGGCAATCGGCCAGCCCCATGCCGAATAGGCGAAGTCGAATATGCCGGTGTCGATCGCGAAATTCACGATGGCGACGGGATCGAGGAGATTGTCTTGCGGATAGGCCATGCGCGTCACCCGGCCTCGAAGATCACGTCAGTGGTGAGCAGCATGGAGTTGGTATAGAGCAGCAGCTTGCCGCAAGCGATCGCGCCGATCCACATGAGGAGTGCCAGCGCCGCCTGCAGTTTCACCAGAGTGACAGGCTCAACGCCCTTGTCGAAGCTGACCTTTGCTATATTCGCAGTCAGCCACGCCGCACCGATCAGCAGCACGAATTTCAGCGCGAAAACCCAGTTGGTGAGCGCCTTCGCCGGATAGCCAGCAAGCAGGCCCAGGCCCGACACGATGGCCAGCAGCGCGCCCAGCTTCATCCACGGGAACAGGCCGGTCCAGCGCGAAAGCCGGGTCTGGCGGGCCACGCCCAGCACGCGCAACTGGATCGCCATGCCGCCGCCCACCAGCAGTGCCATACCCCATGCATGGAAGATGAGCAGGATGAAGTAAGCGAAGAAATCCTCGCGCACCCAGCGGCTGATACCGGTCTGTTCGAACCAGGCGATCGTTTCCATCATTCGGGCGGCACCCCTACCATGACGGCAGCCTGTGGCGATACCGGCTTAGGGATGCTGTGCCCTAGGGATGCGGCGCAAGACCGATCTCAACGCCGGTCTTGTCGGTAAGCGCAAACTTGTCGACCAGGTCCGCGCTGGCGGTATTGAGCCCGCGCACCTGTACGCTGCGGCCGTGGCGGCGCATGCGCTCCACCACCTTGTCAAGCGCGGCGGTGGCCGAGATATCCCAGAAATGCGCGCCGGACACATCGATCATCACGTGATCGGAGGCGTCTTCATACTGGCCTTCGGGGCCAAGCTGGCGCTCGAACAAATCGACGCTGGCGAAGAATATCTGGCCGGTGACGGTATAGACCGCCTGCTCAGGCTCGCGCGTGCGGACCACGCTGAACATGGTGCGCACCTTGGCGGTGAAGAAGATGCCCGACAGCAGCACTCCTGCAAGCACGCCCATGGCAAGGTTATGCGTGGCGACCACGACCACCACGGTCGTCACCATCACCACGCTCGACGGCCACGGATGGTGGCGCAGATTGGGGATCGAATTCCAGCTGAAGGTGCCGATCGAGACCATGATCATCACCGCCACCAGCGCTGCCATGGGGATCTGACCTACAATGGGGCCAAGCGCGGCAAGCAGGATCAAAAGCGTCAGGCCCGCAGCAAAAGTCGACAAGCGCCCGCGACCGCCGGAGGTGACGTTGATCACCGACTGGCCGATCATCGCGCAGCCGCCCATGCCGCCGAACAATGCCGCCACGACATTGGCTGCGCCTTGTCCGGCACACTCGCGCTTCTTGTCGCTGTCTGTATGCGTCATGTCGTCAACGATCTGCGCGGTGAGCAGGCTTTCGAGCAAGCCGACTGCTGCCATCGTCGCAGCATAAGGCGCGATGATCTGCAGCGTTTCCCATGTCAGCGGCACATCGGGCAGCACGAAATAGGGCAGGCCTTCGGGCAGTTCGCCCATGTCGCCCACCGTGTTCACATCCATGTCGAGGCCGATGGTGATCGCGCCCACCACGATGATGGCTACCAGCGGGCTGGGCACGGCAGTGGTCAGCTTCGGCAGCAGGTAGATGATCGCCAGCGCCCCCGCGATCAGCGGATAGGTGATCCACGGCACGCCGATCAGCTGCGGCAGCTGCGCCATGAAGATCAGGATCGCCAGCGCGTTGACGAAGCCGGTGATGACCGAGCGCGAGACGAACTGCATCAGCAGGTCCAGCCGCAGGATCGCCGCGATGCCCTGGAAAATGCCCATCAGTATGGTGGCGGCGAAGAGGTATTCCACCCCGTGGTCTCGCACCAGCGGCACCACCACCACGGCCACTGCGGCAGTCGCGGCACTGATCATGCCGGGCCGCCCACCCGTCAGCGCGATCACCATGGCAATGGTGATCGAGGCATAGAGGCCCACCCGCGGATCGACGCCAGCGATGATCGAAAAGCCGATCGCTTCGGGGATAAGGGCGAGGGCGACGACGATCCCGGCGAGGATTTCCTTGCGCGGATTGGCCAGCCAGTCACGCTTCAGCGTGGTGGTATCGAACATGAGCTTTGATCCATGGATTGGCGCTGCGATGTTGCAGTGCAGCGAAATTGCATGCGGCCCCTAAGCATGGACCGGGGGGCAAGGGCAAGGGCGGGCGGTGATTTTATTCGCTCTGCGCTACCCATGTCGCTGGTCGAGCAGGATCAGCGGGTCGTCGAGGCTCGCGGGGCTTGTCGCCGGGGACCTGACTAGTTTAGCCTGAAACCAATGATCTGTTCCGGGGACTGACCTGCCATGAAATCGAGGCTTCTTGCCGCTTGCGCCGCCATTGGTGCGCTTGCCCTTTCCGCACCCACACTGGCCGAGCACCACGAAGAGGCAAGCGATGGCGCGCTGGTCGCTCCGCCGATCGAGTTCACCCAGTGGACGCTCGACAACGGCTTGCGGGTGATCGCGGTGCAGGATGACAGTACCGCCACCGTCACCACATCCATGTGGT
>JAUIJI010000038.1 GCA_030431435.1 Alphaproteobacteria bacterium | reverse complement strand
GGCATAATTCGCAAGCTCTTCCTACAAAGTATAGCAAAAACAACTTGATAGATACTTGGTTCGAATCCCTCCCGCTCCGCCATTCACCCCCAGGTTTCTGTCAGACCAAGAGCACCTCCGGAATTCTGAACCGTGCCGGGTGGGGCAGCGCCATGCCTCGCCCCCGTAAACCAGCCAGCCCGTTTCGCTACTTCAATTCCTTACCCGAAGTGATCTGGCTTGTCGTCATGATGTACGTCCGCTTTCCGCTGTCGTTGCGGAATGTCGAGGACCTGCTGCCATGAAGGATATTGGCGTTGTAGATCGTCGCCAGCTGGGGAGATGGCTCAAAAACCGGGCCAAGAACAGCCATCTGCGGTTCCGACGACGGAGGCGTGTGAAGCTCAGATTTCGACAGATGAAGTCGCTACAGAAATTCGCTTCCGTTCACGCCAACGCCCACAACCGATTCAACCTGGATCGCCATCTCGTCGATCGCCAGACTTAAAAGGTCGCCCGCTCAACTGCATTGGCTGAGTGGCAGAATCTTGTGGCCTGACCTGTGGTTGGGAAGGGGACAGCTCCGTCGATCGGAGAAGAGTTGCGATTGGACTGACAGCACCGACGGGGGCAATGCCGCTTGTGCACTTCCTGTAAAAAGCACTCATTGGTGAGATCTGTCTGGGGCGCTGCCTTATAGGCTGTGAGATCCGGCAGAGTTGCTGGAATGGGCTGGACCATTGCGCGATCGAATTTGTCGCTTTGGGCGAATTATTCAGAGGACTGATATCTATCAGAATTACATAAGAAGTTTTGGCAATCTTGCCCATTGATATCGAAATTTTCACATCATTGGCTAAACAAATCGGAGTTCCGTCTGATTAACTGATGGGCAGTCCTTCGCGAACGCGTGACGTTGCTGCCAATTCGATAGACGGGATGGGTTTGGATGGTTGCGATTTTCACCGGTGAGGGTGCGGGTCTTCTTCGCGGTTCGGCGAATATTCTGGGCGGATCAGGGCAGCTGGGCGGCGCGGGGCATGGCCGGGGCGGCACCAGCGTTTCGGTCAATGCGGCCAATGGCAATCTGGTCGTTTCCCGGCAGGATGAGTTTCTCATCGGTAAGGGCCGGGATGCATTGGTATCACGGACCTTCAACTGCCTGTCCCCCGTCAGCACCTCTGGCACAGACTTGAGGTTGTAAGTTAAGGAGGATTTGGGCTTCGTCGTAGTGACGAAGGAACGAAGATGAAGCCCAAATCCTCGAAGTCCAGATTGCCCGCCGAACAGGTGTGAAGGACATCCGCCGCAAGACCCGTCGACACTTTTCAGCCGAAGGCAAGATTAGGATCGTGCTCGACGGCCTGCGCGGTGATGACTCCATCGCGGAGCTGTGCCGCAGGGAAGGCATTGCGCAGTGCCTGTATTACACCTGGACCAAGGAGTTCATGGAGGCTGGCAAGCATCGCCTAGCCGGTGACACGACCCGTGCTGCTACCACGGACGAGGTGAAGGATCTGCGCCGCGAGGCCCGCGATCCGAAGGAGTGCGTGGCCGACCTCACCTTGTAGAACCGGTTGCTCAAAAAAAGCATGATCGCGGATGGGGGAGACGACGAATGAGATCCCCCGCATCCGAGAAGCTGGAGATCATCAAGCTCGTCGAACAGTCGCACCTGCCCGCCAAACGCACGCCGGACCAGTTCGGCGTGGCACGCTGGACCTTCTACCGCTGGTATGACCGCTACCCTGAAGGCGGGCCGGAGACACTGGCAGACAGGCCATCAGCACCAAGCCGGGTATGGAACAGGATCGCGCCCGAGGTTCAAGATCAGATCGTCGAGATGGCGCTGGAGCAGGGCAATCACGTTGGCGATCTTCGTGGTCTTCCTGGCGGTTAGTGTCTTCTTATCCACTGACGAAGCGGTCTGGTTCGCTAATTTGGGTTTGCGCGCATAGCGGCGCCTAGACTTGGGCTTGGTCTGTTTAGTCATGGGTGGGTTCTGCGTTGATCGGAGCAGCGACCTTTGCTGCTCCCACCACCCACTGCCCGGGCATCGGTCTTGCCGCTGCCGGGCAAGGTCGCGAACTGGTTAGTTCATTCTCGCCGCCCTTACCGCAGCAATGCTTGGAATGAACGCGAAGTCGAGTGGAATGTGGGGCAAAAAGTGAGCGGCGGGACGATAATGCGATCAATGTGCAGCCAATAATCATCAGTTGGGGTGACGAAGGTGGTTTGAAAGATCGTCTTACCCTTGGCACTTTATAATCTGACCAATTCTTCATTGCCAAACAACCATGCTGCAGTGCAATACGCGCCCATCATGAAAATCGCCATTGTCGACGAAAGCGCTGTTCGCGCCTCGATTATCGAGGAGGGACTTGCTGAGCTGGACAATCCGGAAATCCACATCCTGACCGAACGTCAGGGATTGCTGGCGCGGATCGAGGAGATCGGGCCGGACATAGTCCTGATCGACCTGGGCAACCCGTCTCGCGATATCCTCGAGGAATATTTCGCGGTCAGCCGCGCTCTGGCCAGGCCCATCGCCATGTTCGTTGACGAAAGCGATGACGATGCGATTGCTGCGTCCATCGATGCCGGTGTTTCCGCCTATGTCGTGGACGGCCTGGCCAGCAACCGCATCAAATCGCTGCTCGACCTTGCAGTGCGCCGCTTCAACGCCTTTGCCCGGCTGCAAAGCGATCTTGCCGAAGCCAAGGGCAAGCTCGCGGAACGGGATACGGTGGACCGGGCCAAGCGCATCCTGATGGACAGCAAGGGCCTGAGCGAGCCCGAGGCCTATGCCGAATTGCGGCGCAAGGCCATGTCCTCCAACCGCCGCATCGTGAGCATCGCCGAGGCGCTGGTCACCGCGCATGACCTGATGGGAGACTGAGCCGGAAATGCCGACGAGAGAGCTGACAATCGGTTTCCTGCCGCTGGTCGATGCCTGCCTGCCGATCCTGGCACAGGAGCACGGCTTTGCCGAAGAAGAAGGCCTGCACCTGACGTTCCTGAAGGATGTCAGCTGGGCCACGGTGCTGGATCGCCTGCTTTACGGCCATAGCGACGCGGCGCACATGCTGGCTCCGCTTGCCATCGCCACAACGCTGGGGCGGGGCAGGCCGGCGCAGCCGCTGGTCGCGCCTTTCGTGCTTGGCCTTAATGGCAACGGCATCACACTGGCAAAGACGCTGGCGGACAAGGTTTGCGATGCGCCCGGTTTCGGCGATCCGGCAAGGGTGGGCGCGGCGCTCAAGGCGCAGGTGGCAGCGGCGCGCAGTGCGGGTCGGCGGCTTCGCTTTGGCGTGGTGCACCGCTATTCCAGCCACAATTACAAGCTGCGCTACTGGTTGGCCGCTTGCGGGATCAGGCCCGACGAGGATGTGGAGATCGTCACCGTTGCGCCGCCTTTCGTGGCCGATGCGATGGCCAGTGGCGAGATCGACGGGGCCTGCGTCGGCGAGCCCTGGAACAGTGTTTGCGTGGAACGCGACGTTGGCCGGATGGTGCTCGCTACGGCACAGATCTGGCGGCGCGGCGTGGAAAAGGTGCTCGCCATGAGGGCCCCGGTACTCGAGCAGAAGCGGCCGGAGGTAGAGGCCCTGATCCGGGCCATGCGCAAGGCAGGCAGGCACTTCGTGGATCCGGCCAACCTTGCGCTCAACGCACGGATACTGGCTGACAACCGTTACATCGGATCGGACGAATCGCTCGTCGCGCGGGCCATTTCGGACAGGCTGGTGCTGTCCCATGGCGGCGAGGCGGTGCACTTTCCCGATTTCATGTTCCAGTACAGCGAAGTGGCGAACTTTCCCTGGGTCAGCCAGGCGAGCTGGCTCTATTCCCAGATGGTCCGCTGGGACCATGTCGAATTCGATGCAGACGATGCCCGCAAGGCCGCTGCCGTGTTTCGTCCGGACGTATACCGCAGTGCAGTACGATCGACCGGGGACGATCTGCCTGCAGCCAACTCAAAGGTTGAAGGCAGCGTGTCCCAATTAACACAGGTAGGTTCGCAGCAAGGTTCCATCACTTTGTCAAAAAACAGTTTTTTCGATGGCCGAACCTTCGATCCGGAGGATATCACAGGTTATCTGGCAGCCCTCGATTGAGGAAAAAATTACGCTGCACTGCAAAAACCCCTTTACTGGATCGGGCCGAATCGCTTATCCCGAGAGGCGAACGAGGCAGCCGCATCCATGGAGGGATGAGAGCCGGAAGCCTCGATCGTCATTAACATTGCGTGGCAACGTCGCCGCCCGATCTGGTCCTTTCAACGGGTCCATGTCGAGGCGGCTTTTTTGCGTTCCGCGCCGATCTGGAGACGGGTTTCGATGAGCATTTCGCGCCGCAAGTTCACCACGCGCCTCACTTTCGCCGCCATGGCGGGCATTGCCAGCCTGGCGCTCGCTTCCTGCGGATCGGGCGGCGGCAGCGGCGATGGCTCGGGTGCGAATATCGCTGCGGCCAATCTCGACGGCGCGATCGAAAAGCCCAATCTCAAGCTCGGCTTCATCAAGCTGACTGACATGGCTCCGCTGGCCATTGCGCTGGAGAAGGGCTTCTTTGCCGAGGAAGGGCTGAACGTGCAGCTGGAGCCGCAGGCCAACTGGAAAGTCCTGCTCGATGGCGTGATCGGTGGACAGCTGGATGGCGCGCACATGCTCGCCGGCCAGCCGATCGCCGCCACCATCGGCTACGGCACGCAGGCAGACCTGATCGCGCCGCTCAGCCTCGATCTCAACGGCAACGCCATCACCCTGTCCAACCGCGTGTGGGAAATGATCCGCGATGACCTGCCTGAGAATGCGGATGGCAATCCGGTCCATCCGATCTCCGCTTCGCACCTCAAGCCGGTGGTCGAACAGTTCGAGGCCGAGGGCAAGCCCTTCAACATGGGCATGGTCTTCCCCGTATCGACCCACAATTACGAGCTGCGCTACTGGCTGGCAGCAGGCGGGCTGAACCCCGGCTACTATACCGACGGCGATGTCAGCGGCACGGTCTCTGCCGACGTGAACCTCTCGGTCACTCCTCCGCCGCAGATGCCCGCGACCATGGAAGCCGGCACCATCGAAGGCTATTGCGTCGGCGAACCGTGGAACCAGCAGGCGGTGTTCATGGGCATCGGCGTTCCGGTGATCACCGACGACCAGATCTGGAACGACAACCCCGAGAAGGTCTTCGGCCTGCGCGAGGATTTTGCCGAAAAGTACCCGGCCACCACCGCCGCCCTGCTGCGGGCCATCATCAGGGCGCAGGAATGGCTGGATGCCGATGGCGGCGCCAATCGCGCCGAAGCCGTGGAGATACTGAGCCGTCCGAACTATGTGGGTGCCGATGCCGAAGTGATTGCGGCTTCGATGACCGGCGTGTTCACCTTCGAGAAGGGAGACACCCGACCGGCGGAAGGCTTCAACATCTTCTTCGATAAATACGCTGGTTATCCCTATTACTCGGATGCCATCTGGTACCTTACCCAGATGCGCCGCTGGGGCCAGATCGCCGAGGACAAGAGCGACGATTGGTATTTCGAAACCGCCCGCGCGGTCTACCGCCCGGACCTGTATCTCGGCGCTGCCAACCAGCTGGTCGAGAGCGGTGTGATCGAGCAGGGCGACGTGCCTGAGACCGATGGCTTCCGTGAGCCGCAGTCCGGTTTCATCGACGGCATCACCTATGATGGCCGCCAGCCGAACGCATACCTGTCCAAATTCACCATCGGCCTGCAGCAGGGCCAGCGCGTGTCCGCTTCGGGCGTGACCGGCAGCTGACAGAGACAATGAACGAAGGAACCACGACAATGGCAACTGCATATGCGGACGCGAAGCTGGACAGGGAGGAGGCCGCCGCGGCGGCTCCCGCTCCGTCAGCGAACACGGCCACCACCGTGTCTCCCGACAGCGCGGGCGAAGCGAGGGCGGTCAAGGCACCGTTCCTCGCCGGCAAGGGTGCCAAGCTGCTGAAAGGTTTCGGCGCGCCTGTCCTCGGCATCCTCGTTTTCCTGGGGCTCTGGGCGGTGCTGGCGCCGCAGGTTGATACTTCGCTGGGCGCCCTGCCGGGTCCGGTGGAAGTGGCAGGACAGGGCGTGGCGCTCTATGAGGAATGGACAGCCGCCAACGAGGTGGAAGCGCAGTTCTATGCCGATCAGGATGCGCGCAACGCAGCCTATATCGAAGCAGGCACCCCCGAACGTGTGACCGACTTCGACTATAACGGCCCGCCCACCTTCCTTGACCAGATCATAACCTCGCTGCAGACCGTGGCGCTGGGATTCTTCCTGGCCACGGCTCTTGCAGTTCCCATCGGGCTTGTCTGCGGCCTGTCCCCGGTGGTGAACGCCGCAATCAACCCGCTGGTCCAGATCATGAAGCCGGTCAGCCCGCTGGCGTGGCTGCCGATCGTGACAATGGTGATTTCCGCGGTTGTCAGCAGCGCCGACCCGCTGCTGCCCAAGGCCTTCATCATCTCTGCACTGGTGGTGATGCTGTGCTCGCTGTGGCCCACGCTGATCAACACGGCGGTAGGGACCAGCAGCATCGACAAGGACCTGCTGAACGTGGGCCGCGTGCTCAAGCTGGGCTGGTTTGCCAAGCTGACCCGCCTCGTCCTGCCTGCCTCGCTACCTTATATCTTTACCGGCATGCGCCTTTCGCTGGGCGTAGGCTGGATGGTGCTGATCGCGGCAGAAATGCTCGCGCAGAACCCCGGCCTCGGCAAATTCGTGTGGGACGAGTTCCAGAACGGCTCGAGCCAGTCGCTCGCGCGCATCATGTTCGCGGTGGTGGTGATCGGCTTCATCGGCTTCGGTCTCGACCGGATCATGATGGCACTGCAGACGCTTGTTTCCAAGAACCGCACGGTGTGAGGATGGCCATGACAGACACTCCGATCCTCTCCCTTAGGGGCATCACCAAATCCTATGATGGCCAGTCGGGCGATACCACGCACGTTCTTGGCGGCATCGACCTTGACGTGGCCGAAGGCGAATTCGTGGCGATCCTGGGCTTTTCCGGCGCAGGCAAGACCACGCTGATCAATTCGGTGGCCGGCCTTGTGCAACCCGATGCAGGAGAGATCCTGCTGAAGGACAGGCCCATCGAAGGCACGGGCAAGGATCGCGGCCTGGTGTTCCAGTCCTACTCGCTGTTCCCCTGGCTTTCGGTTGCGGCGAATGTCGCGCTCGCGGTGGATGCGGTGCACAAGGACAAGTCCAAGGCAGAGCGGGCCGCGCTGGTGAAGCAGAAGGTGGAACTGGTCGGCCTCGGCCATGCGATGGACCGCAAGCCGGCGCAGCTTTCCGGCGGTATGCGGCAACGTGTCGCCGTGGCCCGCGCGCTCGCCATGGAACCGGAAATCCTCCTGCTGGACGAACCGCTTTCCGCGCTCGACGCCCTCACCCGCGCCAAGCTGCAGGACGAGATCGAACGCATTCGCAAGGAGGAAGGGCGCACCATCCTGCTCGTCACCAATGACGTGGACGAAGCGCTGCTGCTGGCTGACCGTGTCGCGGTGCTCACCCCTTCGCCCGCGGCACGGATTGGCAAGATATGGGATGTCGATGTGGCTCGCCCGCGTGATCGCGAGGCCGTGAATGACGACGTGCATTTCCAGAAGCTGCGCAAGCAGATCGTATCCTATCTCGGCAACCTCAATTCCGAGAGTGGCACTGTGGGTGAAAGCGGTGTGGACCTGCCCAATGTCACCCCGCTTGACCTCGCCCCGCCGCCGCAGGCCTATCGCGATGCGGCACAAAGCGCGGTGAACAAGCGCTATCTGGAATTCTTCAAGCTCGACAAGGTCTATCCCACGCCCAAGGGGCCGCTGAAGGTGGTGGAGGATTTCAACCTCCTGATGGACCGGGGCGAGTTCATTTCGCTGATCGGACATTCGGGCTGCGGCAAGTCCACCGTGCTGACCATGGCCGCGGGCCTCAATGAAATTTCCGGCGGCGGAATCGTGCTCGACAATCGCGAGATCAGCGCTGCCGGGCCGGACAAGGCGGTGGTGTTCCAGGCGCCCAGCCTGATGCCTTGGCTTACGGCGCGCGAGAACGTGGCCCTTGGGGTGGAGCGGGTCTATCCGCACGCCAGCAAGGGTGAGCGCCGCGATATCGTGGACTATTACCTCGACCGCGTGGGCCTTGGCGATGCGAAGGACAAGATGGCGGCGGAAATGTCCAACGGCATGCGCCAGCGTGTCGGCATTGCCCGCGCCTTTGCGCTGAGCCCGCGCCTGCTGCTGCTGGATGAACCCTTCGGCATGCTCGACAGCCTGACGCGGTGGGATTTGCAGGATGTGCTGGTCGAAACATGGAACCGCACCAAGGTGACAGCCATCATGGTGACGCATGACGTGGACGAGGCGATCCTGCTGGCGGACAAGGTCGTGATGATGACCAACGGCCCGCGCGCCACCATCGGCAAGGTGCTGGAAGTGGACCTGCCGCGCCCGCGCAATCGCAAGGAATTGCTCGAAGATCCGAAGTTCTATCGTTACCGGCAGGAAGTGCTGCACTTCCTTGCCGAATATGACCATGGGCCAGCCGCAAAGGCAGCCTGATCATCCAGCCTTGGGGGAGGCTCTGGGGGAAGGCGGGAGGCGGCAAGGGCGCCGCCTTCGCGAACCAACTGACATCGCCGGATTTCTCCGGCAGCCGGCGGGCAACGGGGCTCGCCTCTCATTCCAGTTCGGACGGTTGCCCTCCTGTGGGCGGCCAAGGGAGGACCCCGCTATGCGTAACAAAATCTGCCTTCTTGCTGCTGCTTCCGTTTTTGCCACCGCTACGCCTGCGTATGCCGGGCTGGGCGATCCCATCGTGCTGGAGGAGGACTGGACCCTCGATATCCAGGCCACCACGCGGCTGCGCTATGAAACCGTCGACCAGGACAACGCCCTGGGCAATGCCGATGCGCTGACAATGCGCGCAAGGCTGGGTGCCGAAGTGGCGCACAAGGGCTTCAAGGTGCTTGTCGAAGGCGAGGGCACGCTGGCGCTGGTCGATGATTTCAACGACACGATCCCGGGCAATGGCGTGGAGCCATTCTCCATTGTCCCTGACCCGGAATCTCTGGAACTGAACCGGGCGCAGGTCTCTTATTCAGATGACGGTTTCACCGGCACAGTCGGCCGCCAGCGCGTGATCATGGGCAACGCCCGTTTCGTGGGCAATGTCGGCTGGCGCCAGAACGAGCAGACCTTCGATGCGGCGCGCCTGCAGGTTGGATCGGGCCCGGTGAAGGCCGACGCGTTCTGGGCCATTTCCCAACGCACGATCTTCGGTTCGGACAGTCCCAACGCCAAGTTTGACGGGGATTTCATCTTCCTCAACCTTGGTGCGGACCTCGATGTGGTGGAGCTGACGGCGTTCTCCTACATCATCGACTACGAAACCCGGGTTGGGTGGTCGAGCCAGACATTCGGCCTCACTGCCAGTTCCAGCATTCCGCTCGGTGCAGGTGCCAGCCTGAACCTGTCAGGCACCTATGCCACGCAGGCCGATGCCGGTGGCAACCCGACGGACTACAACGCCGATTTCCTGAGCTTTTCGGCTGGCGCGAGTGTGGCAGGCTTCACCCTGACCGCCGGCTATGAGGAACTGGGCAGCGATGGCGGCACCGCATCTTTCCAGACTCCGATGGCCACTCTGCACGCCTTCCAGGGATGGGCAGACCTGTTCCTCAACACACCCGCCAACGGCATCCGCGACTACAACGTGTCTCTCAAGAAGGGCTTCACCGTTCCGGGTATCGGTAATGTCACCGCGACCGTCGTCTATCACGATTTCGACAGCGACTTCGGCGGTATCGACTATGGCAGCGAAGTGGACGCCTCGCTCGGCTTCCGCGTCGGGCCTGTGGGGCTCCTGGCAAAATATGCCAACTACAACGCCAAGGGATTCGGGGTGGATACAAAGAAGTTCTGGTTGCAGGCCGAATGGGGCTTCTGATGGCTGGGCGTTGAGCCCGATGCCGGGAGCGCGGCAAGTAATGTTGCAGTGCAATAAATGCTTGTCGCGCTCTCCCATACTGGTGTATCACCAGTGAATTGAAGGAATCGCCCGGCCCAACGTGGGGCCGACAAGATGGCGAGACCGGACAATCTGACAGCGTGGCAACGTGGCCGCCGGTTGACCCTCCCGATGGAGGCGAAATCAGGCGGCTTTTTTGCGTGCGCGTTCACCACCCGCAGACCAGCGGGAAAAGGAGAAGGAAAGTGAATGCCCAGACCGGTTTTGAAGGCGCAGTCGGCATGACCGAGAAGCTTGTCGTCATCGGCAACGGCATGGCGGGTTGCCGCGCGGTGGAGGAAATCCTCGCTCGCGATCCAGGCCGCTACAGCGTCACCATCTTCGGTGCCGAGCCGCGCGTGAACTACAACCGCATCATGCTCTCCCCCGTGCTGGCGGGCGAGAAGACATTCGACGAGATCGTGATCAACGATCAGGCCTGGTACGATGACAATGCCATCACCCTGATCGGCGGTGATCCGGTGGAAAATATCGATCGCGATGCCAAGCTTGTGCGCACGCGGTCTGGCCATGAAGAGCCTTATGACAAACTGCTGATCGCCACCGGCTCCGATCCTTTCATCATCCCCATTCCGGGCAACGACCTCGCGGGCGTAGTTACTTTCCGCGATCTCGACGATGTCGACAAGATGCTGGCCGCTGCCGAACAGGGCGGTGATGCGGTGGTGATCGGCGGTGGCCTGCTGGGGCTGGAGGCAGCACATGGCCTCTCGCTGCGCGGCATGAAGGTCACCGTCGTCCACCTGATGCCCACCCTGATGGAGCGCCAGCTGGACGAAGCAGCGGGCTATCTGTTGCGGCAGGAACTGGAGAGCCGAGGCCAGACAATCCTTACCGGTGCCAACACCAGGGTGATCCACGGTGTCGAAGGCAAGGTGGTCGGCATCGAGCTGGAAGATGGTACGAAGGTCAAGGCAGACATCGTGGTGATGGCTGCGGGTATCCGCCCTGCCACCGCCCTGGCGAAGCAGGCGGGCCTTGAATGCGAACGCGGGATCATCGTCGATGACCATATGGTCACGTCCGATCCGGATATCCTGGCCGTGGGCGAATGCGTGCAGCATCGCGGGCTGTGCTATGGCCTTGTCGCGCCGCTGTGGGACATGTGCCGCACGCTGGCGGGTCATCTCACCGATGCGCCTGCAGGCTATGAAGGGTCCGTCACATCCACCAAGCTCAAGGTTTCCGGGATCGACCTGTTCTCGGCAGGCGATTTCTCGGGCGGCGATGGCTGCGAGGATATCGTGATGCGCGATGCCGCGCGCGGCGTTTATAAGCGCATCGTGCTCAAGGAAAACCGCCTGATCGGCGCGGTGCTTTACGGCGATACGGCTGACGGCAACTGGTATTTCGACCTCCTGAAGAAGGAGGAGGATATCTCCGACATCCGCGAAGGGCTGATCTTCGGGCAGGCCTTCGCCAGCGGGGGTGCCCTTGCGGACCCTAACCAGGCCGTTGCAGCGCTTTCCGATGACGCAGAGATCTGCGGCTGCAACGGCGTCTCCAAGCGGCAGGTGGTCGCCTGCATCGATGCCGGTTCGCACAGTGTCGATGCCGTGCGCTCCACATGCAAGGCATCGGCCAGCTGCGGTTCCTGCACCAATCTGGTCGAGAGCCTGCTGGCGATCACGCTGGGTGATGGCGCGGTCGAAAGCGGCCCCGCCACCATGTGCAAATGCACCAGCTTCACCCATGACGACGTGCGCCGCCTTATCCTTGAAAAGGAACTCAAGCTGATCCCGCAGGTGATGCAGGAACTGCACTGGACCACGCCCGATGGCTGTTCCAGCTGCCGCCCTGCGCTCAACTACTACCTGCTGTGCGCCTGGCCCGGCGAATATCAGGATGACGAGAAGAGCCGCTTCGTTAACGAGCGCCTGCACGCCAATATCCAGAAGGATGGCACCTATTCGGTGGTGCCGCGCATGTGGGGCGGCCTCACCACCCCGAACGAGCTGCGCGCGATCGCCGATGCGGCAGAGAAATACGGTGCGCGTACGCTGAAAGTGACAGGCGGCCAGCGTCTCGACCTGTTCGGCATCAGGAAGGAAGACCTGCCCTCCATCTGGGCTGACCTCAATGCAGCAGGGATGGTGTCCGGTCATGCCTATGGCAAGGCGCTGCGCACGGTGAAGACCTGCGTGGGCAGCGAATGGTGCCGCTTCGGCACGCAGGATTCCACCGGCCTCGGCGTTAGAATCGAGAAGATGACCTGGGGCAGTTACATGCCGCACAAGTTCAAGATCGCCGTATCCGGTTGCCCCCGCAATTGCGCCGAAGCAACGATCAAGGATTTCGGCATCATCTGCGTGGACAGCGGTTACGAGCTGCACATCGGCGGCAACGGCGGGATCAAGGTCCGCGCAACGGACCTGTTGTGCAAGGTGGAAACCGAAGAGGAAGCGATCGAAGTCTGCACCGGTTTCATCCAGCTTTACCGAGAGGATGCGCACTATCTTGAACGCACCGCACCGTGGCTCGAACGCAAGGGGCTGGACTGGATCAAGGCCCAGCTGTTCGACGATCCCAAGCGCATCGGCAGGCTCACCGCGCGTTTCCGCCTGAGCCAGAAATACTGGCAGGTCGATCCATGGGCCAATCGCGCCGGCGGTGCGCACAAGGACCTGCACAGCCACCTCGCCGAAGTGCGCCCCCTGTCGCTGGAGAATGCATGATGTCCGCTGCTGTCGGCAAATGGCTCGATATCGGGCCGACCTCGCAGATCGCTCCCGGCACTGCGCGCACCTTGCCCGTCGCCGGGGCAGACGAGATCGCCGTGTTCCACACCATGCGCGGCGAGTTTTACGCGCTGGTCAACAAGTGCCCTCACAAGCAGGGTCCGCTCAGCCAGGGCATCGTCCATGGCGATACGGTATCCTGTCCGCTGCACAACTGGCGCATTTCGCTGCGCACGGGTGAGGCGCAGGGCGATGACAAGGGCTGCACGCCCACAATCGACCTGAAGGTGGACGGGGGCCGGATATACCTGCTGCGCGAGGCGGTCATCCCTCCGGTGAAAGCCGCCTGACCGATGGGTGAGACGATCTGCACCACCTGCCCCTATTGCGGGGTCGGCTGCGGGATCAAGGCCAGCCTTGAAGGCGAGCGGTCCGTGCGGATCACGGGTGATCCGGCGCATCCCGCCAACATGGGGCGGCTGTGTTCCAAAGGTACCCACCTCGCTGAGACTGTCGGGCTGGAAGGCCGCCTGCTGCAGCCGATGATCGGTGACGAGGCTGTTGGCTGGGACACTGCGCTTGATGATGTGGCTGCCCGCATGCGCGATACCATCAAGCGTTATGGCCCCGATGCAGTCGCCTTCTATGTTTCGGGCCAGTTGCTGACGGAAGACTATTACGTCGCCAACAAGCTGCTCAAGGGCTTCGTCGGCACGGCCAATATCGATACCAATTCGCGCCTGTGCATGGCCAGCGCGGTGGCGGCACACCAGCGGGCCTTTGGCGAGGACATCGTGCCGTGTTCCTATGCCGATCTCGACGAGGCGGATTTGATCCTGCTGGTCGGCTCCAACACCGCCTGGTGCCACCCGGTGATCTGGCAGCGGATCGAAAAGGCGCGGGATGAGAACGGCACGAAGCTGGTGGTGATCGATCCGCGCCGCACGGAGACTGCCGAACTGGCCGACCTGCATATACCGGTCACCCCTGATGGCGACGTGGCCTTGTTCAACGCGCTACTGGCCGCGATGGCTGAACGCGGTGCTCTGGATGACGCATTTCTCGAACAGCATTGTGATGTGCCGTCGGGTTTCTTCGACGCCTTGGAGGCAGGCTCGCACGGTATCGCGCCTGACGTGTTTGCGCGCCTTGCTGAGCTGATCGCGGGAAGCCCGCGCATGGTCACGCTGTTCAGCCAGGGCGCGAACCAGTCTGTATGCGGCACGGACAAGGGCAATGCGATCATCAACCTGCACCTCGCCACAGGCCGGATCAACAGGCCGGGTGCCGGGCCGTTCTCGATGACAGGCCAGCCCAATGCCATGGGCGGGCGCGAGGTTGGCGGGCTCGCCAGTACGCTGGCCTGCCACCTCGGTTTCTCGGAAGCCGAACGCGCGGCAGTTTCCGAATTCTGGCAAGCTCCAGGCTTGTGCGAAAGCCCCGGTCTCAAGGCTGTCGACCTGTTCCGCGCGGTCCATTCCGGCGACATAAAGTTTGTCTGGATCATGGCCACCAACCCGGCCGTTTCCATGCCTGATGCAGCCTTCGTGCGGGATGCGCTTGTGAAGTGCCCCAATGTCGTGGTGTCTGACATGATTGCCGACACGGACACTGCGAAACTGGCGCACGTCCGCCTGCCCGCAATGGGCTGGGGGGAGAAGGACGGCACCGTCACCAATTCCGAGCGCGTCATATCTCGCCAGCGTGCCATCTTTCCGCCAGCTGGGGAGGCGCGGGCAGACTGGCGCATCATCTGCGATGTGGCGCGAAGGCTTGGGCATGACGAGGCTTTCGCCTTCTCTGGTTCCGCTGACATCTTCCGTGAATATGCCGCGATGACGCAGCTGTCCGCAGATCATGGCAAGCTGCTGGACCTTACTGCCTGGGCAGAGTGCAGCGATGCGGCCTATGCAGAAATGGCACCGTTCCAATGGGGAGGGCGGCATCCGTGCGCGGCGGGATTCCCCACGCCTGATGGCAAGGCTGCCCTTGTGCCAGTGCGGGAGCCCCAACCGGCTTCGCGATCCAGCCGCTATCCGCTGACGCTCAACACCGGGCGTTATCGCGACCAGTGGCACACGATGACCCGAACCGGGCTCAGTGCCAAGCTCTCCAGCCACCGGCGCGAACCGAAGCTGGAAGTCTCACCCGCTGATGCGGCAGCCAATGGCCTCACGCACGGGGGCTTCGCCAGCGTGATCTCTGCACATGGCACCAGCTGCTATCGCGTGCAGGTGAATGAAGGGCAGACCGATGGCCAGCTGTTCGTGCCGATGCACTTCACTGACGCCAATTCCGGCGCGGGGCGCACCGGAAAGCTGATCCATCCGCAAACTGACCCGCATTCGGGGCAGCCGGGATTCAAGAATGTCCCGGTCACCATCGAGGCGGTGCAACCTGAATGGCGTGCCTTCCTGCTCACGCGTGAGCGGGCTGTGCCACAGGTGCTCTATTGGGCAAGTTCCCGGATTGAAACTGGCTGGCTGACAGAACTGGCGGGCTTCGACACAATCTCTCTGGACGAACTTCTCCCCCAAGGCCCGCGCAGCGAGGTGAACGACATGGTCCGCGGCATGCAACGGATCGCAGTGTTCAACGATGCCGGAGAGCCTGCAGCGCTGCTCTACCTGACCCGCACCGGTGTGCTGCCTGATCGTGACTGGATTGTGCGACAGTTCGCTAATCCGCAAGCAAGCATTGGGGAGCTTCTTGCAGGCCGACCAGCCACCCCGACGCCCGATACCGGGCCGACGGTTTGCGTCTGCCACGATGTGGGCGAAGCAACCATTGTTGCAGCTATCGACGAGGGCGCAGAGGACGTGGATGCGATAGGCAGGGTAACCTGCGCTGGCACCAATTGCGGGTCCTGCCGCCCCATTCTTTCCCGCCTGCTTGAACACCAGCAATCCCGTTTGAAGGAGGCTGCAGAATGATCGAACCCGGCGAAGTCTGGCTGGTTGGCGCAGGCCCCGGCGATCCCGACCTGCTGACCCGCAAGGCAGAAAAACTGATCCGCGCGGCGAGCGTGGTGTTTTACGATGCACTGGTTGGTCCCGGTGTGCTGGACCTTGTTCCGGCACATGTCCGGCTGGTCAGCGTTGGCAAGCGGGCAGGCCGCCACTCGAAGGAGCAGAAAACAATCGATACTCTGCTGGTCGAAGCGGCGCAGGCCGGAGAAAGGGTGGTCCGGTTGAAGGGCGGCGATCCGTCCATTTTCGGTCGTGCCACCGAAGAGATGACCGCTTGCCGCGATGCGGGCATTCGGGTGCAGTTATGTCCGGGTATCACCGCAGCCAGCGCTGCCTCTGCCAGCCTTGGCGCATCGCTGACCCAGCGCGGGCTTGCCCGCCGCCTCACCTTCGTGACCGCGCATACGCGCAAGGGCCAGTTGCTGGACCTCGACTGGAAAGCACTGGCTGATCCCGAGGCGACGCTCGCGGTCTACATGGGCAAGCGTTCCGCTGAAGCAATCGCACGTGGCCTGATGGATGCCGGTATCGCGGGCGAGATGCCCGTTGCCTTGCTGGAAAACGTAAGCCTGCCCGAAGAGCGGCGTTTCATCACCCGGCTCGATCTTCTGCCTCTCGCCGCGAAGACTTCACTCGGCGATGGTCCTGCAATCCTGCTGATCGGCGAAACGCTGAGCGTGACTGCCGAATTGCGCCAGCGTACGCAGGCGGAGCAGTTGCCTGCCTGATTGCAGCACTTGACCTGCAATAAACTGAAAATTTAGCGCGGAAGAAGGTCGGCCCTCTCCCTGAATGGCATCCCGATGGGGCGGCATCCGCGCATGGCGCTGATTTCTGCGTCAGACGGTATCCAAGCAGCGTTTCCCCAATCTATCATTGCTAATGAGAACCCCTCGCACTAACAGTATTGCAAACGAGTCGCATTATACGTGATTCGTGCAAGTGAGGGATATTCAATGAAGCTTACCACTACGCTGCTTGTTGCCAGCAGCGCACTCGTTTCCAATGTTGCTGTTGCGCAGGATGCGCAAACGTCTGATCAGCCAGATCGTGAACGGATTATCGTGACCGGCGATCGCTTGCAGAGCGAAGGTGCAACGAAAACGGATGTGCCGGCCATTGAAGTGCCGCAGCCGGTAACAGTGGTGACAGACGAACTTTTCGAGGCGCAGGGCGCGATATCCATTTCCGACACGCTGAACTACGTCGCCGGTGTTCACTCGAATCCCTATGGTCCCGATGGCCGCGTGGATGGCGGTTTCGTGCGCGGCGTGAATGCGCTGCAATTCCGTGACGGCATGCGTGATATCTACAGCTTCTATGCCAGTATCCGGGCAGACCCCTACAACTTCAGCCAGGTCGAGGTGATCCGCGGTCCTTCATCGGTCCTGTTCGGCTCCGGATCGCTGGGCGGCCTGATCAACCTCGTCTCCAAGACCCCCGATTTCACTCCGGAAGGCGAGGTGGCGATCCGCTATGGCTCACATGATCGCAAGGAACTGCTGGCCGATTTTACAGGGCCGATTGGGGACACGGTGGCAGGCCGGATCGTCGCGCGCCTTCGCGACAGTGGGACGCAGACCGATTTCGTGGATGATGACCGGGTGATGATCTCGCCCTCGTTCACTTGGGCACCGAGCATGGATACCGAGTTCACGCTGATTGGCCTGTACCAGGAGGACGACGGCGGTTCGACCTCGCAGTTCCTGCCGCTGGTCGGCACTATTCTGCCCAATCCCAACGGCCAGCTGGATAGCAGCCTTTTCATCGGCAAGCCCGGCTATGACCGGTATGATGGCCGCCTGGCGCAAGGTTCCGCGCTGTTCACTCACCGGTTCTTGGATGCGGTGAAGCTGAACCTCAAGGGCCGCTACATCGATTCAGACCTGACCTATTTCACGCATTATCCGAACAGCTACTCGAACCCGACCAACCCATATCTCGATGCAGAGCAGCGGCTGATCGGCAATTATGCCAGCGGCAGCTACGCTCAGATGGAGGTCCTCTCCAGCGACAACAATTTGCAGTTCGATTTCAACACCGGCGGCAATGTCGAACACGTCCTGCTCGCTGGCGTCGACTATGCGTGGAACCGCGTCCGCAAGGAAGACGGGCTCGCGCTGGAAACCATCGACATCTACGATATCGATTATGATGGATTGTCCGATTACGGCTTCGACATCCCCCGTCCCGGCGATCCGGGCTTCATTTTCGGCAGCACAGAAAACACGCGGACCGAACAGCTCGGCTTCTATGTGCAGGACCAGATTCGCTTCTTTGACCGCGTTTCGGTCGTGGTCGGCGCACGTCGTGACAATGTCAGCGTGGCCAGCTTCGGGATCGAAACCATTGATGCCAGCGCCACGTCGTTCCGCGCCGGCGTGATTGGCGAGTTGCTTCCTGGCCTCTCGCCCTTTGTAAGCTACACCGAGAGCTTCGAACCCATTGCGGGCGTGGCCAGCGACGGCAGCCCGTTCAAACCCAAGCAGGGCAGGCAGTGGGAAGCAGGAATCAAGATCCACCCGACACAGGCGATCATGGTAACGCTGACCGCCTATGACATCCGTGAGAACGGACGTCCGATCAGCGATGACAGCACGCCAGACCCGACCGACCAGATCCAGGCGGGCGAATCCTTCTCTCGCGGTTTTGAGGTTGAAGGGAGCGCACAACTGCCAGGCGGGCTCACGGTGATCGCAAACTACAGCTACAACAAGGCGGAGATCGTCGGAACTGGTCGGCAACTGGATAATGTCCCCAAGACCAATGCCTCCCTGTGGGTGACCCGGCCGTTTGACCTTGGCAACGATGTTGTGCTGCTTGTGGGCGGCGGCGTCCGCTATGCGGGTGACAATACGTCTTACGGAGCAGCCTTTCCCAACGGCATTGTCACGCCCGGTCACACGCTGGTGGATGCGCTGGCAGAAGTATCGTGGGACGACTGGAGCCTGAGCCTCAACGCCACGAACCTGTTCGATGAAGAATATTACTCAGCCTGTCTTGCCCGTGGTGATTGCTTCGTGGGTGCGGAGCGCAATGTCTATGCCACGCTGACGCGGCGCTTCTGATGGGCATGGACCTCATCCTGCCTGCCGCACTGGCGGCTATCGCCGGTATCGGTGTGCTGCGCTGGTCATGGTCACGCAAGGGCCGGTCGCTGGTGCTGAACCTTGCTGGCTGGGGACTGCTGCTGCTGGCAGCGGTCCTTGGCGCAACACAGGCTGGTGCGTGGGGCGTGGCGGTGGCCTCTCTGTTTGCAATGCTTGCGGCAGCGCTGGTGCTGGCTGTTGCGGCCGCCACCGCTCCGAAGGGCCGCGGCAAAGCTCCAAAGCGGCGCGTCCACATGCTGCCTGAAGCGGGCGAACCACTGGGCATCGGCAGGCGACTGGCCACATTCGCGCTCGTGGTGTTTGGCGGCCTATCGGCTTCCATCGCCCTAGCCATCGCCTTGCGCGTCGCCGCATTAGCCGTTGGCTGGGGCGAGGCTGACGCCAATGCCTTTGCGCTTGTCTCGGTTCCCGTCATCTGGGCCGTGATCGCGACCTTGCTTCTGATGCAGGAGCGCAGGCACGCGCAATTTCTGACACTGACTGCGGCAGCTTTCCCGCTGTTGCCAGCACTCCTCGCAGGGAGCTGACGGCATGACCCTCGCCATTGAGCCATCGACTGTCAAACGCGGCTTGTCTGCCCATGCGGCGATCGGCCTGATTGGCGGAGCACTGCTTTACCTTGTATGCCTCAGCGGCACCGTGCTTGTCCTCTACCAGGAATGGCAACGTTTCGAGCAGCCCGCTGCACCCGAAATGGCCACGATCACACCGGCGGCGGTGCAGCGAGCTGTCGAGAACGTGCTGGAAAGCGAGGCCGGGCTGGAGCCGACCACGCATCTCTATGTCCATATGCCGGTGGCAGGCCTGCCGCGCACCACCGTGACCACGGACACGCAAGCCGTGCATGTCGATAGCAACGGTTCGATTGCCTTGCCGGAAGAAAACGGCTGGTCCGAATTCCTTTATGGACTGCATTACAAGTTACACCTGCCCACACTGGTGGGTATTACCATCATTGGGGCATTGGGCGTGATGATCGTCGTGCTGGCGATTACAGGCGTGATTGCCCATCCGAAGATTTTTCGCGATGCCTTTCGCCTGCGCGCGCAGCAGGGCGGGGGTATTGCTATTGCCGACTGGCACAACCGGCTCAGCGTGTGGACCTTGCCATTCTCGCTGGCAATCGCCCTGACCGGCGCGATCATCGGGCTGGCGACCCTGACTGCCTATGGCATCGCCGCCGTCAGTCATGGGGGCGATGTGGAAGCGGTGTATGCCCCGATTTTCGGGGACGAGCCGGAAGGCAACCCTGTTCTCGCGCCAGTTCCTGACGTTGCCGCTGCGCTGGATTACATGGCTGCCGAATACCCCGATGTAGAAGTGACATACGCCATCGTGCACGATCCTCTGACGGCGGGCCAACATGTGCAAATGGTCGCGTCACATGATCGCAGGCTGATCTTCGGTGAGTATTACGGTTTTAGCGCGGAAGGTGCGTTCACTGGAACGGCCGGCCTGTCGGACGGCGCGCTCGGACAGCAGGCGGCGGCTTCCACCTACAACCTGCACTTCGGTAATTACGGCGGGCTGACCGTCAAGCTGCTCTACATCCTGTTCGGCCTTGCGCTGACGGTGATCTGCGCGACAGGCATCTATATCTGGCTTGGAAAGCGTCGCCGGCGCGGGCTTGACGAGCCGCGCCTCGCAGCAATGTGGAGCGCGTTGGTTTGGGGAGCACCGGCAGGACTGGTGTTGACACTGCTTGCCCGTTTCGCATTCGGCAACGAGGCGCCGTTTGTCGCGATCTTCTGGTTGTTCCTTGCCGGGATTGTCCTGGTTGCATCGCTGCAGACTCGCTGGTTCACGCGACAGGCTTGAGGTTCCCCATGGCGGCGATGCAATCGGAGACGATTTGCCGTTAGACTGACAGCAACGCCATTCACCCCCGGCACTTGTCGCTGCTTGCAGGGTTCTGTCAGACCAATAGCACCTCCGGACTTCTGAACCGTGCCGGGTGGGGCAGCGCCATGCCTCGCCCCGTAAGCCAGCCAGCCCGTTTCACTACTTCAATTCCTCACCCGAAGTGATCCGGCTTGTGGTCATGAGGTACGCCCGCTTTGCGCTGTCGTGCGGAACGTGGAACACCGGCTGTTCGAGCGCTGCATCGACATTTGTCATGAAACCGTATGGTTGTGGTGGAACAGGTTCGGTTAGCTATTTGCTGCCGATATTCGTCGCCAGCGGGTGAACCGGATGCGTGGCTTAAGGCAGTGGCGCTGGCACCTCGATGAGGTGTTCGTGACCCGAAGGGCCGCGTAGCGAAGATCAACGGCGCACCGCATTAGCTGCGGCGCGCGGTCGATCACCAAGGCGCTGAAGCGGCACAATACCCGACCACAATCATCACCGATGGACTCCAATCCTGTCCCGCGGCCATGAAGGATCTTGGTGCAGGGGAGCGACGCGAAATGGGGCGTTGAAAGAATAACCAGCGAACATGCCGAGCGGGTCAAGCTCACCGCTGCATCGACCTATCGGGACGATGCATACCTTTGTCCCGGTGGAATGTCCGGCTTGGCGAACATTGTCACAAGATACTGATATTAAGCGTAAATATTGTATCTGTCCTGTCGATGCGAAGGTATTGATTCAGGCCGTTTTACATTCTCGCAAGCGCAGTCGATTGAGAGGGTGTCAGATTAGGCACCTCAAGAAGCAAATGGAGGTGCGGGAGAAAAAGATTGCATTCAGGGAGGACAACAGGATGCGAATGAACGGTCAATGGTATCGCCCGTCGGTGCTGGCAATTGCCTGCACCATGGCGGCAGTTCCCTTCGGCGCGCAGGCGCAGGAAGCGGTTGATGCATCGGCAGAGGCCGAACAGGATGAAAACAGGATTATCGTCACCGCGCGCCAGCGCGAGGAAAGCCTGCTGGAAATCCCGGTTCCTGTAACCGTTTCGACGCAAGAGGATCTCGAGCGCAACCAGGTGCGCAACATCGATGACCTGCAGCGCCTTACGCCTGCACTGGAAATCAGCCAGAGTTCTGGTGGTGAAGCCAACGGCGGCGCAAGGTTGCGCGGCCTTGGTACCGGCGTGTTCACATCCAGCGTCGCGCCTTCGGTCGCCCTCGTGGTCGACGACGTTTCGATCGGCAACCTTGCCTTCCCGCTCTTGTATGACCTGGCGCAGGTGGAAGTCCTTCGCGGCCCGCAGGGAACGCTGTTCGGCCAGGGTGCGTCGGCCGGTGTCATCAAGATCACCACCGTACAGCCGAACTTTGACGGCGTGAGCGTGAATGGCGGTTTCGAGTTTGCTGACAAGGGTACGGCCGGCTCCGAATTTGGCAACACGGTTGTCAGCGCCGGTTTCAACCTTCCTCTCAATGACGTCGTCGCCGTGCGGGTGGCTAGCCAGTATCAGCGCGAAACCGGCCTGCAGCGCAACACATTCACCGGCAAGGACAACAAGGTCACCGATTTCGGTGTGCGCGGTCGCGTGCTGATCGAGCCTTCGCCGGCTGCGAAGATCCTGATCACGGGTGAGTACGTCAACCGTATCGATAACGCATGGTCGTTCCAGGCTTATCCGGAAGCCCCGCCAGGGCCGGCTGCGGATCTTCTGACGGCCTGTGGTGTCACGCCTTCTCCGCGGCTCGAGGAATATTGTTCGGAATTTCCCGGCTATCAGTCGAAGACCGCATGGGGTCTGTCTGCCGTTGCCGATTTCGAAGTGGCCGATAATCTTACGCTGACCTCTGTCACTGCGTATCGTGAACGCAATTTCCGCACGGATTCGGTGGACTACACCCGACTGGTCGGGGTGAATTCGGCCAACCGCGAGAACATCCGGTCGCTGGGTGACCAGTGGAGCCAGGAATTGCGCTTCGGCTATGAAGGTAACGGCTTCGACCTGGTCTTCGGCGGATTCTACCAGGAATTTGCCGCTCACACCGAGCCGACGATCGACGGACCGTTCAACCAGACCACCCCCGGTGATCGCATCGGCTTCAGTGTCTGTCCCTATGACGGAAACTTCAGCATTCCCGGTGGTCCCCGCGCTGGCTTCTACGGTTGCGCTCCGTTCGTTTACGGCTTCGGCAACCCGACGGTTCGTTTCGAGTATGAGGAAGTGGATACCGAAGTTGCGGCTCTGTTCGCGGACACCACCATCAACCTGACTGACAACCTCGACCTGTTTGGCGGCATTCGCTACAACGACGTGTCGGTTTCGATGGGCGTGGCTTACGACAAGCTGACACCGGACGTCGTGACCGCGACCAAGGACAGCGACATCTCCGGGCGTATCGGCCTCAGCCTGCAGCCCTCGCCGTCATCCAGCATCTTCATTTCATTGGCACGTGGCTACAAGCCGCCGGCTGCATCCCTTGTTCCCGGCGACACGGCAGGCATCATCCTGGATCCGGAAAAGTCGATCGCCTTCGAACTTGGCGGCCGTGTGGAGATCGCAAACTTCCTGCTTTCGGGCAATATCTTCTATACCGAGGTGGACAATTTCCAGTCGCAGACCACGGAAAACGTCGGCGGTCAGCTGCTCTCGGTCGCAGCGAATATCGAGAAGGTGGAATCCTACGGTCTTGAAGTGAACCTGACCGGCGAGTTGTTCCCGGGCTTTACCACCAGCGCCGGTTATCAGTTCAACCGCGCCACCTATCCCGATGGCTATCTCGCGGACGATGGCATCGACGTGGGCGGGGAGCAGATCAACCTTGCGCCCAAGCACAAGTTCACCTTCTCGGGTGAATACAGCTTCGATACCGGCGGTTCGGTGGAACCGTTCATCAACGGCAACCTGGTCTACAAGAGCAGGATGCGCATCGGTAACTACGGCGCACCGCAGTACATTTATCCGGCGCATGAGCTGATCAACATGGGTGCCGGTATCCGTGATGCGGACGGAGCATGGTCGCTTTCGCTGTTCGCGCGCAACCTGACGGCAGAACGCGAACCGATCAACTCCCTGCCGAGCGTGTTCATGGCGCAGCCCGATGGCGGCCGTCGCGCTTGGCCTGCCGCGAACAAGACCGCGCGTGCCGTCGGTCTGACCGGCAGCTTCCGCTACTAGGGACGTCAATCGACACTTGCGTCCGGCTGAGGTCGGCGCAAGTGTCGGTTGCCGGAAGCAAACACCGTTGAAAAAACGGGCAGGGGGCGGAACGTAAAAGCGTCCGTTCCCTGCATGCATGTAAGAACAGATTTCAGGAGCAGGATCATGCTTGACCGTCGCCAGTTACTTGCAGGCGCCAGTGCAACCGCCGCCTTGGCGGCGATGCCCGGGTCACTGAAGGCCAGATCGCGCGATTTGCCCAACATCATCTTCATCATGGCAGACGATCTGGGCTATGCGGATCTCGGCTGCACCGGATCGCGCATGAACCGCACGCCGCACATTGATTCCATTGCGGAAAACGGCGTCTTCTTTACCCAGGGTTATGCCAACAGTTCGATCTGTTCGCCCACTCGCACCGGGCTCCTGACAGGCTGTTACCAGTATCGCTTCCCGGCCGGGCTGGAGGAACCGATTGTTCCCACCTCTCCGCCCGGCACAGGCGTACCTCACGAATGGCGCACGATGCCCGAAGTGCTGCGCGAGCTTGGCTACCAGACAGCGCTGGTCGGCAAATGGCACCTTGGCCAGCCGCCACTGCACAATCCGCTGACTCACGGATATGACCACTTCTTCGGCATCGTTCCGGGTGGTGTCGACTACTTCCGCCACCGTCCTGTGCAAGGCGGTCGCGAGGTCGGCCCGGGCCTGATGCAGGGCAACGAGGAAATCGAGCGCGCCGGCTATCTGACCGATCTCTTCGGAGACGAGGCTGCCAGGGTCATTCGCGCGAAGTCGGCTCCGCTGTTCCTGTCGCTCCACTTCACCGCGCCGCACTGGCCGTGGGAAGGGCGCGAGGATGAGGAAGTGGCGCGCATGATGCAGGACTTCCGCCATTTTGACGGCGGATCGCTGGAAACCTTCGCCAACATGGTAAGCGCGATGGACGACAATGTCGGCAAGGTGCTCGACGCGCTGCGCGACATGGGCGAGCTGGACAACACGCTGATCGTGTTCACCAGCGACAATGGCGGTGAGAGGTTTAGCGATACCTGGCCTTTTGCCGGGATGAAGGGTGAATTGCTCGAAGGGGGGCTGCGCGTACCGCTGCTGGCGCAATGGCCCGCGCGCATCGCAGCCGGCACGCGGCACGATCAGGTGGCGATATCGATGGATTTCCTGCCGACATTCGCTGCCTTGGCAGGTGGAACAGTACCCGCCGACACTTACGACGGCATGGATATCAGTGCGCAGCTGCTTGACGGGGCCGAGCCGGTGGAACGCACGCTGTTCTGGCGCATGGCATCAAACGGCGGCATGGCTGCGGCGCGATCGGGTGACTGGAAGCTGCTGGTCACGGGCAACGAGCATTACCTGTTCAATCTGGCGAATGATCCGCGCGAAAGGGCAAATCGCAAGGATGCCGAACCGGAAATATACCTTCGCCTGCGCAACGAATGGGATGCCTGGAACGCGCATATGCTGCCTTATCCGTTGGGCAGCAGCCGCCAGGACAACCGCCAATACTTCAGCGACCGCTATTGAGGATCCCGGTCTCGTTCGAGCTGGGCAATGGCCGAACCGTTATGAAGTGAGGGTTGGCATGAACAGACGAGAGTTGATCGGCGCAGCGGGATTGGCGGCCTTGTCAATCCCGGCAAGCCGGCTGGCGGCGCAGGAGCCTGGCGCTCGGGCCTTTCCCGATGGCTTTCTGTGGGGAGCCTCCACCTCGGGTCATCAGGTGGAGGGCAATGATACTGCGTCGGACACCTGGTTCCTCGCCAATATCCGGCCAACTGTCTTT
>JAUIJI010000037.1 GCA_030431435.1 Alphaproteobacteria bacterium | reverse complement strand
CCTCGTCCAGCGCTTCCTCGATCGCTTCGACGTCGAACCCGTCATGGCTGCAGAACTTGGAATCTTCCGCCGCGATCACGGCGGATACCATGTTGCGATCAATGCTGGAAAGCGGCTCCCAGTCGCGCGTCACCGCGTTTTCATCCATCAGCATGGTGGCGGTGTAAGTGACCGGCACTAAGCGGAACAGCACCACCAGCACCACGCTTAGGGTGACAAAGACCAGTGCTGCTTTCGCGATCCAGAAGGCAATGCGGGTGACCATCGGCGCATTCTTAGCCGAGCAAACTGGCCTCGCCTAGATCAGCTTTGCTCTACTCTCCGCGCCCATGCCACGCGCCGCCACGGACTCGCCTCGGCGGCGTCAAAGGGCCAGCAGGTGGAGAGCACCAGCCACTCGCCTCCCAGATCGCGCGGAATGGCAAATTCGTCCCACCGCGCGGTGGCGAAACTGGTGACGCGGTAGCTGGCAACGGTGCCATCCAGCGCTTCGAGCAGCACCACATCCTCCTCGCGCAAATCGGGCATGAAGGCGAAATGGGTATCGCGATGGGCGGCGAGCAGGCGCAAGCTATCGCCTCGCCCGGTCGGGACTTCTGTCGGACCGAAAGCCAGCGCCTCGCCCGAAGCGCCCGACAGCACCACCGCCTGTTCGCCGAGGCGCGGCACGGAAACGCGGGCCACGGGCGCGGTATCGGCCCAGCTCCACGGCTTGACCGGCTCGCCGCTCTTAACGCTTTGGGCAAAGGCGCGATCGAGCAGCACCTGCGCCAGCATCGCCTTGGCGGGGATCCACGCGGCGCTCGCTGCCTGCGCGGCCCCCAGCAGAACGAGTACTGCAAAGATCAAACGGAACGGGAGTAGGCCGAAGCCACCTCCCGTCTTGCGAGTGGACCAGCCACCGATCATGCGAACTCCTTTCGGCGGCGGCTGGCGGCAAGGCCCATGATCCCAAGAAGAAGGACCAGCAGCCCCGCCTGCAATTGCCCGGACCAGAGCGCGGCGGTCTTGGGCAGCTGCACCGCTTCGCTATCGCCAGCGGTGGCGGGATCGACCGGCTCGCCCGAACCGTCGTGGCCGAACAGGTGCTCGAAATCCCAGCCATGCGGCAGCAGCAAAGGCAGCTCTTCGCGGCGCAGGCGCACACCCGGCGGGCGGCGTGGGGTCTCGTCCTCGGCAATCAGGCTCGTCTCCTCGGTGACGATGTGGAAGGCGATGCCCAGCGCGGCGATCTGCTTGCCAGCTTCCTCGTAATCGGTTTCACCAGACCAGCGCGCAGCCTCGATTTCGCCCACCCGGCGGCGCGCCCACAGCCGCGCCACGGCATCGCTCTCCTGCGCCTCGGCCAGATTGACCGTCTGGCTCCAGCGGCGGCCACCCAGCGTACCGCTCACCGTCAGCCGCCCGCGCGCTTCGTCCGCACGGCTGATCAGCACCAGCGGCTCGCCAGCATAGAGATCAGGCAAGTCTTCAGGGGTGAATTCGATCGCGCCGCCTTCGAGCGAGATCGACAGGTCATGAGCCACTGGCGCTGCCAGCCGGTCAAGGAAATCGCGCATGCGGTCCTGCACCTCGTCGCCATAGCCGATATTGGCATAGGTCCCGCGCCCGGCCTCGGCCATGCGGCGCATCAGGTAGTTGTTCGGGGCAGAACCGATGCCGACCATGAACACGCGGCTGCGGCCACGATTGCCTTCGATCTCGCGCATCATCGCCTGCTCGTCTGACAGCGAGCCATCCGTTAGGAAGATCACCTGGCGGATCACGATGGTGCGGGCAGACTGAGGATCGACCAGCGCAGCGCGAAGCGCGGGCAGCATATCCGTTCCACCTCCCGCATGCAGGCCCGAGGCGAACATATGCGCGGTGCGCACCTGCTCGCGGCTGGCTGGCACCGCCTCGTCAAACAGTTGCGTCATCGTGTCGTCAAAGCGGATCACGTTGAACTGGTCCTGCGGGCGCAGCGTGCCGAGCGCATAGATCAGGCTGCGCCGCGCGGCATCCATGCTCGCCCCGCTCATCGATCCCGAATTGTCGATCACGAAGATCATTTCACGCGGAGGGATTGTGCCGCGCTGGGGCTGCGACGGCGGGGTGATGGTGGCCATCACATAGTCCTTTCCATCGAAGGTCTGGCGGAAAAGGCCAAGCGCAGGCTGGTTGCCTGCGGCCCGCCAGCGCAGCTCGAAGTCGCGATCTGCCGGGACTTCACCCTGCGTGAGCGTCACGCGCGTGGTGTTGCCTGCACCTGCGGTGATGTCGATGGCGTGGTAAGGGCTGTCGACCTGTGCGGGCACGAAGCCGGGGGCAAGGTCCACCGTGATCGAGACGGGGTTCATGCCTTCCGCCACATCAGGGGCAAGCGTAGGCGCAGTGACACGGGCGGCATCGCGCAGGCCTTCCTCGCTGATATTGCCCTCGGCATCGAGCACCGTCGTGGGCGAGATGAAACGCGGCCCCACAACCAGCGGCAGGCGCAGCGCATATTCACCGCCCAACTGGCGCACCGGAGCCTGGAACTGGATCGCGATCAACACCGTCTCACCCGGCGCGACATTGGCGACGTTGGTACGGAACATGTTGGGCCGTGCTTGCTCGACAAGCCCCGCCTGCCGCCCTTCCCTCATCGCGGTTTCGTAGATCTCGCGCGCTTCCTCGCGGGCGCGGATGTGGCCGATGAGGATGCGGTCCCCCACCACCATCTTGAGGTCATCCACCGCGCCATCGTCTGGCAGCGGGAAGAGATAGGTCCCCTCCATCCAGTCATTGCTGGTGTTGCGGAAGGCCTGCGTCACGGTGACCCTCGCGACATTGCCGGTGACTTTCGCGCTGATGTCGGTGCCGAGGCGCAGCGCGGGAAGTTCTTGCGTCGCGCCTTTGCCCCGCAAAATGAGCCCGCCGCTGGCAAAGGGATCGTGCGCCTCGCCCCGGTCCTGCGCCAGCACCAGACCGGTGCAGGCAATGGTGAAAAGGAAGGTGAGGATGGCGATGATGATCGCCTGTTCGGGATGCTCTCTCCAATCGGTTCGTCGCACGTAAGCCTCCATTCATCTTGCAATGACTAGCTCTTACGCTTGAGACTGGAGGGCGGGCCACGGGCAAGAATGGCCAGTTCCAGCCACATTGCGGGTCGCGGCGGATAAATTGTGCGGAAATGTGCGGAAGCGTGCGGCTTCGTGGTAGGCAACAGGAGGAAGCGATGGGGCAACTGTATATGCAAAGCGAGTTTGACAGCCAGCTGGTGGCGATGCGGCTGAAGGAAGAGATCGCGCGCAGGCGCATCTCGCGGCAGGGTCTGGCAGAGACCGCCAAGCTGAGCATCTCCACGCTGGAAAAGGCGCTGTCCGGCCGCCGTCCTTTTACTCTCGCCACTGTTGTGCGGCTTGAAGAAGCGCTGGGTTCGCCCTTGCGCGAAGTGGTGGAGCCAGAGGTAGCGCCCACACCCGCCCTCGCCCCGGCAGAGATGGGCTCCTACGCCCGCCCCGCCGTGCAGTGGATCGAGGGCAAGTATCTCACCCTGCGCAGCGCCTTCAGCGAGGAAGGCGCAATCTACGCCTATCGTACCGAGATCGCGTGGGACGAAGCGAAGGGCCACCTGACCTTCGCCGAAAGCAAGCGCGCTGATGCGGGCTTTGCGCAGGCGGGCTTCGTGTCGCTGCCGCACCTCTCCGGTCATACCTACCTCGTCACCAGCGAGAGCGGGCAGTACCGCATGGCCATGCTCGGCAGGGCGACGCGCGAACGGCGGATGTTCGGGCTGCTCTCGACACTCCAGCAAGGTGCTGGTTCGCAGCTGGTGCCGGTCGCCTGCCCCATCGCGCTGGTGCCGGAGGAACAGCTGCCTGATGCGCCCTGGGGCCTGGTCCACGAAGGGGAAGATGGCTTTGCCGCCTATCGCGAAATCCTCGACACCGCGACCACACAGGACTTTTGCCGCATCCATGGTTGAGTGAAACGCGCTTGCCCTTATCGGGCGGCTCTGCTGTCTTGCCGCGACACATCACACAAGGGTTTCGCGCATGTCACTCCGCCACAGTCTTATCTCCATCGCATGCGCCAGCGCGCTCGCCGCCAGCCCTGCATGGGCAGGGCCTGCCGAAATCGACACTGCTGTAGCTTCGGATTATGATGCCCACCTGGAAGAGCTTTTCATCCACTTCCATCGCAACCCGGAACTATCCTTCCTCGAAGTGGAAACAGCCGCCCGCATGGCCGAGGAACTGCGCGCAGCCGGCGTGGAGGTGACCGAAGGCGTCGGCGGCACCGGCGTGGTCGGCATATTGCGCAATGGCGATGGCCCGCTGATCCTGCTGCGCGCGGATATGGATGGACTGCCAGTGCAGGAGGCGAGCGGCCTGCCCTATGCCAGCGAAGTGGTGCAGACCGGCACCGATGGCGAGGATTACCACGTGATGCACGCCTGCGGGCACGATGTGCACATCACCTCCATGGTCGGCACCGCACGCCTGCTCGCCAGCATACGCGACGAATGGAGCGGCACGGTGATGTTCGTGGTCCAGCCCGCCGAAGAACGGCTCGGCGGAGCAAGTGCAATGCTGGAAGACGGATTGTACGACCGTTTCGGCAGACCGGACTATGCCCTCGCCTTCCATGTGGCGTCGGGCATGCCGATCGGCACGGTCTCCGCATCGGAAGGCATCCAGGCTTCAAGTTCGGACAATGTCGATATCATGGTGCCTGGCATCGGCACGCATGGAGCCAGCCCGCATCTGGGCCGCGACCCGGTGCTGGTTGCATCGCAGATCGTGGTGGCGCTTCAGGCCATCGACAGTCGCGAAATCATGCCTCTGGCCCCCGTTGTGGTCACTGTGGGTGCCTTTCACGCGGGCACCAAGCACAACATCATTTCCGACCGGGCGGACCTGCAACTGACCGTCCGCTCCAATGATGATTCCGTGCGCGAACAGACCATCGCCGCTATCGAGCGGATTGCGGTAAACACGGGCCGCGCTGCCGGATTGCCCGAAGACAAGCTGCCCGTGGTCACTGTCGGCCCGGGGACGCCCGTCACCCGCAACGACCCGGCACTGGCGCAACGCCTCAATGGCGTGATGGCCCGGACTTTCGGAGCAGACGCGGTGCTGCCCTTTGCGCAAACCAATATGGCGGGTGAGGATTTTGCCTATTTCGTCACGCCGGATAAGGGCGTGCCGGGTTATTACTTCGCGGTCGGCGGCGCATCGCCGGAAATCCTCGAAGCTGCCCGCAATGGCGGACCGCCGGTGCCGGGGCACCATTCGCCGCTGTTCAAGGTCGATCCGCGCGGGTCGATCACCACCGGCACGCAAGCCATGATTGCAGCCGTCCTCGACCTCGCCCCGCCGCAGTAGGCACATACGAAAAAGGGCGGCACCATGGCCGCCCTCTTCCTTCATTCTGGCAAAGCTTACGCTGCTACTGGCATCAGCTTTTCGCCGGCAATGCGGTGCATCGCCTTCTGCAGCTTTTCGAACGCCCGCACTTCGATCTGGCGGATGCGTTCGCGGCTCACGTCATAGACCTGGCTGAGCTCTTCCAGCGTCTGCGGGTTGTCCGTCAGACGACGTTCGGTGAGGATGTGCTTCTCACGATCATTGAGCGCGTCCATCGCTTCCACCAGCATTTCGCGGCGAACCTCAGCCTCTTCGGCATCAGCCACGACCACGTCCTGCAGCGGACGATCATCGGTGAGCCAGTCCTGCCATTCGCCAGAACCTTCCTCGCCATTGCGCATCTGCACGTTCAGCGAACCATCACCGCCCATCATCATGCGGCGGTTCATGTTGATCACTTCCTGCTCCGGAACGCCCAGATCGGTGGCGATCTTGGTCACGTCTTCCGGGGTCAGGTCGGTATCTTCATAAGCTTCGAGCTGCTTCTTCATCCGGCGCAGGTTGAAGAACAGCTTCTTCTGCGCGGCGGTGGTGCCCATCTTGACGAGGCTCCAGCTGCGCAGGATGAATTCCTGGATCGAGGCCTTGATCCACCACATCGCATAGGTGGCGAGGCGGAAGCCCCGATCGGGCTCGAACTTCTTCACGCCCTGCATCAGGCCGACATTGCCTTCGGAGATGAGGTCGGAAACCGGCAGGCCATAGCCGCGGTAACCCATGGCGATCTTCGCCACGAGGCGCAGGTGACTGGTCACCAGCTGGGCTGCAGCGTCGGAATCCTCATGCTCGCGGTATCGCACCGCCAGCATGTATTCCTGCTCCGCCGTCAGCACGGGGAATTTCTTGATTTCGGCCAGATAGCGGTTGAGGCTCTGCTCTCCGCTCAGGGCTGGCACGCTTGGTCGATTGTTGCTCACTACTTCCCTTACCTTTCTATCGTCGACCGCATCTTGCAGGCCCCTGCTGGGCACCCGACCTTTCGCGGCCACATTCTTGGTCCAGCCTTTATAGCCGAACCTGCACCAGATAGGACGCATTTCATCGATTGGAATGACCACATTCGTCGATTAGTTCCCGCATATCTGCAGGCAATTCGCTGCTGAACCGCAGAAAGTTACCGTTAACGGGATGTTCGAAGCCGAGACTCGCGGCATGAAGCGCTTGCCGCTCGAACCCCAACTCCTTGAGAACAGGGCGAATCTGTGCATTTGGGCGTCCATATACAGGGTCTCCCAATAGCGCATTTCCGATTGACGCAAGGTGAACCCTGACCTGGTGTGTTCGCCCTGTTTCCAGGCGGCATTCGACCAGCGAGGAATGCCACAGCCGCATGACCTCGCGATAATGCGTAATCGCATGCTTGCCGCGAGAGGCGCTTTCGGGAAGCACTGCCATTTTCTTGCGATTCGAGTCGGATCGCCCGATCCAGCCGCTGATCGTGCCCGAAGGCGGGTTCGGATGGCCGTTGCAGATAGCCAGGTACCGCCGCTCGATCGAATGGTCGGCAAACTGCCTGGCCAGACCTTCATGCGCCTTGTCGCTCTTGGCTACCACCAGCAGGCCAGAGGTATCCTTGTCGATGCGGTGGACGATACCGGGGCGCGCCACCCCGCCGATGCCGGAAAGCTGGCCCCGGCAATGATGCAGCAATGCGTTCACCAGCGTGCCATCGGGATTGCCCGCCGCCGGGTGGACGACCATCCCGGCAGGCTTGTCCACCACGATCAGGTGCTCGTCCTCAAACACCACCGTGATGGGGATATCCTGTGGAACAGCCTGTGGATTGTCCGGGGGTGGAATGTGGATCAAAAAGCTCGACCCAACTTGAACTTTTGCTGCCCCGCTGCTGGCGGCTTTCCCGTCCACTTCGACGTCACCCGCGGAAATCAGCGCCTTCACCCGCTCGCGCGACAGCTCTGTGGCATCGGCAAGGACCTTGTCCAGCCGCCCGGCTTTATCCACAGTGCCTGAAAGGGTTTTGCTGTCTGTCATTCTTCCCTGAACCGTTCGCCCTGAGCTTGTCGAAGGGCCGTCCTTCTTTTAGCGCAAGTGCTATGCCGTTCTGGGCCTACCTGCTGCATTGCCGTGGAGGCGTTTTCTACTCCGGTCACACGGATGACCTCGAAAATCGCGTGGCGGAACACAAGACCGGCCTGATCAAGGGCTTTACCAGCAAATACCTTCCCGTCGAGCTTGTGTGGTCCGAGGAGTTTCCAACTCGTATCGAAGCATTGGAAGCAGAGCGTCGGATAAAGGGGTGGTCGCGGGCAAAGAAGCTTGCTCTGATCCGAGGGGATTGGGACGAGATTTCGCGATTGGCAAAAGGAAAAAGCGGCCCTTCGACAAGCTCAGGGCGAACGGGTATTTCTATTTCCGTAGCGCTTGTGCAAGCGTTGAAAGGCGAAGCCCGCGCCGCAACGCCCCGCGAATGCTGCGGCATATTGCTCGGAGCGGACAAGCACATCACCGCCATCACCCCTGCCCGCAATGTCCACGATAGCCCTGAAACGCATTTCGAGATCGATCCGCAGTCGCTGATCGATGCACATCGCGCTGCACGCGCTGGCGGGCCGCAAGTATTGGGCTATTACCATTCGCACCCCTCATCCGCGCCCGAACCTTCGTCCACCGACCGCGCCATGGCCGCAGGCGATGGCAGCATCTGGGCGATCATCGGGGAAGCGGGCGATATAACGTTCTGGAAAGACGGTGGGGCCGGGTTCGAAGCACTTCCCTACGCGGTGGAAGAAGTCTAACCCGCCGCCCATGACAGCGCTTCGCCAACAGCCTGCAACACCTCACACGAAGGGCGCGGCTGGCAGCGAAGGGTTTTTCGCTTTAGAACCGTGTTCCATGTGTTCCACGCCATCCGTAAATGCGGTTGGCGCCGGACCGATCCAGAGGATGTGATGACCGCCAACTCCCAGCTCGACCTTGCCGCCCTGCTCTGCTCCCGCCTGTGCCACGATTTGCTCAGCCCGGTGGGCGCGATCAACAACGGGCTGGAGCTGCTGGCGGACGAGAAGGACCCGGAAATGCGCCAGCGTTGCCTGGAATTGCTGGAGCAGAGCGCGCGGGCCAGCGCCAACAAGCTGAAGTTCTTCCGCCTCGCCTTCGGTGCCGCTGGCGGCTTTGGCGAAATGGTGCCGAGCGAGGAACCGCAGCAGCTGATCGAAGCGCTGGTGGCAGCCAATGACCGACTCTCGCTCGACTGGCACGTGGCCGAACCCAAGCTGGCCAAGCCCGCCGTCAAGATCCTGCTCAACCTCGCCGCCATCGGTATCGATGCGCTGGTGCGCGGCGGCGAGTTGAAAGTGGGAGCGGAAACGCGGGGGGACCAGACAGAGCTCGTGATCGCCGCCACCGGCAAGAAAGTGGTTTTCGATGCCAGCATTGGCGACGCGCTGGACGGCAAGCTCGACAGCAATGAACTCAGCGGACGAACCGCGCCTGCCCACATGGTCCACCTGCTGCTGCAGGACGAGGGCGGCTCAATCCAGGTCGCCCATGCGGAAGACCGGCTGATTCTTGGCGTGACGATGAAGGCGCCGGAAGGCCTGATCGGCTGATGCCTGACAGCTTCGGCTCCGATCCGCTCGTTCATCGCGAGGAGCCTTCGCCGAACTGGAACGAGCGCAAGTGCGGCATCAATATGGTTGTGCTGCATTATACGGAGATGAAGCCGGTCGAGACAGCGATCGAGCGGATGTGTGATCCGGCGGCCGAAGTCAGCGCGCATTACTGCATCACCGAGGAAGGCGAAGTGATCCGCCTCGTGCCTGAAGAGAAGCGCGCCTGGCACGCTGGTCGGTCCTACTGGCGCGGGCAGAAGGATGTGAACTCCGCCAGCATCGGGATCGAGCTCGATCATCCGGGCCACGCGCTGGGCTATCGAGAATTCGCGGAAAGCCAGATCGAGGCGCTGCTACCGCTGCTGGACCGGATCGTGAAGACATACGACATCGCCCGCGCGAACGTCGTTGCGCATTCGGATATTGCTCCAGCCCGCAAGATCGACCCCGGTGAACTCTTCCCATGGGACAGGTTGGCGCGTTGCAAGCTGTGCCTGCCACGACCCGAGAAATTGCAGCTGGGCGATCCCTTCGACAATGACGGTGCCTTCTACCTCGCGCTCGAACGGTTCGGCTATGACATCACCGATGGCCGCAAGGCGGTGGAAGCCTTCCAGCGGCGCTGGCGACCGGAAAAGCTCGACGGCGAGATCGACGGCGAGATTCGCGCGATCCTTTTCCAGTTGCTCTTGGATCGCGACCGCGGGATCGCTAGATAGGCTTGTGCCAGGGGGCCGGGCAGCCGCGTGGGAGGTAACTCTTGCGAGGAAAGTCCGGGCTCCACGAAACAAGGGTGGCGGGTAACGCCCGCCGGACGCGAGTCCAGGGAAAGTGCCACAGAGAGTATACCGCCGATGGAGGGCAACCTCACAGGCAAGGGTGAAAGGGTGCGGCAAGAGCGCACCGGGGTTCTGGCAACAGCGCCCGCATGGCAAACCCCACCCGGAGCAAGACCAAATAGGGGTCTCGCGCCTAAAGGCAGGAGTGTTTCGCTCCGAGAGGCCCGGGTTGGTTGCTAGAGCGTCGGAGCAATCCGCCGCGCAGATGAATGGCTGCCCCTGCAGCGCTGGTCGCAAGATACCGGTTGCAGGACAGAACCCGGCTTACAGGCCCCCTGGCACTTTCCTACAGCCTGCAGGCTGGTTCAGGCCGCAATTTCCCGAGGCGCGGCAAAAATTTTTCCATCCTCGCCTTCCACCGCCTCGATAAAGCGACGGCGAGACCCCTCCAGCACCAGCGCAGTCAACCGACCGCTGGAGTAAGCGCCAGTGTCGATGCCGATGCGGTTCCCGCGCACTTCTGGTGCGTTGCAAATGGTGTGGCCATGCACGACAACCTTCTCGAATGGCTGCGCATGCGAGAGGAAAGGTTCGCGAATCCAGCGAAGGTCACTCTTGCGCTGGGCATCAAGCGGTACATCCGGGTCAATACCGGCGTGGACGAAGACGTAGTCACCGACGACGATGACATCCTCGAAGCCGGCGATATACTCACGCTCGGAGAGGGACACGGCCTTGTTCATCAGTTTCTGCGCTTTCTCGATATCTGCCGCACCGAGCTCCTCACGCCCAACTCCATAGCTTTCCACCGTCTGGCGCCCGCCATGGCGCAGGAAATGCCGCATGATCTCTGCATCTTCGAAACTGCGCAGGAACATCTCTTCGTGGTTTCCGCCGAGTATGCGGACGTTGCGCTGCTGCTGCCATTCGCGGGCGCGGCGCACGACTCCAGCCGAATCGGGCCCGCGATCGACAAGGTCGCCCAGGAGTATGAAAGTAGTCCGGGCTGATCCCGCTTCCGCATCATCCTGTTCCATCGCCTGGATCAGCGCATTGAACAGGTCCAGCCGGCCGTGGATGTCACCCACAGCATAGACACGCTCACCAGCAGGAACGGCTGGCAGTGCTGCATCATCATTGTCGGAAAAAAGGGAGCGGAGGAACTGAAGCATATGGTATCACGGTCTTCTCGATTGACTGCCCACATAACGCGCAAAGCGGCACAATGGGCATGGAAGATACAGGATTGTTGCACAATATCCTGTCGCCCTCCTGAATGTGATGCTGAAAATCAACACTTTTGGCCCGAATGGCGAAAGTGGCGCAATTAACCTTGTGCAATGCAGCATGGATCGGCAGTTTCATTGCGTGACCGCGGATACTGGCCCGCCAAACAGAGGCCGGAACGCGTTAACGCAGGTGGGACGAGGCACTAGTTTCAACACCAAGCAATTGAGGAAATTGCCCATGCTTACGTCCGTCCGCAGCCTGATGGCTGCTACTGTTCTCGCCGGTTCCGCTTTCGTTGCAGCTCCCGCAGCTGCGCAGGAAGTCGAAATCTCCGCAAACGCCGCAATCGTCAGCGAATACCGCTTCCGCGGTGTCGACCTGTCGGGCGGTGACATCGCCGTTCAGGGTGGTGTGGACGTTGGCCTTCCGGCTGGCTTCTACGTCGGCACCTGGGGCTCTTCGATCGACGAAACCACCGTCGGCTACGGCCACACCGAGCTTGACCTTTACGGCGGCTGGTCCACCGACATTTCCGACACCGTCGCATTCGATGTCGGCGTGATCATGTACATGTATCCGAATGCTGGCCCCGGCGATTTCGACTATGTCGAATTCTACAGCTCGGTTGGCGCGGCTCTCGGCCCGGCAGAAGTGACCCTGGGTGTTGCTTACGCACCTGACCAGGATTCGCTGGGTGGTACCGACAACTTCTACATCTACACCGACCTCGGCGTCGGCATCCCCGACTCGCCGATTTCGATCAATGGCCACCTCGGCTACACCGATGGCTTCCTGACCTTCACCAACAACTCGAAGGCATGGGACTGGTCGATTGGCGTGGATGTTGCCCTGGGTGACACACTGTCCGTCGGCGCTGCATATGTTGGCGCAGAAGGTGACATCGTTGCCCCGGCTTATGACTTCGTGGACGACACCTTCGTCCTGACGCTGGCTGCAAGCTTCTAAGCTCAACGCCAACACAGCAATGGATCGGGCCCGCCCTGGCAACAGGGTGGGCCCTTTTCATTTGCGAGACCGCATTCCGGTCAGGTCAGTCGAGATAGAAATCCACCGTCGTGACCACGCGGACCTTCTTGTAAGGCGTATCGGCCACGCCCCAGCCCCCGCCATCGCCATCGCGCGCGTTGATATCGAAATAGCCTTGCGTGGCTTGCCGGATCCCGCCGACATCAGCGCCTGAGTCCTCGGCAAACTGCTGCGCCGCTGCGCGGGCATCGCGGGTTGCCTCAGCCACCATCTCGGGCTTGATCTCGTTAAGACCGGTGAAGGTGTAGGACATGCCTGAACCTTCCTCCAGCAAGACGCCGCGCCGCACCAGCTCCGCCTGCTGGCGGACTGCCCTTTCGGCACGTTCGATGTCGTTGGTGCGCAAGGTCATGCGCTGGCGAACGGTGAAGGTGGTAATGCCGTTACTGGTATAGCTCGAGACATTGGCCCCGGTCGGCTGCAGCGCGTCTTCCGGAAAGCCCAGGCCTTCGAAGAATGCGATGATGCTGGCGGTATCGCGATCAACGCTGGCTTGCGCGCTCGCCATGTCGGTTGCCGTCGCGGAATAGGAGATCGTCCAAGTGGCAAGGTCTGCTGTCACATCGCGCTCTGCCAGCCCGCGCACGGTGACCGAACGCTCCGCCATCTTCATCCGGGTCAATCCGTCGCCCAGCAGATACCCGCCCACCACAAGGCCTGCAGCGAGTATCCCGGCGGCACCCAGCACCACGGATGAAGAGGAGCTGCGCCAGAAAGGGGTGGCGGCGGGGGTATTGTCTTCGCTATCTGCGGTCATGTGAGGTTCTCCGCTGGGACATTTCCATCCGGCACCACTGCACTGCCAGCGATGAACCGTGCTTGAATAGAGATGAATGGAGTAACGCTCGCCATGACCAAATATCTGCACACGATGATCCGGGTGACGGATCTCGACGCGACGCTGGATTTCTTCAGGCTGATCGGCCTTGAGGAGGTCAAGCGCAAGGATGTGCCACAGGGCCGTTTCACCCTCGTCTTCCTTGCCGCACCGGGCCAGGAGGATGTGGCCGAGGTGGAACTCACCTACAACTGGCCGCCGGAAGATGGCAGCGCGCCAGAGACCTATGATGGCGGCCGCAATTTCGGACATCTCGCCTATCGGGTGGATGACATCTACGCGACCTGCCAGCGCCTGATGGATGCCGGTGTCACTATCAACCGCCCGCCGCGCGATGGCCATATGGCCTTCGTCCGCACGCCCGATGGCATCTCCATCGAGCTGCTGCAGGACGGCCATCTCGAGCCGCAGGAACCCTGGGCAAGCATGGAAAACACCGGCAGCTGGTGAGGAATCGCTTGCCAAACGGCAAGCCCACCGCCACCTGACCCGCCCATGGCGCAGCGCAAATATCCCCAGGTGGTCATTATCGGCCGCCCCAATGTCGGCAAGTCGACCCTGTTCAACAGGCTGATCGGCAAAAAGCTGGCATTGGTCGATGACCAGCCCGGCGTCACGCGCGACCGGCGCTTCGGCCTCGCGGGCCTGCTGGGGCTGGAATTCGAAGCAGTCGATACAGCCGGCTGGGAAGATGAAGATCCCGAAAGCCTGCCCGGCCGCATGCGTGCCCAGACCGAGGTTTCGGTCAAAGGCGCAGACGCCGCACTTTTCGTGTTCGATGCCCGCGCCGGAATCACGCCGCTCGATGAAGAAGTGGCGCGCTGGTTGCGCGAGCAGAACGTGCCTGTGGTGGTCCTCGCCAACAAGGCGGAAGGAAGCGCGGGCGACAACGGCATTATCGAAGCCTATGCGCTGGGTTTTGGCGAACCCATCGGCATTTCCGCCGAGCACGGCGAAGGCATGGCCGAAGTCTATTCCGCGCTGATACCCCTGCTGGCGGACAAGGCCGAAAGCCTTGAGCTAGATTACGAAGCCGAGCGGGCCATTGCCGAGGACAAGGCGCGTGAACGCGCCATTCGCGCCGAAGCCCGGGCGGAACGCGCTGCTGCCCGTGCCGAAGCGCTCGAAAACGGCGAGGAATGGGACGACGAGGCCTGGCCTGAAATCGAAGGCGAGGACGAGGACGAGCCGGAGCATGATCCCACCGCGCCCCTGTCGCTTGCCATCGTCGGACGGCCTAATGCTGGCAAGAGCACGCTGATCAACCGCCTGCTGGGCGAAGACCGGCTGCTGACCGGTCCGGAAGCGGGCATCACCCGCGATTCCATTGCCGTCGACTGGCAGTGGACCGATCCCCGAAGCGGCGAAGTGCGGGATATCAAGCTGGTCGACACCGCCGGAATGCGCAAGCGCGCCAAGGTGCAGGACAAGCTCGAACGCCTGTCCGTGGCCGATGCCAAGCGCGCGGTCGATTACGCCGAGGTGGTCGTGCTGCTGCTCGACGCCACGCGCGGGCTGGAAGTGCAAGACCTGAAGATAGCCAACATCGTGCTGGAAGAGGGCCGCGCATTGATGGTGGCGATCAACAAATGGGATATCGCCGACAATCCCAGCCAGCTGTTCAACGGCATACGCGAGGCACTGAACGAGGGGCTGGCGCAGTTGAAGGGCGTGCCGGTGCTCGCGGTATCGGCGATGACCGGCAAGGGGCTCGACCCGATGCTGGGCGCGGCGTTTGAACTGCGCGATGCCTGGAGCAAGCGCGTGCCCACTTCTGCGCTCAACCGCTGGTTTGATGATGCGCTTGCTGCGAACCCGCCGCCCGCCCCCGGCGGCAGGCGGATCAAGCTGCGCTATATCACCCAAGTCGGCTCGCGCCCGCCGCGCTTCGTGATCTTCGGCACGCGCCTTACTGACCTGCCGATCAGCTACGAGCGCTACCTCATCAACGGCATTCGCAAGAACCTCGGCTTTGGCGCCGTGCCCGTGCGGCTGACCTTCAAGAGCCCGAAGAACCCCTACAACGCCAACAAGGGTGGCGGCGGCAATTACAGCGGATCGCGCTGACGCGGCTTGCCGCGATTTTGGCACGGGTCCAGACTAACCGCCTGATATTCCGGATCACTTGAACGAGCTGCCATTAGCCGTTCACAGAGTTCGTCTATTTCCTGAGGAGTACAGCGCGATTGCGCAGCCTGAGGAGAGAACCGATGTCGCGTCTGCAAGTGAATTTCGCCACGGCCGTTTCACCCGAGCCGCAGGTTCTCGAAGCTCCGGACATGACGACCGCCCTGATCGTCGCGGAGATCAATATGGGGCAGTGGCCTGTCGAAATCCGTGACGGCGAACGGCTACTTGCACGCCTGGAAAAGCGCGGTCGCAGCCATGCGCCTTTCTGGTGCGTCAGCCCTCCTCGGGAGCCTTTGAGTTGAGCTGCACATAGTTCTGCAGCCCCATCCGTTCGATCATGTCGAACTGGGTTTCGAGGAAGTCGACATGCTCCTCCTCGCTCTCAAGGATCGAGGCGAACAGGTCACGGCTGACATAGTCGCGCACGCTTTCGCAATATTCGATGGCATCGCGCAGCAGGGGAATTGCTTCCTCTTCCATCGCCAGATCGGCCTTGAGGATTTCCTCGACGGTTTCCCCCACCTTGAGCTTGTGGATCGCCTGGAAGTTGGGGAGACCGCTGAGGAACAGCACCCGCTCCGCCAACTGGTCGGCATGCTTCATCTCGTCGATCGATTCGTGCCGCTCATAGGCGGCGAGCTTGTGCACGCCCCAATCGTCGAGCACGCGATAGTGCAGCCAGTACTGGTTGATCGCTGTGAGCTCGTTGGTGAGAGCCTTGTTGAGGAACTCGATGACTTTTTCGTCGCCCTTCATGACGGCTTCTCCTGTTTGATCCTGAGCCCATACAATAGCGACTTACCTTGTGGTCTTGGCAAGGGAAACCGTGCGCGGGCAAACGGAAAAACCGCAGAAATGCGGCCTAATGCAACTGATTGTCAGGAGAACTGGATCAGGCAGCGATCATCGCGAGAGACGCGCAATTGCGGACCTCATCGATAAACTCGTCGGCTTCTTCAAGGCACTGGCGGCAATCGGGCCGCTTCCCGAGAGCTGCATAGACACTTTCCGCATCGCCACCCTCGCGCAGCGCGGCAGCGCGCAGTTCGTTCTCGCGGATGGCATTGCAGACGCAGATGTACATGGACGCACCACTCGTTCGATTGCGAATCAACAGTTAATGCGAATTGCTATCAATAGCAAGCCTGTTGCGAATGATTATCCGTTCTGCGCTATCCTGTTCGGGAAAAGCCGCCAATAGGAAAGGCAACGCCACAACCATTCCAGCGGTCCCTGCCGAAAGCGCGCCAGCCAGAATGCCGAGCCGGTAATCATCATCGCCCAGCCCAGCGCCACCACCAGCAGCATCTCCATGCGGTGCAATTCGCCAAACAGGCCGCCCGCCCACCCTTGGAATATCAGCACCATCACAAGCGATGTGCCGAGATAATTTGTGAAGGCCATGCGCCCTGCCAGTGCCAGCTTCTCGGCCAGCCAGCGGTCCCGCGCGCGCCATGCCCATTGCGAAAGCAGCACCGGCGCGCCGAGCAGGAAGGGCAGGTTGCTCACGCCAGTGAGGCCGAAGAATACCAGCTGGGTCTGATACGGCGGAAAGCCCTCTCTCCATGCGTGCACGCCCATCGCAAGGTTAAGCAACAGTGCCGCAACCACACCGGCAATGGCCAGCCGGTTCCAGCCGCCCTGCGACTGCTCGCGCGAGAAACAACCGAGCCGGTAAAGCCCCATGCCGATCAGCACCGTGGGAATCGTTTCGAAAAAGCAGAACACGAAATAGCTGAACAACTGGGTGCCGCCGGTCTGCCAGTGATAGGACAGGATCGGCCAGTAGCTGCCGCCCGAATACAAGGCCGTCTGCAGTTGCGCCTCGGTCTGCTGCTCAGCCCAGTATTCGCGATAATAGGCGATGGCGCCATCCACCGCCGGCTCGCTGCCAGCCTCAATCAGAGCAGGCGTAAGATAATCGAGCGAAGACAATATGCCGCCCATCACCGCCCACACCAGGCCCAGCGCCAGCAGCCGGTCCCCGCTCATGCGGATGAAGAACAGCGCAACCGCCCCGGCGATCGCATAGCTGTACAAAATATCCCCGCGAAACAGCAGGTAGTAATGGGCAAGCCCGAACAGCAGCAGCCAGAACAGCCTGCGTAATTGCAACCGCACACCGCGCGCCGATACGTCATATTTGTCGAGGAACAGCAGCATGCTCGCCCCGAACAGGATGGTGAAGAGCCCGCGAAACTTGCCGTCCACCGTCACATATTGCGCCAGCCAGACGAGCCCGTCGGCCTCCCGCGCACCGCCCGGCAACGCGGGTGGCCAGTAATAGGCAAGGTCGGGATGAGCAAAGCCGCTGACATTGGCGACGAGGATCATCAACACGGCCAGCCCGCGAATGACATCAAGGCTGACAAGCCTGTCATCCGCACGGACAGGCGCAGCGCCTTGAGCGCCCTGTGCAGCCAGTTCCCGTGTTGTCGCCATGTGCCTCCCCAGCGAAAGGGAGGGGTTTAGCGCGTCAGTTGCGCGTCACAAGGCAATCCTGACCTGAGGCCTTGAGCGAGTTGCAGGCCTCTTGCGCCTCTCCACGCGATGCGAAGCCGCCCGCTTGCAATTTGACCACCCGCCCCGCCGGCACAAGCAAACGCTCGCGACCCGCAATCTCCCTGCGGCTGTTCAAGCGGTTCCACAAGCCCTCGGCATTGCTGCGCACACCGAAAGCGCCAAGCTGGACGCGCCAAGGGCCGGTAACACGAGCTTGCTGCGGTGCTGCGGGTGAAGCAGCAGGAGCTGATGCCACCTGTGCCGGAGGTTCAGCATTGGCGAACCCGGCGCCGGCGTTGGCCGGGCTCTGCGTGCCGGTGGCCTGGCTGGCCTCTGCGATGGCCGAGCGCGCTGCAGCGACAGAAGGAGATACCGCCGTCGTGGCAATAGGCTGCGGAACACGCGGGCTGGTCTGCGGCACGCTGGCGAAATCGGCCGCAGCCAGCTCAGTTGCCCGGGCGGAATCGGCCTCGGCGCGCATCCGTTCTGCCAGCCCTGCGGCCTGCTGCCGCTCGGCGAGCGGAATGATCTCATCCATCTGCGTGATCGCGGGCGGCGCTTGCGGCAGCCCGGCGGAATTCGCCAGCGTCAGCAGGGCATAGGCGCGCACCCAGTCCTTGGCTACGAGATCCCCGTTGAAATGCGCAATTCCCAGCAGGTATTGCGACCGCGGATCACCGCGGCGGGCGGCATCCTGCACGAAAGGCAGCGCCTCTTCGCGGCGGCCATCCTGGAACAGCATGATGCCATATGTATCGGCAGCCTGCACATGGCCGCCCTGCGCCGCGCGCTGGTAAAGCTGTTCGGCACGCTGCGGATCCTGCGGTACGCCGCGGCCGAGGCGATAGGCCTGGGCGAGATTGAACATGGCATCAGGATCGCCGGTGGCGGCAGGTCCCTGCCATTCCGCGACTGCCGTTGCATAATCGCCGCGGCTCCAGGCATCCACGCCTGCGCGGACATCGGCAATAGCCGGCATGGCAGTAAGGAGCAGAGCTCCTGCCAGCGCGTGTTGCAACAGCAATCTTTGACGTGCGACCATCAAACAACCCCTTTGCGTGATCGGAATAACTCAGGCGTCATAGTAAACAGGCCATTAGCAAAAGATTTATGGCTGCCACATTTTTGTCCGCGACTGTCCCGGCAACGTACGGCTTCTTGCATCCGGCCACACGAGACCGGGCGAGCGCCGCTTGCAGCCATGATAAACGCTCGGCAGTGAATTTTGCGGCCATCTTAACCCAAAATAAACGGTGATCTGGGAAACCGATAGCGAGAAGGGCCGGGATAACCTCTCCTCCGGCTCAGTTTTTCGAGGGGGATTAGGCCGTGCGCGTATTGGCATTGGCATCTCAAAAAGGCGGTTCGGGCAAGACCACGCTGTCTGGCCATCTCGCCGTGCAAGCACAGCGTGCCGGTGCCGGTCCTGTCGTTCTGATCGACATCGACCCGCAAGGCTCGCTGGCTGACTGGTGGAACGAGCGCGAGGCGGAATATCCCGCCTTCGCCCAGACAACCGTCGCACGGCTTGCGAACGACCTTGCGATCCTGCGCCAGCAGGGCTTCAAGCTGGCCGTGATCGACACTCCGCCAGCCATTACCATGGCCATCCAGTCCGTGATTCAGGTTGCCGAACTGATGGTCGTCCCCACTCGTCCCAGCCCGCATGATCTGCGCGCCGTTGGTGCCACGGTCGACCTGTGCGAGCGCGCTGGCAAGCCGTTGATCTTTGTCGTGAACGCCGCCACCCCCAAGGCCAAGATTACGTCCGAAGCCGCGGTTGCCCTGTCGCAGCACGGCACTGTCGCCCCGATCACCATCCACCACCGCACCGATTTCGCAGCCTCGATGATCGACGGACGCACGGTGATGGAAGTCGATCCCGAAGGTCGCAGCGCGCAGGAAATCGTTGCCCTGTGGCATTATGTTTCCGACCGCCTCGAGAAGAATTTCCGCCGCACTGTTTTCGCCGCTCCCGGCGGTCAGCGCGCAGTGGCCAATGGCAGTGTCCGCCCCCAGGGTGGCTTCGGCCGCCGGATCGCGCAGTAAGTGGGGACCCCGGCCATGAGCGATATGAAACCTGTTGCATCGCTCGGCCCGGTTCTGCTCGCCCGCAAGGGTTCGGCAAAACCGGCGATGCGTGGGAAGAGCCACACCGACGCCAGCTATGACGAAGCAGCGATCGCGGCTGCCCAGGAGGAACTGGGCTGGAACGACATGAACGCTGATGATGAACCGGCAGTCCTGCGCCAGCAGGCTGACCTGGTGCACCGTATTGCCGATGCCAACCTTGCCGCCGCGCAGGCCGCAGGCGCCGACAACGTCACTCCACTTCGCGCACGACGTCGCGCCGCCTTTACGCTGCGCCTCGATGCCGAACGCCATCTTCGGCTGAAACTGGCGGCCACCGTTCGCGGTGAAAGCGCGCAGCAACTGGTAACGCGTGCGCTCGACCAGATGCTGGCAGACATGCCCGAGATTGAAAACATTGCCACGCACGTGAGGCGTGGACCCAGCAAGGCCTAAGGGGGGCCGAACTCCAATGGACCGGATCGAGCACAATTTCACCATCAAGGGCCTGGCGGTTTCCACCGCGATGGCCGGTGCCTTGCTTTCGGGCTGTACCACCACCCAGGCTCCCAGTGCAGACGTTGCCGCCAATGACGCACTCGAAGCGATGGCCGAAGGACGCCATGATCGCGCCATCCGTCATGCCGAAGCTGCCGTTCGAGCAGATCCGCACAGCGCCGCCTACCGCGCGATGCTGGGCAAGGCCTATCTCGACGCGGGCCGCTTTGCCTCTGCACAGACGAGCTATGATGATGCCATGCAACTGGGCGATACCAGCCCGCGCACGGCCCTGTCCCTCGCGCTGTCGCTGACCGCGCAGGCAAAATACACCGAAGCCGCAGCCCTGCTCAACGATTGGGAAGACAAGATTGCCGTAGCCGATCTTGGCCTTGCGCTTGCGCTTGCCGGGCAGCCGGAACGCGGCATCCACCAGATGACCAACGCCATCCGTGCTGGCGAGAATACGGTGAAGATGCGCCAGAACCTGGCCTTCGCCTATGCCGTTGCCGGTCGCTGGCGCGAAGCCCGCCTGATGGCATCGCAGGACGTGCCCGCCGATCAGGTCAGCAACCGTATCGAACAATGGGCCGAGCTGGCCAGCCCGCTCGCCTACCAGAAGCGCGTGGCAGGCTTGCTTGGCGTTCCGTCCGATGTTTCCGACCAGGGCCAGCCCGTCGAGCTGGCGCTTGCCAACAACCCGAGCGTCGACCAGCTCGCCGCAGAAGCAATCGCTACTCCAGTGGCAGCCGTCGCAGCGGTTGATGCCAATGGCGAACTGCCTGCAGTAACCGACAAACCGGCGCCCGCGCCCGTGTCCGTGGCAGCAGATGGCCGTATTTCGATTTCCGCATCCGGCTCGGAACTGCCATCGGTGGGCAGCCCGGCCATGCCCGTCGGCCGGTATTCGGCTCCCTCGAGCCAGTCGTCGGACGATTTCGCGCAGGCCTTCGCGCCTGAAACTGCCACTCCCGCCCCGGCCCCGATGCCGCAGCTTGAGCGCGAGAGCCAGATTGTCTTCGTGAGCAACCCGGTGATCCAGCAAATCCCGGAAGCGGAGCAAACCGACAATGAACGTCACGACCGGTTGGCCCGTGCCAATGTCGAGCCCCGCGTATCAGGCCAGCAGGCTGCCAGCCGCAGTGTTTCCGCCGACGCGGCACCGGCCAAGCCAGCATCGCCGATTGCTTCGCTGAGCAACACCTCGCAGGGCAGCCATCTGGTCCAGCTGGGCAGTTTTTCGTCGCGCGACAATGCCGAACGGGCGTGGGACATCTATGTCAGCCGCTACCCCGAACTCGCCAATCACGACCGCGTGATCACCGAAGCCGTGCTCAACGGAAAGCGCTATTTCCGGGTCTCGGCAGGTGGCTTTGCCAAGGCCGAAAGCAATTCCATGTGCGACCGTGTGGACGCGGCGAATGGCGATGGCTGCATCAGTTGGGCTGCATCCAGCCCGCTGCCCGGCGCAGTCGATACCGGTATCCGCTTCGCCAGTCGCTGATCCTGCCCGGCAGGAATGGACACGAAGAGCCCCTCCCCTTCCGGGAGGGGTTTTCTCTTGTGCGCCTTAGAGCGGGATCGCGACGCCGCCCTTCCACAGCGCGGTGACGCGGCCCTGCGAGGGCTGGCCGTCGAACGGTGTGTTGCCCGCCTGTGCCGCCATCTTGCGCGAATCCACCACCCAGGGGCGTTCCGGGTCGACCAGCGCGATATCGGCTTCGGCCCCTTCGGCCAGCAATCCGGCCTCAACCCCCAGCAAGGTGGCAGGATTGCGCGCCACGAGGTCGAAAGCGCGTTCCATCCCGATCACACCGTCGCGGACCAGCGTGAGGACCATGGCGAGCAGGGTTTCGGCCCCCGCCATGCCCGGAGCTGCATCGACGAACGGCAGGCGCTTGTCTTCCGGTCCGCGCGGATCATGGCCGCTGGCGATCACGTCAATCGTGCCATCGCCGACGGCGGCGATCACGGCCTGCCGGTCTTCCTCGCTGCGCAGTGGCGGCGAGAGGCGGGCGAAGGTGCGGAATTCAGCCAGCGCGAGGTCTGACAGCATGAAATGCGCAGGCGTCACGCCCGCTGTCACCGCCACGCCGCGCGCCTTGGCTGCACGGACAAGCTCCAGCGCCGAAGCCGTTGTGACCTGCCGCAAATGCAATCGCGCGCCGACCAGCTCTGCCAGCGCGATGTCGCGAGCGACGGCCAGTTCCTCGGCCACCGCAGGCGCACTCGGCAAGCCCAGCCGCGTAGCGATCTCACCCGAGGTGGCCACCGCCTTGCCTGCAAGAGCGCTGTCTTCACAATGGGTAACCACCACCATGTCGAGCATGGCAGCATATTGCAGCAGGCGCAGCATCACGCCGCTGTCGGCAATCCAGCTGCGGCCCGTGGCAATGGCCCGCGCACCCGCATCGCGCATCATCGCGATTTCAGCCAGCTGCGCGCCTTCCAGCCCCACGGTCGCACCAGCCAGCGGATGAACCCAGAAATCGGGCTTGCCGCTTTGCGCAGCGAAACGCACGCGCGAGGGGAAATCGAGCGGCGGGGACTGGTCCGGCATCAGTGCCGCGCGGGTAATCCCGCCGAAATGGAAGGCAGGCTTGTCGATCGCGAACACGCCAAGATCGACGAGCCCCGGCGTGACCAGTTGGCCTGCCGCATCCACCACATCATCGCCATCCTTCGCCTCGCCGCCGACTGACGCAATGCGGCCGTCTTCCAACCGCAGGGCGCCTTCGACAATGCCTTCGGGCGTAACCAGCCTGCCGCCGGTGATCGCAATGGGTGTCTGCTGCTTCATACCCATTCCCCCTCACCCCAACCGGGGATCTTGCGCGCCTTTCGGGTCAGCACATCAAGGCAGGCCATGCGGATCGCCACGCCCATTTCCACCTGCTGGGTAATGATCGAACGCTCGGGCATATCCGCCACGTCGCTCTCGATCTCCACCCCGCGGTTCATCGGGCCGGGATGCATCACGATGGCTTGCGGCTTGGCCAGCGCGAGCCGGTCCTGCGTCAACCCATAGAGGTGGCGGTATTCGCGCGGAGAGGGGATAAATTGCCCGTCCATCCGCTCGTTCTGGAGACGCAGCATCATTACCACGTCACTGCCAGCAAGAGCATCCTCGAAGCGGTGGAACACCGAAACGCCCATCGCCTCCACGCCTGACGGCATCAGCGCAGGAGGGGCACAAAGCCGCACAGTGGCACCCAAGGCCTGCAGACACAGGATATTCGAGCGCGCAACGCGGCTGTGGAGGATGTCGCCGCAGATCGTCACAGCCAGCCCGTTCGTCATCCCGTCGCTGCTCGCCTCGCCACGCTCGCGCAGCTTGTGGCGCAGCGCCAGCGCATCAAGCAGTGCCTGCGTGGGATGTTCATGGCTCCCGTCACCGGCATTGAGCACCGGGCAATCAACCTTGCCCGCGATCAGCCCCACCGCGCCGGAGGAACCATGCCGGATCACGATGGCATCAGCGCGCATGGCGTTGAGCGTGACCGCCGTATCGATCAGCGTCTCGCCCTTCTTCACGCTCGATTGCGCGGCGTGCATGTTGACCACATCCGCGCCCAGCCGCTTGCCGGCAATCTCGAAGCTCAGCAGCGTGCGCGTGGAATTCTCGAAGAAGGCATTGATGATCGTTAGCCCGGCAAGCGCATCCGTGTGCTTGGAAGGCTGGCGATTGAGCTCCACCCACTGCTCGGCCTCGTCCAGAAGGAAGAGGATCTCGTGCGTCTGCAACGAACCGATGGAAATGAGGTCGCGGTGCGGGAAAGCGCGTCCGCCCGCTGGATAGCGGCCTGGCGAAGAGGAGTTCTGCAGCGATGTCATTAAAGCCAAGCCCTTAGTCGAGTGATCTTGGCCACTCAAGCTGTTTCGTCTGGCACAAAGCCGCACGGCTCCCTAGGTTGCAGCCAAACGGATTGGACAGGACGGTATTATGAGTTTTGCAGGCAAGGTCTGGCGGCTGCTGGTGGGCATCAAGGATGCACTGGTGCTGGTCTTCATGCTGCTGTTCTTCGTCACCCTGTTCGGTATCCTCAGTTCGCGCCCCAGCCCGGCAAGCGTTACCGAAGGCGCGCTGCTTCTCGATCTCGATGGCTCGATCGTCGAGGAAGCCGCAGCCATCGATCCCCTTGCAACTGTCCTGTCCGGCACGCTGCCCACCCGCCAGTATGAAGCGCGCGAACTGGTGCGCGCGATTGACGAGGCGGCGAAGGACGAGCGCATCACAGCGATGGCGCTCGATCTCACCACTTTTACAGGCGGCGCCCCGGTCAACATGAAGGAAGTGGCCGACGCGCTGGGCCGTTTCCGCCGCGCCGACAAGCCGATCATCGCCTATGCCGTGGCCTATACCGATGACATGGTGATGCTCGCCTCACAGGCAGACGAGGTCTGGATCGATCCCATGGGCGGCATGGCCGTGCGCGGCCCGGGCGGCACCATCCTGTTCTATGGCGAGGCGCTGGAGCGCTATGACATCAACGCCCATGTCTATCAGGTGGGCACATTCAAGGGCACCGGCGACCCATACTCCAGTGCACAGATGTCTCCCGAACTGCGCGAGAACCTCGAAACCTACATCGGGCAGATCTGGGACGAATATCGCGCCTATGTGGTGCAGGCCCGCCCCGATGCCGATATCGATGCGATCACCACGGGCCTCCCCGCCCTGCTGGAAGAACACGGCGGAAATCTTGCCGAAATCGCCCTTGCTGCCGGCATGGTGGATACCATTGGCACGCGCGACGAATGGGGCGCACGGGTCGCTGAAATCGCCGGAGAGGACCGCTGGGACGAACTGCCCGGCGCCTTCGCCCACACCACGCTGGACACATGGGCCGCCTCGCTGCCCGCTGAAAGCGACGGCCTGCGCACCTTCGGCTCGGGCAGCGAGAAGCGCATCGGCGTTATCACCGTCGCGGGCGAGATCACCGATGGCGATGCGGGCCCCGGAAGTGCGGGCGCGGCGCGCATCACCAGCATGCTCGATGAAGCGCTGGACGATGATCTTGCAGGCCTTGTGGTGCGGGTCGATTCACCCGGCGGCACGGTGACGGGATCGGAAAGCATCCGCCGTGCCGTGATGCGTTATCGCGACAAGGGCATTCCCGTGGCGGTTTCCATGGGCAATTACGCGGCAAGCGGCGGCTACTGGATCGCCACCGCAGGCCAGCGCATCTTTGCCGAGCCCGAAACGATCACCGGATCTATCGGCGTGGTCGCCGTGGTGCCCAGTTTCGAGGATATTCTCGACAGCTATGGTGTGAACGCAGAACGGGTCACCACCACGCCGCTTTCCGGCCAGCCCGATATCCTTGGCGGCTTTTCGCCCGAAGTGGAAACGCTGCTGCAGGCCGAAGTCGGCCATATTTACGACCAGTTCCTGACGCTGGTTGCCGATGCGCGCGGCATGAGCATGCAGCAGGCTGACGAGGTGGCGCAAGGCCGCGTCTGGACCGGCGGCTCGGCCCGCCAGCTCGGGCTTGTGGACCAGTTCGGCGGCCTCGATGCAGCGCTTGCATGGGTGGCCGCGGAAGCGGGCCTGGAAGAGGAAGAGTGGGAAGCGCGTTACCTCACCAGCCCTGTCGATCCCATCGATGCCATGATCGGGGACATGCTGGGCGGAACATCCGAACAGGTCCCGCAATCGCTGGTCACCGTTTCGGGCCAGTTCGCCCTGCAGGAAAGCCAGCTGGCAGCGCAACTTGCGCGCGATCTCGAGCGGCTGGTCTCGCGCCCCGGCGTGCAGGCGCTGTGCATGGATTGCATGCCGCAGCTGTCCTCGCAGCAGGCCTCCATGCCCGGCTCTGGCAAACTGCCGTGGTGGCAGGCTGTGGCCATACGGATTTTCGCCAACTGAACGCTTGTCATTACCGGCAGGCCATGGCAAAGGCGCGCCCCTGCCGAGAACGCATATCCGGCGGGCGCGTAGCTCAGTGGTAGAGCACACCCTTCACACGGGTGGGGTCGCAAGTTCAATCCTTGCCGCGCCCACCATGATTTCAATGACTTAGGGACATTGAAATCA
>JAUIJI010000156.1 GCA_030431435.1 Alphaproteobacteria bacterium | reverse complement strand
GACAAGTTTAGACAAATCTACCTGTTTTTCAAGACTTTTTTTAGTCCCAGATAATCCCAGATAGTCCGTATTCCCATCCTTCACACGGGTGGGGTCGCAAGTTCAATCCTTGCCGCGCCCACCATCTTTTCAATCACTTGGGAAAGATGGGCCGCATTTTTCCCAAGAGAACGCGGAAGCATGCCTGAGAAATGACAAGCTAGGCCTCTGGCTCAGGTGTCAGCAACCCTCGCTCTTCCATCCACTCCAGCATGCGCGGACCCCATAGCTCCGGCGTCATTGTGAAATTGGGAACGTCATAAACGTGCAGTTCGGCAGGCTCGCGCTTCTCGATCCACATCTGGAACAGCGCGATCAGCCCGTCAGTCACCGGGCCGTGCCAGGATTCGGTAATCAGGAACAGTGGCGGCGCGTCCTGCGGCACGACAATATCCTGCAGGGCGGGGCCGAAGTTGGAGATGATAAAGTCAGGGGTCGCGCCGTCTTCGCCAGCCATCATCGTGCCAAAGGCAACGCCGCCACCCGCAGAGGTGCCGAACATTCCCACGCGATCGGGATCGATATGCCACTCCCCGGCCTTGCTGCGCACCAGGCGCAGTGCGGCTTGTCCGTCATTCACGGCCAGGCGCAGGACCTCGTTCATCGCCGGGTCGTCGGGCGAAGGGTTGGCGTTGGCGTTGCGGATTTCCATGCTGGGAAACACGATCGGCCCCGAAGCCGGAGGTCGCGGCGCTGTCGCTTGGGCGATTTCTTCCGGGGTGCGTTGCAGCGTGCGGTATTCGAGGACGATGACAGCCACGCCCTCCTCATTGAGCAGGGCAGCAGTTTCCTGGATGTATGGGCCCATGCCCAGAACCCGCATCCCGCCACCCGGCAGAAGGACAACGGCCGCGCCATTGGCTTTGTCCGCCTCCGGCAGGAATACCTGCAAGCGCGGCTGTGTAGTGTTGTAACGGTCTTCCCCGCCATCGGTGGAATGCACGACCAGTGGTTCCGACCAGTCCTGCGAGCCGGGAGCAGGCCCTTCATAGAGGTCCAGCACATACTGCTGGGCCTGCGACGGAGCCGCGAAGGAGAGGCACGTTGCAGCAAGGCTGGCGGAGAGAACTTTGCGGCAAATCACGTCAGAGACCTTTCTATTCGTACATCCGGTCTGCATCCTCGCACAATGTCCATTCTTCTTCTCTGAACCAGTGTGATGCGGGCGAAACCGTCCGTCCCATTGGGGCAGGCGGCGTCGCCTTCACCGCCGAGAATATGGAGATCCGGCGCGTGGATGGTGTCCAGCTCCTCCTTGGCCAGACGACAACCGGTGATAGAATTTAAGAAGCCGGGGTTCAATATGCCGCTCCTGTGGAAGATGGCCGAGGCAATGCGCGGATCGGTGGCATGCCTGCCGTTGCACGCAAGCGGGCAATGCCGGCGCGAGTTAGGAAGTTGTTCGTTAATTTGGGCTAAATCGCGCGTTCCACGTTTGTATGCAACGGGACAAGGTGATGATTAAAGGGCTGCCCACGATAACGATCGTCTGCATCGTCAGCTTCCTGCTGATCGGTGCGGATCTGCTTATCAGGGCCAACACCGATGATCCTGCGCCCGTGGCGCGGATTGCTGCACCCGTCGGCGATACAGCGGAACGGGCCACAGCGCGCGATGAGACGGTGGAACTGGCCGAGCCAACACCCGAAACCGAATTCGATGATGAGTTCTATGACGAACCGGACTTCGGAATGTCTTCCGACGGGCTGATGGAGTCTGCCGACCCGCTGGTTGGCACTGCTCCGATGATTGAACCACCCGCCTCGGTCGAGCCTTTCCGCGACGATGCTTTCGGCAATGATTTCGGGCAACCGCTGCCACCTGATCCGGCCTTTGGTGACAATGTGGAGCCGCCAGCGATCTAGCGCCTTTGACCGGGGTCAAGGCAATGCACTACGCTGTGCGCCAGACGGGGCGCAGAAAGGAGTGCAATCATGTTCTCTACCAATGTCGGCACGATCGATCGCGCCGTTCGCATCATCCTCGGCCTGTTCCTGCTCGCGCTCACCATGGTCGGGCCGCAAACGCCGTGGGGCTTTGTCGGACTGGTTCCGCTGCTGACGGGCATTTTCGGCACCTGCCCGCTCTATTCGCTGATCGGGGTGAACACCTGCGGCACGAAGTAAAGCCCGTCAGCCAGCTGCACGCAGCCGCGGCTCCATGGCGATATCATATGTCGCCACATAATCGCCCAGCTGCTCCATCACCTGCCCTTCGGTGAGGCCGAATTCGCCGAGGCTATAGACGTGGCGGCGGCGTTTGGCGCTGCCCGTCATCTCCTGATATTCTGCCATCGCGGGCAGCACGGGTTCGATATCAAGGTCGAGGAAGTCGTAGATCCGCCCCATCGCGCTGCGCCAGTCGCGATCCATATCCTCGAAATGCACGTCGATCATCCGCTCCTTGGGGATCGCATCGCGCGCGGCGCGCATCCGCTCGATCAGAACCCGGGTCTTGCGCAGCCATTGCTGGCCGACCCGCGCAGCATCGGCATGGTCGGTATGGATGATCGTCTGGTTCCACGCCAGAGACGCCGCACTGCCCACCACCGCCACCGGATCGCGATGCGTGAAGATCAGCCGAGCATCAGGGAACACCTCCAGCAACGTGGGCAGATCCATCATGTGTTGCGGTGTCTTCAGAATCCACGGGCGCAGCGATGAACTTTGCTGTGACCATCCGATCAGCTTCAGCAATCGCGCCATGTGCTCATAGACGGGCCGCGCATCCTGTTCCTCGCACCAGCGGCCATAGGACGGCACATTCCACTGCGCTTCGTGCTTCATGCTCCACATCGACTGGACCAGCAGGCCCAGTTCTTCCTCCGGCTGCATCGGTCCGGTGGGATGGATCGCGGAAATACGCGGATTGGACATTCTCGCCGCGCGGCACAGCCGGGCGGACAGGGCGATGCGCGGATCAGGCCCGCCGTGAGTGAAGCCCGGCCGCGGAACCGGGCTGATCGTCTCGAAATGGCGAAGATGGGAAAAGCGCTGGTCCGCTGACAGCAGGCGATGCAGCCTTGTGGTGCCTGACCGCATCGGCCCGACGATGATCACCGGATGCGGCAGGGGACGAGCGAGGATTTCGGGATGCTCTGCAAACCACTGCTGCGCCCACAACCGGTCCACCAGCAGCTTGCGGAATTGCACGCCCGCCAGCCATTGCCCGACCTCGTTGAGCCGCGCCTCCTCGGCAATGGCAGCCAGCAAGACAGCGAAGGGCTCTTCAAACCACCGGTTACCGAAATCGGAAAGCCCGGTTTTCTCGCAGGCTGCATCTATCAATGCCTGCATTTCCAGTTCGGGTGCCCGGGACAACCCCGCCCTTCGCGACATCCGCATGGTAAAATTGACCGCATCGACAAAGCGCGTGCGGCGCGGTGGCTGGATTGTGCTGTCCCTGATCGCTTGCCCCCGTTCGCCGCCATTCCGATACCGCAATGCAGCATAGGCAATCAGCTGGGCTCCGCAAGTCGCCATGCCTACTGGACAATCCATGCGGCAAACAGGCATAGGCTGCGCCCATGCATGATCTTCGCAACATCCGGGAAAATCCCGAAGCTTTCGACGCCGCTCTCGCCAAGCGCGGCGCTGATCCTGTCGCTGCCAGCTTGCTGGCGCTGGACGAGGAACGCCGCGCGCTGACCACGCGACTGCAGGAGATGCAGAGCCGCCGCAACGATGCCTCCAAGCAGATTGGCCAGGCGATGGGTCAGGGCGATACCGAAAAGGCAGAGGCGCTGAAGGCCGAAGTCGCCGAACTGAAGCAGACCATGCCCGCGCTGGAGGAAGAGGAGCGCACCAAGGCCAAGGCGCTGAACGATGCGCTGGCGGCCATCCCCAACCTTCCTGCCGATGGTGTGCCTGAAGGCGCGGATGAGGACGACAACCAGGAGGTCGAGCGCTGGACGACGCCGCGCGCCTTCCACTTCACGCCGCAGGAACATGCCGACATGGGCCCGGCGCTGGGCATGGATTTCGAAACCGGCGCCAAGATGTCCGGCACGCGTTTCACTTTCCTCAAAGGCGGCATGGCGCGCCTCAACCGCGCCATCGCGCAGTTCATGCTCGACGTGCAGACCGGCGAGAACGGCTATACCGAATGCGCCCCGCCGCTGCTGGTGCGGGACGAGGCGGTTTACGGCACCGGCCAGCTGCCCAAGTTTGCGGAGGATTTGTTTCGCACCACCGATGACCGCTGGCTGATCCCCACTGCCGAGGTCAGCCTCACCAATTCGGTTCGCGAAATGATCATCGAGGACTTGTCTTCGCCCATCCGCCTGACTGCCCTCACCCCCTGCTTCCGCAGCGAGGCCGGCGCGGCGGGAAAGGACACGCGCGGCTTCATCCGCCAGCACCAGTTCGACAAGGTGGAACTGGTGGCGATCTGCCGCCCGGAAGATGCCCATGCCGAGCACGAGCACATGGTCGCCAGCGCCGAAGCTGTGCTGAAGGCCCTGGAACTGCCCTTCCGCAAGATGCTGCTGTGCACCGGCGACATGGGCTTCGGCGCGCGGAAGACCTTCGACCTTGAAGTGTGGTTGCCGGGGCAGGATGCCTATCGCGAA
>JAUIJI010000036.1 GCA_030431435.1 Alphaproteobacteria bacterium | reverse complement strand
ACGCCGAACTTCATCTGCACCCCGCACCTTGGCGCGTCGACCACCGAAGCACAGGTCAACGTGGCGCTGCAGGTGGCAGACCAGATCAGCGATTTCCTGCTGACCGGCGGCGTCACCAATGCGCTCAACATGCCTTCGCTGTCGGCTGAGGAAGCTCCCAAGCTGAAGCCCTACATGGCGCTTGCCGAAAAGCTCGGCTCGCTGGTTGGCCAGCTTGCCCATGGCGAACTGCCCAAGATCAGCATCGAGACCGAAGGCGCTGCCGCCCAGCTCAACCAGAAGCCCATCGTGGGTGCGGTGCTGGCCGGGCTGATGAAGCGCTATTCCTCCAGCGTGAACATGGTCAACGCGCCGTTCCTCGCCAAGGAGCGCGGCATCGAGGTGCGCGAAATCCGCAACGAGAAGCGCGGCGTGTACCAGACGCTGGTGCGCGTCACCGTGGAAACCAGCCAGGGCAACCGCTCCGTGGCGGGTACGCTGTTTGCCGACGGCGCGCCGCGCCTTGTCGAAATCTTCGGCATCGGCATCGAGGCGGACCTCGACGGTCACATGCTCTACGTCGTGAACCAGGATGCGCCGGGCTTCATCGGCCGCATGGGTTCGCTGCTGGGCGAGGCCGACATCAACATCGGCACCTTCCACCTCGGTCGCCGCGAAGCGGGCGGTGAGGCAGTGCTGCTGCTGAGCGTCGACGCCCCCATTCCGGCAGATGTCGTGGACAAGGCATGTGCCCTTGAAGGCGTGAAGCTGGTGAAGGCTCTGTCCTTCTAAAAGGGCAGAAAACGAAAAAACCGTTCGTGCTGAGCTTGTCGAAGCACCGCCTTTTCTTCTAGCGAGCAATCAAAGAGGAAAACGGCCCTTCGACAGGCTCAGGGCGAGCGGGTTTCGAGGGACGTGAGGAAACCGATGAACGATCCAACGTCTGACCTGCTGCCCGAAGGCCTTGAAGACCGCTTGCCGCAAAGCGCGGCGGCGGCTGCCCGCATCGAACGCGATTGCATGGCGGTGATGGGCGCGCACGGGTATGACCGTGTGCGTCCCCCGCTGGTCGAGTTCGAGAAAAGCATGGCGCAGCGCATGGACGGTTTGCGCACGCGCGACATGTTCCGTTTTGTCGATCCCAAGAGCCTGCGCACGCTGGGCCTGCGTTCGGATATCACCGCGCAGGTTGGCCGCATTGCCGCTACCGGTCTTGGCAACGCACCGCGCCCGCTGCGCCTGTGCTATTCGGGCCAGGTGATGAAGATCACCGGCGACCAGCTCGATCCGCGGCGCGAGAATTTGCAGATCGGCGCGGAACTGATCGGCAGCGATTGCGCTGCTGCCGCTGGCGAGATCGTGGAACTGGCCATCACCGCGCTGGAAACCGCCGGTGCGACGGGCATCTCGGTCGATTTTACACTGCCAGACCTTGTCGATACGTTGGCTTCCGGCACCTTCCCGCTGGCCGCTGACCAGCGCGAAGCGGTGCGGCGCGAGCTTGATGCCAAGGATGCAGGCGGGTTGAAGCAGGCAGGCGGCGAGGCATACCTGCCGCTGCTATTCGCGACCGGCGAGTTCGAACAGGCAGCGGAAAAGCTGGCCGCGATTGCTGACGACGGCGCTCTAGCCACGCGCATCGAGGGCCTGCGCACCATTGCTGGCCGCGTGGCAGGCCGTGCGCGGCTGACGCTCGATCCCTCCGAACGCCACGGCTTCGAATACCAGAGCTGGTTCGGCTTCACCCTCTATGCCGAAGGCGTGCGCGGCGCGCTGGGCCGGGGTGGTACATACCTGATCGGCGGCAGCGACGAGCCTGCGACGGGCTTTTCGCTCTATCCCGAAGAGCTGGTCGAAGCGGTGAAGGCGAACGAAGACCTCGGCGCAAAGCTGTTCCTGCCGCTCGGCCATGATCGCGATGCGGCGCGCAAGCTGCGCGGCGATGGCTGGCGCACCGTGGAGGCGCTGTCCGATGCTGACGATGCCGCCACGCTCGGTTGCAGCCACGTGCTTGCCGGGACGGTAGCGGAAAAGCTCTGACCCCAAACTCCCCTCCCACTGGGAGGGGCTGGGGGAGGGACACAAAGAAAGCTAAGCCTCCCAAAGCGGATGCTTCACCATCACCTTCCCGAAAATCTGCGATTCCAGCCACTTGGCCAGCCAAGCCTGCAAGGCGGGATAAGGCTGCGCGTCGAACCATTCGCGGTCAGTGTTCGCAAACTGGCGGATGAAGGGCATGATCGCGGCATCGGTAAACCCGCGCGTCTCGCCTGACAGGAACGGCTGCGCAACGAGCCGCTCCTCCAACACGCGCAACTGCTCCTCGCACCCATCGCGATGCTCGATGGCGTTAGCGCCCTCATAGCGGTTGGAGTATTTGTAGCGGTCGAGGTGGTGCTTGAACGGCCCGTCATTGGCGGCAAGCAGCGCATCGTCCTTGCGTGCCAGCCAGCCTTCCGGGTCATTCTGGCCAAGCGCCCATTCCATCACGTCGAGGCTTTCTTCGAGCACCGTGCCATCAGGCAAGAGCACGACCGGCACCGTGCCCTTTGGCGAGATTTCCAGCATATGCGCGGGCTTGTCGCGCAGCAGGATTTCGCGGTGTTCGATCTCCACCCCGCTCACCTGCAGGGCCAGCCGTGCGCGCATGGCATAGGGACAGCGGCGGAAGCTGTAGAGGATCGGGAGGTTCGCGCGTTCAGCCATGTTCCTGCACGATGGCGGCCTTCCTCGCGGCCTCCTTGGCGGCGAGTTTCTCGGCCTTGCGCTGCGCCCGCAATTCCTGCTGCGACATGCCGACATGCTGCTCGCCGCGCTGGCGGGCGAGGCGGGCCTGCTTCTGCCGCTCGGCATAGCGTGCGCGCTGTTCGGGCGTGCGCTCGTCAATGCAGTGGGGGCAGGAAACACCGCTTTCGTATTCGGACGAGGCAAGATCATCGCGGGTCAGCGGATGGCGGCACGCCCGGCACAGCGCATGTTCGCCCTGCTTCAACCCATGGCCGACACTCACCCGCTCATCGAAGACGAAGCATTCGCCTTGCCACATGCTCTCTTCTTCGGGCACTTCCTCGAGATATTTGAGGATGCCGCCCTTCAGGTGGAACACGTCCTCCACGCCTTCCGCCTTGAGGAAGGCGGTGGACTTCTCGCAGCGGATGCCGCCGGTGCAGAACATCGCCACCTTGGGCTTGTTCGTCTTGCCGAGCAGCTTGCCGCGCTGGTCGCGAAACCACGCGGGAAAATCGCGGAAGGTGGGCGTTTTCGGGTCAATCGCGCCTTCGAAAGTGCCGATGGCCACCTCGTAATCATTGCGCGTGTCGATCACGATGGTGTCCGGATCGGCAATCAGCGCGTTCCAGTCCTGCGGTTCGACATAGGTGCCCACGGTGCTGGTCGGGTCGATCCCTTCCACGCCCATGGTGACGATTTCCTTCTTCAGGCGCACCTTCATGCGCAGGAAGGGTATTTCCGCCGCGCGGGAGAACTTCACCTCGATATCGGAGCAGCCGGGAATGGCACGGACATGCCCCAGCACGCGGGCGATGGCGGCATCGCTGCCCGCAATCGTGCCGTTCAGCCCCTCATGCGCCACCAGCAGTGTGCCCATCGTGCCTGCTTCCTCGCATGCTGCAAGCAAGGGCGCGCGCACCGCCTCCAGATCGTCAAAGCGGGTGAACTTGTAGAGCGCGGCAACGCAGAACGGCTGGTCGGTCATGATGGGCCGCCTTTAGCACCTGTGGTGCCAATTTCCAGATGGTGCGCCTATTTGCTGAAGACACGGCGCAGGAAGGCATCGACCACGGGCGTGGCGGGATAGTCCACTTCCCCCATGCGCCGGTTGATCTGCGCATGGCCGCGCAGGCCTCGTCCGCGAAATTCCTGCACGCTGGCTGGCGTTCCGGCTGCGGTGAGACCTTCGGCCAGCTCGCGGCTCTGCCTGCGGGCATCATCACGCTGGACATGCAGGATCAGGAATGCGGGTGCATTGGGCGCGGCGGTGTGCATGTTCGGCGATAGCGCACGCTGGCGGGCAGGGTCCTCGCCAAAGGCCTGGCGGTATGTGGCCCCCATCAGCAGCGCGTTTTCGTCCATCTGGTCCGGCACGTTATAGGCCGCGCCATCGAGCGGCACGATCCCGGCAACATCGTCCATCGCAAGGCCTGCAGCGCGGAAGTATTGCGGATCGGTCCCCACCAGCGCGACGAGATGCGCCCCGGCGCTGTGGCCGACAAGCGCAATCCTGTCTCCGTCAAAGCCCAGGGTTTGCGCCCGGTCATGCAGCCATGCCACCGCGCCCGCCACATCTGCCGCCTGCTGTTCCACCGTGTTGCCCGGTACGAGGCGATAGTTGATCGAGGCGACCGCATATCCCTGTTCCTGCCAGTGTTCCAGCTTGGCGGAACCTTGCATCATGTCCTTGTCGCCGCGCTTCCAGCCGCCGCCGTGGACAAAGATCACCAGCGGCGCATCAGGCCCGGCGCCCGCCCAGTAATCGAGGCGCTGCAAATCGTCCGTCCCGTAGGAAAGACCCATCAGCGGTTCGCCATAGCGCGCGGCTATGGAGGGTACGGCAGCAATGAACAGTGACGTGGCGGCAACGATGGCAAGGGCTATGCGGCGCATGGGAAAGCTCCTCCGGGTTCGAAGCAAGCATTGAAACCGCGATCATTTCCTCGCGGTGAACCGCCTGCTTTCCTACTGCCCGCAAGACGCAGATGAAGGGGGGATGCAGACCGTGTTTCCCCATCACCCCGCCCTTCGTTCACCGGTTGGTTCAGGCCCGGCTTTTTTCCGCATCAGGACAGTGTTCCATGTGTTCCATGCCCCGCTTGACTCAGGGGCCTCTCGCGCTCTAACCCGCGCCGCGAATTGGGGGCGTATTGTCCCACTGTCCCATCCGAACGCCGAGTCCTGTCGAAGGGCGTCCAGGATCCACCCGGCAGGTGGAGGAGTATAGCCATGGCCAATGTTACCGTGATCGGTGCCCAGTGGGGCGATGAAGGCAAGGGCAAGATTGTCGACTGGCTGGCCGCGCGCGCCGATGTGGTGGTGCGTTTCCAGGGCGGCCACAACGCCGGCCACACGCTGGTGGTGGGTGACAAGACCTACAAGCTCTCGCTGCTGCCTTCCGGCATCGTCACCGGCACGCTGTCGCTGGTGGGCAATGGCGTGGTGCTCGATCCCTGGGCGCTGCGCGACGAGATATCGCGCATCGAAGGGCAGGGTGTCTCCATCACGCCGGAGAATTTCGGTATTGCGGACAATTGCCCGCTGATCCTGCCGCTGCATCGCGATCTTGATGGCCTGCGCGAAAGTGCCGCCGGCAAGGGCAAGATCGGCACCACAGGTCGCGGCATCGGCCCTGCTTATGAAGACAAGGTGGGCCGCCGCGCGATCCGCGTGTGCGACCTGGCGCATCTTGACGAGCTGGAGCCGCAGCTCGATCGCCTTTGCGCGCATCATGACGCGCTGCGCGCCGGTTTTGGCGAGGAGCCGGTGGACCGCGCTGCGCTGCTCGACGAACTGCACGAGATTGCGCCCTTCGTGCTGCAATTCGCGCAGCCAGTGTGGAAGCGGCTCAATGAACAGAAGAAGGCCGGGGCGAAGATCCTGTTCGAAGGTGCGCAGGGCGTGCTGCTCGATGTCGACCACGGCACCTATCCCTTCGTTACCAGTTCCAACACCGTCAGCGGCACGGTGGCCAGCGGCTCCGGCCTTGGTCCGGGTTCGGCAGGCTTCGTGCTGGGTATCGTGAAGGCTTACACCACCCGCGTGGGCAGCGGCCCGTTCCCGACCGAGCTGGAAGACGAGACCGGCCAGAAGCTGGGCGAACGCGGTCATGAATTCGGCACCGTCACCGCGCGCAAGCGCCGCTGTGGCTGGTTCGATGCCACGCTGGTGAAGCAGACCTGCGCCATTTCCGGCGTCACCGGCATTGCTCTCACCAAGATCGACGTGCTCGACGGTTTCGAAACGATCAAGATCTGCACTGGCTACAGGCTGGATGGCGAGCCGATCGATTACCTGCCCGCCAATGCGCAGGACCAGGCGCGTTGTGTGCCTGTCTATGAGGAGATCGACGGTTGGGAAGGCACCACCGTGGGCGCGCGCAGCTGGGCTGACCTTCCGGCGCAGGCGATCAAGTATATCCGCCGTATCGAAGAGCTGATCGAATGCCCCGTGGCGAGCGTCTCGACCAGTCCCGAGCGTGAGGACACGATCCTGGTGCGCGATCCCTTTGCGGACTAGGCCCACCCCCAACCCCTCCCGCTTGCGGGAGGGGCAGCGAGACTTGCTGAACGAAGTGAAGCTAGTCGCAGCGGGGTGGGCAACGGCCTGCGCTTGCTGGATATTCTTGACACGATCTCTATTTGTTCTCATCCTGTTCCTGCACGAATCAGGAGCTGGGAACAATGGGGCAAGTCGATTTCGCATATGACACGCTGGCTGGCGCAGTAGGTGTCGCACCGTCCGTCTCGATTTTTGCCGAGCGGGAGGATCTGCGCACCCAGATGCGCGAGGATGCCGAAGCTGCGGGAATGATCCTGCGCGAATGTGCGGGGATTGATGCGCTGCTGGGGGACAATCCGCGCCCATTGGGGGAGGCGGTGCTGATCGATTGCCCTGCGCCCGATTGCACAACCATTGCCGCGCTCTGCCGGATTGACGAGCGGGTGCTGCGTTCCGGTGCGCATCTGGTTGTTTCGACATCGGTTGGCGGGCTAGAGGAGGTGTTCGCCTGTCTTTCGCAATGTAGCCCGCAAATCCTTGTCAGCCCGCGCCGGGCGGACCGGATCATTGCGCTTGGGCATATGCTCACTGGCGTCCCCAACAGCCGCCTGCGCGAATTGTCGGAGGAAGACCGGCTGACGCTGCTGCGCCTTACCGAACAGGTCAACCAGATTGCCGAGAAGCTGGAGCGGCTGGGCGATGGCGAGGAGGGCGGCTCTGTCCGCAGCCCCTCTGCTGCGTTCCGCTTTGGCGAGGAGGCTGGCGGCACCTTGCGCCAGCCGGGAGACAGGCTGGTGCGTTCCACGCGTCCGCCGCTGCCCGATCCGCGCCTTGTTCGCCGTATTGTCCACCAGCGCCAGCTGCGCGCGCGCTTCTTCGATGGCGAGCTGTTTGCCGATCCGGCGTGGGACATGCTGCTCGATCTCACTGCAGCCCGGGCCGAACACCAGCGCGTGTCGGTCACCTCCTTGTGCATCGCTTCGGGCGTTCCGCCGACCACGGCGCTGCGGTGGATCAGCCAGATGACCGATGCGGGCCTGCTCGAACGGGTGGAGGATGAAACCGATCGTCGCCGTGCCTTCATCCAGCTGAGTGACAAGGCAGTGGATGCCATGGCCCGATATTTTGACGAGCTGGGCAAGAGTGCGGCGGCGCTGGTTTGATTGACGTGGTGCGGTCTTGCCGCATCGGGTGAGGCACCTCGAACTCGCAGAGTTCGCAAGCGCGACCGCGCGCCGGCCGGTCAGGCCGCCACTCGGAGACATGAGCGCAGCGAACTGTCGTGAGAGAAAAAATGGTGGGCGATGACAGGCTCGAACTGCCGACCCTCTCGGTGTAAACGAGATGCTCTACCAACTGAGCTAATCGCCCCGATCCATATCGGAAGATGCGCGATTTAGCGGTTTATGCGGCCCGGTCAACGCTGCTTGTGCATACCGGTGTCGAATTTGCCAATTCGTCCACTATACTTGCATAGCGCTCGCAGGGAATTATTGCTGGCGATTTGTGACATTCGGGACATGACATTGCCACGTAAGAAGGTTGATCCAGGCAGGAGGGCGGAAATCGGCAGGGAGCGCCGCGCGCGCACCCGTGCGAAGATCATCGCGGCTGCCTTCGAGATTTTCGGAGACGAAAACGGCCTCTTCGCCCGCATCGAAGATGTGGTGGAGAAAGCTGGGGTGACCCGCGCCACATTCTACAACCATTTTTCCGGCATGGTCGAATTGCGCGAAGCACTAGCCCACGAAGTTACGCATGATTTCCTCACCGCAGTCACCCACGCCATTTCTGCCATGCCCGATGCCCGCGAGCGCTCGGCCGTGGCGGTGCGATTCTATCTCCGCCGTGCGAAAGAAGACACGCGCTGGGCATGGTCCATGCTCAATATGAGCGCCTCGGGCATCATCTTCGGGTCGGAGACCCATCGCCAGGCGGGCCAGACAGTGAACGAGGGTATTGCCGAAGGGGTGTTCCCGATCGGATCCTATGCCATGGGGCGCGATCTTCTTCTCGGGACCACGCTCGCGGCCATGGGGTCGATCGTCCGCGAGGAAATGGCGGACGAATATCCCGAAGTGATTGCCGGTTACATCCTGCACGCGCTGCGGGTTCCCTTCGATGAAGCACGCGAGATAGCCCACAGGCCATTGCCCGAGCTGCAATCACCGTCTGAGGACACGAAACCCTAAGAGTCTTCACTGCTGGCGGCCTCCTGAAATTCGAAATTGACATTTCGCTCAAATCCGAATTATCTCCTGTGCAATAGACAAATCGTCCAGTTTGAATGGGCGGGACGGGAGAAGAGTTATGGAACGGCATCGCGAATCGCGGTGGGGCAAGGCACGCGTTGCGGGTCTAGGGATTGTTGGTGCACTGGCTGCTGCGGCGCTGGTCGCCGGAAACGCTGCACCAGCCACGGCACAGGCCACTTACGAGATCGAACCGCGCGAGCCGGAATATCTCTACGAGCGCACCTGTGGCTATTGCCACGGCCACAATATCGCGCCGATCATTCGCGGGCGCCAACTGCCCGCAGCAGTGACTGCAGCCATCGTGCGCAGCGGGATGGGCGCCATGCCTGCATTCAAACCTACCGAAATCACCGATCAGGAATTGCAGGCGCTGACCGCCTGGCTTGAAGCATCGGAAGCTGACCCCGAGGAGCACGGCGCATGAGCAATGGATTTTCCCGCCGTGAAGTGATGGCCATCGGCGGCGCGATTGCCGGCACCGCCGTGATGACACCGTTGGCGCGCGCGCGCATGCTGCCCGCTGAAATGGACCGCGATGTCTTTGCCGGCGTCGTGCGCGAACTGCGCGCCATCGTGGGCGACGAGTGGGTGTTTGCTGATGAGGCGAGCACTATCAGCTATCGCAAGAGCGGCATTCCCGACCTCCGCGGCGAGCACATCCCGTCCGGTGCAGTGGCTCCGGCCAATGTCGAGCAGGTGCAGGCCATTCTCGCTGTGGCCAACCGCTACAAGCTGCCGCTGTGGCCCATCTCGACCGGCAAGAATATGGGCTATGGCATGGCTACTCCCGCGTCGTCAGGCCAGATGATCCTGGACCTGAAGCGGATGAACAAGATCCTCGATTTCGATGCCGAACTGGGCACGATCCTGGTCGAGCCGGGCGTCACCTACCAGCAGATCCAGGACTATATTGACGAGCATGACCTGCCGTACTGGATCGATGTCCCCACTGTGGGGCCGATCGTGTCGATGGTGGGCAACACTCTTGAACGTGGTGTGGGCTACACGCCCTATGGCGATCACTTCTTCATGCAATGCGGCATGGAGGTGGTTCTGGCCGATGGCACCGTGCTGAAAACCGGCATGGGCTCCATCGAGAACGGCAACACCTGGCAGGCCTTCAAATGGGGCTACGGGCCTTACCTCGATGGCATATTCACCCAGTCCAATTTCGGCATCGTGACCAAACTGGGCATGTGGATGATGCCCAAGCCGCCTGCATACAAGCCCTTTATGGTCCGCTCTGCCGAGGTGGAGGATATTTCCGCCATCACCAATGTGACGCGGCCTTTCCGCATGAACAACCTCATTCCCAATGCGGTGATGATGATGGGTGCGCTCTACCAGCTCTCCATGTTCAACCGCCGCGCCGATATCTGGCAGGAAGAAGGGCCGATCCCGACCGAGGTGATCAAGAACCTCGCCCGCCAGAATGAACTGGGCATGTGGAACACCTTCTTCGCGCTATACGGCACTGAAGAAACCATTGCCGCGACCGAACCGATCATTCGCAGTGCCTACGAAACCGTAGGCGGCGAAGTCCTCACCGACGCCGAACTCAACGGCAACCCCTACTTCGAGCACAACAAGGCACTGATGCGCGGTGGCCTGACGCTGGAGGAAAAGGGCCTCGTGCGCTGGTGGGGCAAGAGCGGGGGCGCTGTCGCCTTTGCTCCGGTCGCTCCGGCCAAGGGCTCGGAGACCGCGGGGCAAACCAACTTGGCGATCGAAGTCATGAACAAGTGGGGCTTCGATTATGCTCCGGCTTACGTGGTGGGCAGCCGCGAGTTGCACCACATCATCTTCCTGATGTTTGACAAGGGTGATGACGAGAACTCCGCCAAGGCCGAGCAATGCATGAACGAGATGATCACCCGCTTCGGCGAGCGGGGATGGGCGGCATACCGCTCGTCTGTTTCGACCATGGACCTCGTGGCGCAGCAATATGGCGACGCCAATCGCGAGGTGAACGCGCGCATCAAGCAGGCGCTCGATCCCAACCACATCATTGCGCCAGGCAAGCAAGGCATTGCCTGACGCGCAACCGGCCCGGCATCTCCCTCCGCCGGGCCGGTTCCCTCATTCCTGAAAGGCTGAGACGATGAGCGGCGTGAATTACGACTTTTCCGGCAAGACCGCGCTGGTAACCGGTGCGGCCACCGGCATCGGGCGCGAGACGGCCAAGGCCTACGCCTCGGCCGGGGCGAAGGTGATGATCGGCGATATCGATCCGCGCGCAGAAGAGACCGTGGCAATCATCAGGCAGGCTGGCGGCGAGGCGGACTTCACCCCCACCGACGTGACCGATGGGGAGGCCGTGCGCGCGCTGGTTGCGGGGACGATCAGGCGCTTCGGCAGCCTCGAGATGGCCTTCAACAACGCAGGTGTGCTGCCGCCCTTGAACCCGATCCATGAAGTGCCGGACAGCGACCTGGACCATGCCATCAATGTCGACTTCAAGGGCGTGTGGTATGCCATGCAGGCCGAAATCCGCCATTTCCTCGATGTCGGTGGCGGCACCATCGTCAACACCGCATCGGTCGGCGCGCTGATCGCGGACCCGAACATGGCCGTCTATTGCGCGATGAAGCACGCTGTGGCGGGCCTGACCAAGGCGGCGGCGGTGGAATATGCGCAGAAGAACATCCGCGTGAACTGCATCGCCCCCGGCTTCATCGCCACGCCGATGACGCAGGACTGGGTGGACAGCAAGGAATTCACCGACATGTTCTTCCAGCACAATGTCTCGGGCCGCTTTGCCTATCCCGAAGAGATCGCGGGCACGGTGCTGCACCTGTCATCCGATGCGGCCAGCTTCGTGAACGGGGCGACATGGACCATCGACGGCGGCCAGACCGCGCATTGATCTACCCTGCTTCGGGCAAGGCTTCCGCGATTAGCGCCCTTGCTGCATCGCTGTGCCAGTCATAGGCGCCAATCATGCGCCACACTTCCTTGCCCTCAGCATCATAGAGGATGGTGATGGGAAGGGCGCCGCCACCGCCCAGCGCTTCGGCCAGATGGCCCTGCTGGTCCATCCAGCGCGGCAGGTTGGCAAAGCCGTTGGCCTCGAAGAAAGGCACGACCTTCTCCGCGCCTTGGATATCCGCGCTGACGGTAAGCACGCGCACGTCCGCGCCAATCTCGCCCGCAAGATCATCCAGCATCGGCATTTCGACTACACAGGGCACGCACCACGTGGCCCAGATGTTCATCAATATCGGCTTGCCGGTCGCTTCGGCCAGCGACAGATTGATGCCGCCTGGGTCCTCCAGTTCCACCTCGGGAATCTCGGCACCGGCGAAGGTACGGTCGACAAAGCCCGTGAACGCCGCAGCTTCGGTTTCCGACGCAACCTCATCCCCGCCTTGCGCGCCACCCTCTCCTTGCGTATCGCAGCCCGCCAGAGCAGCGGCCACAATGGCTGCCGGAAAAGCAAGACGGTAGGGTGATTTGAGCAAGGGTAAGGCCTCCAATGCGATGTGGGGCGGGCGGTTCGCCGAAGGACCGTCTGCCATCATGCGCGAGATTAACGCCTCGATCCCGTTCGACAAGGCGCTGTGGCGGCAGGATATCGCCGCATCGAAGGCGCATGTCACCATGCTAGCTGCGCAGGATATCGTCAGCGAAGCCGATGCCAGCGCAATTCTTGGGGGTCTGGACGCGATTGCGGCTGAATATGAGGCTGATGGCGTCCCGGAAGACTGGGACCTTGAAGACATCCACATGACCACTGAAAGCCGCCTTGCCGAGCTGATCGGCCCGGCGGCAGGTCGCCTGCACACCGCGCGCAGCCGCAATGACCAGGTGGCGACCGATTTCCGCCTGTGGGTGCGCGATGCCATTGACCAGACGCTCGCCGGGCTCGACGCGCTCCAGCGCGCGCTGCTGGTGCAGGCCGAGGCGCATGCGGGATCGATCATGCCCGGTTTCACCCATCTGCAGACCGCGCAGCCGGTCACGCTGGGCCATCACCTCATGGCCTATTTCGAGATGGTCAGCCGTGATGTCTCGCGATTCGAGGATGCCCGCGCGCGGATGAACCAGTCCCCGCTCGGCAGCGCAGCGCTGGCCGGTACAGGATTTCCCATCGACCGCTACATGACCACGCAGGCACTGGGCTTCGATGCGCCCACTAAGAACAGTCTCGATGCCGTATCTGACCGCGATTTCGCGCTCGATTACCTGCAAGCCGCCGCGCAATGCAGCCTGCACTTGTCACGCCTTGCGGAAGAATTCGTGATCTGGGCGAGCCAGCCCTTCGGCTTCGTGCGCATGGCAGACAGCCTTTCGACCGGCTCCTCGATCATGCCGCAGAAGAAGAACCCCGATGCGGCAGAACTGGTGCGCGGCCATGCCGGTCGCATCGTCGGCTGCGTGACCAGCCTGATGGTGACGATGAAGGGCCTGCCGCTCGCCTATTCGAAGGACATGCAGGACGACAAGCCGCCGGTATTCGAAGCGGCGAACCTGCTTGGCCTGTCCATTGCCGCGATGACCGGGATGGTGGCAGACAGCACCTTCAAGGTGGACCGCATGCGGCAGGCGGCAGAGCTGGGCTATGCCACGGCGACGGACCTTGCGGACTGGCTGGTGACGCAGGCGGATATCCCTTTCCGTGAGGCACACCACATCACCGGCGCTGCGGTAAAGCTGGCCGAGAGCAAGGGCATCGCCCTTGACGAGCTTTCGATCGAAGACCTCAAGGCCATCGATGAGCGCATCGACGATCGCGTCTACAAGGCGCTGTCTGTCGAGGCTTCGGTAGCCGCGCGTGCCAGCTATGGCGGCACCGCGCCCGATGAAGTGCGAAAACGCGTGGCGGAAGCGAAGTCGGCACTGGGGATGGACGCATGAGAAAGCGCCTTTTCGCATTTGCCCTCGCGCTCCCGCTTGCTGCCTGCGGGCAGACGGGCGACCTGGAACCGGTCGAAGGCACCAGCCTGCCCCCGGCGCCATATGGAGCGGACCAGCCGCTTACCGCCGCAGAGCTTCTCGAAACAGACCCTCAGGCAGTTCCCGAACGAAGCGTGGAATTGCGGCAGGAATCCGAAGAACGCGAGGATGATCCCTTCGATCTCCCGCCCGAAAGCTAAGACAGATTTCACATGGACCATTTCCAGATCAGGAACGGCGAACTCCACGCCGAAGACGTGCCCATGGCGCGCATTGCCGATGAATTCGGCACCCCCGTCTATATCTACTCCCGCGCCACGCTGGAGCGCCACGCCCGCGTGTTCCGCGAAGCGCTGGAGCCGCTCGGCAAGATCCACCTCGCCTTTGCGGTTAAGGCCAATCCCAACCTTGCCGTGCTGCGCGTGATGCAGCGCGAGGGCTTTGGTGCAGACGTTGTTTCCGGCGGCGAAATGGCGCGCGCACTGGCTGCTGGCATGCCGGCGGAAGACATCGTGTTCTCCGGCGTCGGCAAGACCCGGCGCGAACTGCTCAAGGGCCTGGAGGCAGGCATCGGCCAGTTCAACATCGAGAGCGAGGAAGAGGGCAAGGAGCTCGCCGAGATCGCTGCCGGGCATGGCTACACCGCCAATTGCGCCTTGCGCGTGAACCCCGATATCGATGCCGGTACGCACGAAAAGATCTCGACCGGCAAGAGCGACAACAAGTTCGGCGTGCCGATTGATCAGGCCGCTGCCATGTATCAGCGCCTTGCGGCGCTTCCGGGCATGAACATGCGCGGGCTGGCGGTGCATATCGGCAGCCAACTCGCGGACCTTACCCCTCTGGAGCTCGCCTTTGAAAAGGTCGGTGCGCTCATGGCAAACATCCGCAGCATGGGCGGCACCGTCACCCATGTCGATCTCGGCGGCGGCATCGGCGTGCCTTACAAGGCCGGTGAAGTGATGCCGAGCCCGGCGGAATATGGCCACATGGTCGCTCGCGTCACCAAGGGCTGGGACGTCACGTTGATGTTCGAACCCGGCCGCGTGATCGCAGGCAATGCGGGTGTGCTGTTGACCGAAGTGGTGCGCGTGAAGCGCAACGCCAATCGCGATCCCTTCGTGATTGTCGATGCCGCGATGAACGACCTTGCGCGTCCTTCGCTCTATGGCGCCTGGCATGATTTCGATGCGGTCAAGCCCAGCGGCCAGCGGATGACGGCGAATATCGTTGGCCCCATTTGCGAGACGGGCGATACCTTCGCCACGGGGCGCGAGATGGATGCAGTGGAGCGCGGCGATCTTGCCGTGTTTCGTACTGCCGGTGCCTATGGCGCGACCATGGCCAGCTCCTACAATTCGCGCGGCTTCGTGGCCGAGGTCATGGTCGATGGCGACAAGGTTGCCAGCGTTGCCGACCGCATCCTGCCCGAGGAGATCTACGCTGCCGAACGCGTTCCGGACTGGCTGGACGACTGATGCGCAGCCTGCCGCTCTTCCACCGCATCGCCGGAACCCCGGTGATCGTCTTGGGGGAGGGCGGCATGGCCGAGCCCAAGCGCCGTCTGGTCGAGCGCGCTGGCGGCGAAGTGATCGCCGACCTGCAGGAAGGCATCGACAAGGGCGCTCGGCTCGCCTTCATCGCGCATGACGATGAAGCCATGTGCGAGGGCGACGCTATCCGCGCGCGCTGTGCCGGCCTGCTGGTGAATGTGGTGGACCGCCCTGACCTGTGCGATTTCACCACGCCCAGCCTGCTCGAACGGGACCCGGTACTGATCGCGGTTGGGACCAGTGGAGCCTCGGCGGGCCTTGCCAAGCAGTTGCGGCTGCGGCTGGAAGCTCTGCTCCCGGCGGATCTTGGTACGCTCGCCTCGAAACTTTCTGACATGCGCGGGCGGATAAAGGACAAGTGGCCTGCCATGGCGGACAGGCGGCAAGCGCTCGACAATGCGCTCACCTCAGGCGGTATGCTCGATCCGCTGGCGGAGGGTTCGGCTGATCGCGTGGAAAGCTGGCTGGCTGGAGAGACCGGCGAAGCGACATCGGGCAGGGTGGAATTCACGCTCACCAGCCTTGATCCCGAAGACCTCACATTGCGGCAGGCCCGGCTGCTGGGAAGCGCTGACGCTGTCCTCCACGATCCGGCCATCCCCGCTGCCATACTTGACCGGTCACGCGCTGATGCACTGCGCTTTGCGCTTCCATTCGAAGGCCGGGAACCGGAAGGGCTGGTTGTTGTTATTCGGCTGTAACGCTTTGATATAAAGCACATTACAGGATTGTAATTTCTCAAAAGGGCCCGGGCTGGGCAGGTGTCCTGCAGGCGAAGCGTCAGACTTCGCCGGCTACAGGAGACCAACCATGAAACTGCCCAAGATTGATCTGGCGAGCCTGCCAGATCTCAACCAGGTTACCGGCATGTTCGGTGCCATGCGTACAAGCGGCCCGGGCCATGACGACACCCTCGTCGTGCTGATGACCATCGTCTATGAAACCCAGCCTCCGGGCAGCGGAATCATCTGACGGGCGGGCACGAGCGATGCGAGTCCACCCAGTCATCGCGGCGTTGCGGAGCGACAGGGCTCCGCAACGCAAGGCCCAGTCCGCGATGAAGGCGGCTCTTGATAGTTGGCGCGCCGAAACCGGCTCTGCCCCTGCCTTGGCCGATTTCGAGCGTTTCGGTGAAGGCGCTGCACTCGAGGAATGCCCGGCGCTGGAGCAGCTATTCACCGGCCAGGGTGACGCCGAGGCTTTGATGCAGACGTTGATGCGGCATTTCAGCCTTGCGATCGCTGCCAATCCGCTGGGCCATCCGCCCTTTCGCAACAGCTTTGATGGCTTCACCAGCACCATCCAGCTGGCTACATCGGGCCGCGCACAATTGCTGCTGCAAGCGCGAGAGCCGGGTGAATACAAGGCAAGGGCTGTCACCTACTCCGACAATCTGCGGTATGATGCCGTCCTCGCGGGGAAAGCGCAGGCCCGCATCATTCGTATCCACGGCCCGGAAGAACTGGTGTGCTTTACCGAAGAGCCAATAAGGCTTGCAGGCGGTGCACGCCTCGCCTTCGATTGTTCGGGCGAGATGTTGCTGGCCAAGCGGATTGACAAGCGGTTGGTGACGCTGCGCCTTTTGCAAGCGACCGCCAAACCGCGTCCGGTGCGCGAATATTGTCGCACCAGCGGTAAGCTGCTGCACCGATCCGCCGGTGCGGTATCTTCCAGCAGGCTTGAACTCATGACCGCGCTGGTGGGCCGCATGGGCCGCAGCGATGGTGCACCGGTGCTTGCCGAACTGGCTTTGCGCGAAGGCGAGAATTCGCTGCGCTGGCAGGCGTTGCGCGAGTGCCTTGCGCTCGACACCGCTCAGGGCTTCGTGGCCCTCGTCAGCATCGCCCGCAATGCCGCCGACCCGCTGGCAGGTGACGCCGGAGCCCTGCGCGCACAGCTACTTGAAAACTATCCTCAATTGCGCGAACTGGAGATGAGCCAATGCCCCGCGTGATCGATCTTGCCCATGACCAGTCCTGCGATCTGGGCGATTGCCTTGCCGCGCTCGAAGCAGACGGATTTGACCCGCTGGAGGAAGAAAGCCTGTTGTCTGCGGCGCACTGGCTGCGCAAGCTGGGCAACAATCGCAGCTTCCTTGCCGATGCAGTGATCGCCGAGCTGAAAGACCACGCCCATGGCGGTGAGGATGCCAGTGCCTATGGCGCGCAGGTCATCACCCTGTCGCCGCTGGGGCATGACTTCTTCATCCGCGCCAACTTCTGGCCCAGCCGTGATGAATACGCCTATCGCGCTTCGGGCGACGCGGCCTTCGCCTATGAACTGCCGCATGACCACAATTTCGACTTCCTTACGGTCGGATACTTCGGGCCGGGCTATTCATCGGACTATTACGAGTTCGATTACGAGGCTGTGGATGGCGTGATCGGCGAGAAGGCGACCCTGCGTTTTGTCGAACGCTCCACCCTCGATCCGGGCAAGCTGATGCATTACCGCGCGCATCGCGATGTGCATTCGCAGCTCCCGCCGGAAAGCCTCTCCGTCTCGCTCAACATCATGCATGCAGGCGGGGCACAAGGCTGGCTTGACCAGTACCGCTTCGATGTCGAGAAGGACGAGATTTCCGGCATTATCAGCGCAGGCGGCAGCGAGATATTCCTGCGCCTCGCCGTGGGGCTGGAAAACCCTGAAGCGCTGGACCTTGCTGACACATTCGCCCGCAATCATGTGAGCGAGCGGATGCGGCTGGTGGCGCTTGAGGCTCAGGCGGGGATACTCGGTGTGGCAGAACGAGACGACTTGTGGCGCAGGGCCGAGACGAACAGCAGCGGGCTGATAGCGGGCGAGGCCAGAAGGCGCCGCAAGCTGCTCGAGATGGCCTAGAGAATTCCGCCCGCCAGCCGGTCAATCGCGCCCTGCAGGATGATTGCGGCGGCGTGGCTGTCGATCTTCTCGGCGCGCTTGGCGCGGCTGAAATCCTGCGCGATCATGTCGCGCTCGGCGCTGGCGGTGGACCAGCGTTCGTCCCACAGCAGCACGGGCAAGCCCAGCACGGCGATATTGCGGGCAAAGGCGCGGCTCGCTTGAGCGCGCGGTCCCGCGCTGCCATCCATGTTCAATGGCAGGCCGATGACGATGCCCTTGAGGCCGCGCTGGCTAACCAGTTCCTCGATTGCAGCCTTGTCGCGCGAAAATTTGCCCTTGGCCAGGGTCTTGCCCGCCGTGGCAAAGCGCCAGTGCGCGTCGGCAAAGGCGGTGCCGATGGTCTTGCTGCCAAGGTCGAGCCCGATCAGCCCGCCGCCATCAGGCAGCGCGTCACGAAACTCGGCGGCGTTCTCGGTGATCAGGGACGTGCCAGCCATGCGTCCACCCTGCGCACCACATCGCGTTGCAGGTTCGCCCAGAACAACGGGATGTCATAGACGTGGTAATTGCCCTGCGGCAGCACGTGTGCGCCCATTTCGGGCGGGTCGCCGATCAGCAGCAGGCCCTGCGGACCGCACCGTGCCGGCACTGCATTGGGAACGAGTTCGCCCGTGGTCAGGTCACTGCTCGGCACCAGCGTTCCAAGGTTGGCTTCCACGCCGGCTTCGCCATTCACGGTTCCGGTCAACGGATTGACGCAGAGGATCGGGCTGTCACCGCGCAAGGTGCCGTCAAACCCTTCGGACTGGCGATATTGTGACAGCATCAGGCCGGGATCATTATCGTCCGAAAAACTGGCCCAGCTGGCGATGCAGCTCGCTTGTTCGGCAGTGGCGCACGCAGGTAGCGGCAGGGCGGGCAGGTCGTGTTCCACCGAGATTGGCCAGCCGATGGGATAGGCAGCAGCAATGCGGGCTTCCAGCTCGCTGCCCGCGACCTTCTCGCGCAGCAGGCGCAGTACGTGGAGCGATCCCTGGCTGTGTCCCGCCAACACGATGGGCCGATCTGCCGGGGTGTTGGCCACGAAATAATCGAATGCCTGCTCGACATCGCGATAGGCGGCATCGACAGCCTGGCCTGCCTCGTCCGATCCGGTCAGGAAAGCGCCGAAGGTGGCTTGCCGGTAACGCGGTGCCCAGATCTCGCTCGCCTGGTTGAAGGCACTGCCAAGTCCGCGAACGAAAATCCGCGCAAAGTCCTGCGATTCGGCGTCATCGAGCGGGGCATTCCAGCGTTGACCATCGAAAAAGCTGGTCGGGTGAACGAAGAACACGGCGAAGGGCGGGGGCGCTTCGCCTTCCGTCTCGTCCGTGGCGGAGGGCTGCTCGCTACCTTGAGCAACCTGCGGCTGCCAGCGCGCCGGATCATTGGGCGCACCCATTCCTGGCCGTGAGAACCACATCACCGGATCGGCATAGGCGTTCGCCTCCAGCTCTGCCTGCTCCTCGAATTCGGCCGATGGGACCAGCGCGATTTGAGTCAGCTCCTCGCTGTAGAGGCGCAAGGCAAAGGCCACGGCGGCCACAAGCAGGAAGCCGAAAACGATAATATAGAGAAACTTACGCATTGCTTGCCGCCGCCTTTGCAGCCTCCACTTCTTCCAGCGCCCGCCGCTCGGCTTCGGCCTGTTGCGCGCGGTCTCCCGCCTCGTTCTGTTCGGATCGCCGCTCCAGCGCGACCTTGATCATGGCGAGCAGCGGGTCAGCCAGGAACAGGCCGAGGATGCCGAACAAGATGCCCATGATCAGCTGTGTGCCCAGCACCAGCGCGGGCGCAAGGTCCACCGTCTTGCGGGCGATCATCGGGATGACGAAATAGCCATCGATGTTCTGCACCATGAAATAAACGACGATGGTGTAGATGCCCATCTCGGTGCCGCCGGAAAAGCCGACCAGCACCATCAGCACGCCGGAAATTACCGCGCCGATATTGGGTACGAAGGCGAGCAGGGCGGTGAGGATGGCGAGTAGGGCAGCCATGGGTATCGGGTCGCCCGTCACCCAGCCATAGGCCTGCAGCGCGAGGTAGGTGAAGATGCCTTCGAACACCATGCCGACCAGCCGCCCGAACATCAGGCGGCGCATGGTATAGGCCATGCGCGCGGCAAGGATGTGGAAGTCGTACCGCTTGGTCTTGGGCAGCATCCACGCAAAGCCGCGTTCGTAAAGGCGGGGTTCGATTGCGATGTAGATGCCGATAATGGCGATGAGCACCAGAGTGGTCACCCCGCCAAGGATGCCCCCCAGCGCGCGCGTAACCGTGCCAAATCCGCTCAGCGCCTGGCTGACGAGACCTTGCAGGTCCGTCATCTGCACTTCGAAACCCTTGGACTGCAACCACGAGAATAGCAGGCTGGCCTGCTCTTGCACGATCTCCGGGAACTGCGCCGCTTCGCGCGAAATGGTCGAACCGGCGAAATAGCCGAGCCAGACGAGGAAGCCGATCGAACCCAGCAGGACGATGGCGATCCGCCACGGGCGTGCGATCGGGAGCACGCGACCCAGCAGGCGTGATCCGCCATCGATCATCGCGGCCAGAACCATCGCGCCGAAAATCACCAGCAGGCTTTGCGAGATATAGACCGCAAGGAAGGCAAGGCCCGCCATGGCAACCCACACTGCCGCGCGCGATACCTCGTGACGGATCTCGGCATTGGAAATGCGCGTCGGGCTGGCCCCCATGTCGAGGCCGTCGTCATCCCCGGATCCGGATTGTGTCACCTCAGTCATCGGCCGTGCCTGTCCCGTCGAGCGGTGGGCGCAGGCTGGTCCACGCACGGTCAGGGCGCAAGGCGGGAATCCACGTCAGCGGGTTCCAGCTGGCCGTTCCGTCGAGCGAGAAGGTGATGAATTCCGCGCGCCCGCCAATGTCGGAAATCGGCACCGGACCGCCAAGGCCCTTGCCCGCCTGCGGCGCACGGCTGTCCGCCGAATGATCGCGATTGTCGCCCATCAGGAACACGTGGCCATCGGGGATCACCGTTTCAGGATAATTGTCCAGCTGATCGACCATGTGGTCGATTACCAGGAAGCTGGCGCCATTGGGCAGCGTTTCGCGATAGGTCGGCGGTTCGTAGACCATCGTCCCGTCCTCCAGCCGCGTCAGGTAAAGGCCGAAGGCACGCAGGCAGTCATCACCGTTGCAGATGTTGGGATTGTCCGCCGGCAGTTGCACGGCAGGCACCATCTCGCGCGGCACTTCCTCGCCATTGAGGATGATGCGCCCGTCGACCAGCGCGATCGTATCGCCCGGAAGGGCAACCACACGCTTGATATATTCGGTCATCGGCACCGTGCCCTCGGGCGGCATCAGGACGACGATATCGCCATATTCGGGCGTTGCAGGGGCGATGCGCCAGTCACCGCGCGCCAGCGGGTGGAAGGACATCGACGACCAGTTCCAGCCATAGGGGTACTTGGACACCACCAGCCTGTCCCCCACCATCAGATTGGGCACCATGCTGGCAGAAGGGATGTAGAACGGCTTGGCGATGATGGAGTGGAAGGCGAGCACGCTCAGAAGCATCAGCGCCAGCCCGCGGAACTCTGCCAGCCAGTTGACCGGCTCCTTGTCCGCTTTACTCGAGGCAGCTTTGCTGTCTGCATCAGGCGCAACGGGATCGTCAGCGGTCGCGGCCGCTGCGCTGTCCATTTTCTCTCCCAGGTCTTCCATGTCTATTCTGCTGCCAGCGGATGCGCCTCGAGGATCACGAAGGCCTGCGCCCATGGATGATCGTCGGTGAGGGTAAGGTGAACGGTCACGCTGTGGCCTTCAGGAGTGAGTTCTGCAAGCCGCGCCGCTGCGCCGCCTGTAAGGTGCAATGTGGGCGCGCCCGAAGGTGCGTTGACCACGCCGATATCCTTCATGAACACCCCGCGTTTGAAGCCGGTTCCCACAGCCTTGCTGTAAGCTTCCTTGGCGGCAAAGCGCTTGGCATAGGTGCCCGCCTGCGTATGCGGGCGGCGCGCGGCCTTGGCGTTCTCGACATCGGTGAAGACGCGTTGGGTGAATCGCGTGCCATAACGCTCCAGCGAACTGGCGATCCGCTCGATATTGCAGAGGTCCGATCCCATGCCGATGATCATCGCGCCGCATCCATCAGCTCGCGCATGCGGATAACGGCAGGCTCCAGCCCGCAGAAGATTGCCTCGCCGATCAGGTAATGCCCGATATTGAGTTCGGCGAGCTGGGGGATGGCGGCAATCGGCTGGACGTTCTCGTAAGTGAGGCCGTGGCCGGCATGCGGCTCAATGCCGTTCTTGGCGGCGAGGGCGGCCATGTCCGCCACGCGCTTCAGCTCGCGCTGCATCCGTTCGGGTTCGCCATCAAGGAAGGCGTGGGCATATTCGCCGGTATGGAATTCCACCACCGGTGCTCCAAGGCGAAGCGCCGCATCCAGTTGCCGCTCACTCGCCTCGATAAACAGCGAGACACGGATACCCGCATCCTTCAGCTCGTTGACGATAGGGGTGAGCTGGTTGTGCTGGCCAGCCGCATCAAGCCCGCCCTCGGTTGTCCGCTCCTCGCGATTTTCCGGCACGATGCAAGCGGCATGCGGCTTGTGAGCAAGCGCAATCGCGAGCATTTCTTCCGTTGCCGCCATTTCGAGGTTGAGCGGCAAGTCCGTCGCGTCCTGAATGCGCTTGAGGTCGTCATCACGGATGTGCCTGCGATCTTCGCGCAGGTGGGCGGTGATGCCATCGCCCCCGCAGCGTGCCACAATTTCCGCCGCGCGCACGGGATCGGGATGGTCCCCGCCACGCGCATTGCGGATGGTGGCCACGTGATCGATATTCACGCCAAGGCGCAGTTTGCCGGGGTTGAGGGTGCTGCTCATCTCGCTACTTTTCGGCACGGCTGCCCGGCTTGGTCACTGGCACGGCGGCCAGTTCCGGCGGCAGTTCGTCTTCGGCATAGGTGGGGAAATTCAACGCCACCAGCGGGAAAAAGGGCACGCCCAGATCCACCGTTCCACCGGAACGATCGACCACGGATGCCTCGGCAAGTATCTTGCCGCCTTCGGCGCGCACGCAATCCATTGCTTCCCGGCTGGAAAGGCCGGTCGTGACCACGTCTTCCACCATCAGCACGTTGGCACCCTTGGGAATCGCGAATCCCCGGCGCAGTTCGAAAGTGCCGGTGGGGCGCTCCACGAAGATGGCGTCCTTGCCCAGCGCGCGGCCCATTTCGTGGCCGATGATCAGCCCGCCCATCGCCGGAGAGACGACAAGGTCGATCTTGCTCCTGATCTCGCGCGGGATCTTCTGCGCGATAGCCAGTGCAAGGCGCGATGCGCGTTCCGGGTTCATCAGCACGCGTGCGCATTGCAGGTAATGGGCTGAGTGCCGTCCTGAGGAAAGTTTGAAGTGTCCTTCCAGCAACGCCTGGCTGCTGCGGAATTCGGCCAGTACCTCGTCTTCAGTCATGTTTTGCCTGTTGCCCCTGTTGTGGATTGCAAGGCGGCAGGCTCAAAGCCCGTATCGCCAATCGTGAAAAATCTCCCTAGAACTGCTTGAGGCATCGGACAAGCGGGCGTATAGGCGCGCCGGAATGCCCTTACAGGGGGGCTGAACGGGCGCCTGTTATGCCCGCAACAGAACGGAAAGCGTTGGACAGATGAATATCGGCGATATCGCCCGTAAGTGGCTGCAAAATCTGACATTCCTTGCAGCTGCACTCACTCTTTTCATGGCCCCGAATGCGGCGCTGGCACAGGAAGCGGAATCGGCCGACGTGGCTGCCGAAGCTGCTGTCGAGGCGGAAGCTCCGGCCTTCGAGCATTTCGGTGCCGACATGATCAAGGGCCAGCCCGAGGACGGTGGCCTGACCTTCCAGGCGCAGTATTCTCCCAACGGCGAATACGCCCTGTGGATGCATGATGCGATCCTGATGCCGATCATCACCGTGATCAGCATATTCGTGCTGTTCCTGCTGCTGTGGGTGGTCTTCCGTTACCGCCGCGGCGCCAATCCGGTCCCTTCGAAGACCAGCCACAACACGCTGATCGAAGTGGTCTGGACGGTTATCCCCATCATTATCCTGCTGGTGATCGCGGTCCCCTCGATCCGCCTGCTCGCCGCGCAGTATGAAAGCCCGCCGGAAGACGCGATCACGATCACGGCCAATGGCTACCAGTGGTACTGGGGCTATGAATATGTCGACAATGGCGGCTTTGAAGTCATCTCCAACATGATGCCCGAAGCTGACGCGCTGGCGCAGGACCTGCCGCCGCAGCTCGAAGTCGATAACCGCATGGTTGTTCCGGTGAACACGCCGCTGCGCATCCAGACTTTCGGTGCGGACGTGATCCACGCCTTCGGCATCCCTTCGCTGTGGTTCAAGATTGACGCCGTTCCCGGCCGCATCAACGAGAAGATGCTGACCATCAAGGAAGAAGGCATCTATTACGGCCAGTGCATGGAACTGTGCGGTGCCCGCCATGGCTACATGCCCATCGCCATCGAAGCCCGTTCCATGGAAGACTATGAGGCATGGGTGCTGGCCCAGGGCGGCACTGTGGGTGAAGCCGAGGTTGTAGAAGTTGAAGCACCGGCTGCAGAGCCTGCTGAAGCTGAAGAAACCGAAGAAACTGCTGTTGAAGCCTGAGCTTCTGCAAGCTGAAACAAAAAACGACGATTTGAGAGCAAGGTTGCGAGACGAACATGGCCACTACTGCTGAAGGCTTTGACGCCCACCACGAGGATCATGCGCACGATCATGATCACAAGCCCGGCTTCTTTGCCCGCTGGTTCATGTCCACGAACCACAAGGATATCGGCACGCTGTACCTGATCTTCGCGATCATCGCGGGTATCGTTGGTGGCGCCATTTCGGGCGCGATGCGCGTCGAGCTGGCCGAGCCGGGCCTGCAGTATCTCGGAACCTTCGTGGACATGCTGGGTGGTGACGGCGCTTCCTTCGACCAGCAGGGCCACATGTGGAACGTGCTGATCACGGCACACGGCCTGATCATGGTGTTCTTCATGGTCATGCCGGCCATGATCGGCGGTTTCGGCAACTGGTTCGTTCCGCTGATGATCGGTGCGCCGGACATGGCCTTCCCGCGCATGAACAACATCTCATTCTGGCTCACCGTGGCAGGTTTCCTCTCGCTGCTGTTCAGCCTGTTCGTCCCCGGTGGCGTGGGCATGGGTGCAGGTGTGGGCTGGACGGTCTACGCACCGCTCTCGACCACCGGCTCTGTCGGCCCCGCAGTCGACTTCGCGATCTTCTCGCTCCACCTTGCCGGTGCCGGTTCGATCCTGGGTGCGACCAATTTCATCACCACCATCTTCAACATGCGTGCGCCGGGCATGACCCTGCACAAGATGCCGCTGTTCGTGTGGTCGGTGCTGGTCACGGCATTCCTGCTGCTGCTGGCGCTTCCGGTGCTGGCTGCTGCCATCACCATGCTGATCACCGATCGCAACTTCGGCACGACCTTCTTCGATCCTGCCGGCGGTGGTGATCCGATCCTTTACCAGCACCTGTTCTGGTTTTTCGGCCACCCCGAAGTCTACATCATGATCCTGCCGGGCTTCGGCATGATCTCGCAGATCGTGGCGACCTTCAGCCGCAAGCCTGTGTTCGGCTATCTCGGCATGGCCTACGCCATGGTTGCCATCGGCGTGGTCGGCTTCATCGTGTGGGCGCACCACATGTACACTGTCGGCCTCGACGTGAATACGAAGATGTATTTCACCGCGGCCACGATGGTCATCGCCGTCCCGACAGGCATCAAGATCTTCAGCTGGATTGCCACGATGTGGGGCGGCTCGATCGAGTTCAAGAGCCCGATGGTCTGGGCGATGGGCTTCATCTTCCTGTTCACCGTTGGCGGCGTGACCGGCGTGGTGCTGGCCAATGGCGGTATCGACGACAATCTGCACGATACCTATTACGTGGTGGCGCACTTCCACTACGTGCTGTCGCTGGGTGCGGTGACCTCGATGTTCGCGGGCTGGTACTACTGGTTCCCCAAGATGTTCGGCCGCTGGCATTCCGAATTTCTGGCGCACGTCCACTTCTGGATCTTCTTCGTCGGCGTGAACCTGATCTTCTTCCCGATGCACTTCCTGGGCCTGCAGGGCATGGCGCGCCGCTATCCGGACTACACGCCTGCCTTCACCTACTGGAACGAGATCGCCACGCTGGGCTACATGATCACGATCATCTCGGTTGGCGTGTTCTTCCTGAACATCCTGTACGCGATCTTCTTCGGCAAGAAGCCTGAAGGCAATTACTGGGGTGAAGGCGCGACGACGCTGGAATGGAGCCTGTCCAGCCCGCCGCCGTTCCACCAGTTCGAAACGCTTCCCGTGATCGAGGACCACCATTCGTCCGATGATCACATCAGCCCGGCTCCGGCCAAGGCTTGATCGCGGTTCCCGCCAA
>JAUIJI010000035.1 GCA_030431435.1 Alphaproteobacteria bacterium | reverse complement strand
GAAGTCGAGGACGCCGACGCGCACGACCTGTACGGCGTCATCCGTTCATAAACCGCGCATTCCATCTGAACGATGGAACACATGGAACACGGTCCTTGAGCGGAAAACCACCGCCCGGACAACAGCTGCATTGCGACCGCAAATGCGCGCATGGAGGGGATGGACAAGTGCGAAAGAGCCACGTGGGCTATGGGCGTGGGGGCGGGGTGTAGGAAAGGCTCAGGCGGGAAGAAAGCCCAGTTCGTAGACTTGCGGACGAAGTTTGGCTGACAACTCGGCATAAGCTGCCTTAAACGGATCAAAATCTGTCAGTTCGGTGTCGCCATAGGCTTCGAGCGCGCGGCGTATCTGATACCATCCGGCGTCGTCACGGTTGAGCTTCAGCTCGTCGCGGATGCGCTTGGGGAAGCTGGTGGCGTGATATTTGGTCCACAGCTTACGCCCTTCGTCGAGCACGGCCTGAGCTTGCAACGAGAATGCCATGCCATCCATGTATCGAACCATGAATTCACTCTCGAACCGCCCGTTCGCGCCGACTTCGGCTTCGGTATAGGGGATGAAATGGTTGGTGAGCGACCATTCCTGGTCATTCCATTCCAACCCATCGGCCCCGGCGGTGAGATTACTGCCATTAAACAGCATCCAGACGAGGCAATCGGATTTGAATTCGTCGGTCAGCGGCTCGCTGGGTTGCAGGAACTGGTCGCGGTCGTTGAGCCATGTCGGTTTGATAAGGCGGCGGACGGCAAAGACAATGGCGGCTTGCCAGAGGTTTTCTTCGGTGACGAAAAATCCTCGGGCACTGCTATAACCGGATGAAAACAAGAAGGTATCTCGGTTAGCATGTTGAAAGTCATTTCCGCCGCAATTGAGCCACCCAACCGCGCCATCAGACCAGTAACGTCCGCGCAAATCTCTTGTGGCGGTGGCAGGAATTATCGCATTTTTTAGCGGCACGACTTCTGTACGATTTGACCTCGGTCGCGACACCCAGTCCGTCAGAAGTTGCTGATGGTCGTAGTTATGGAATGTCTTTTCACCAACGATGTTGCCATCACGATCAAGCACGTCAGTTTCCACACCGCCTATCGCATGATTCGCAGCAGTATCCCAGATCAAGAACCCGATTGGGTATTTTCCCTTTAGTCCCTCGAAGAGCTTACTTTCAAAGACGAAGCCATTCAAAAAACGTGCTCGCCAAGATTCTCGGAAGGCCGATAAGGTGGGCGTACTGATGTATTTGAGTTTGCTAAACATGGCTAAGTGGCTCTTTGGAAGCTCCTGATCAATCCGTGCCATGAATTGCATAAACAACTCATTCGATGCTTTGCCGTATTGCTCCATGCTGGTTCGAGCAAAAAGCGTCTTCGTCACTCCTGGTTTGCTGTTACCAACCGTATTTGCAGGCGAATTCCCCCCGCTCGTAACTTCCGCATAAGGCGGATTGATCAGGACCAGAATCGGCTTTGCGCCCTTCTTCCCCTCGCGCGCCGCCTCTATCGCGTCGCGAAGGCTCTGCGGCACTTTGTTCGTGAGCGAATAATCGATCTCGCCAAAGTCAGTGATGTCGTCGTTCAGATAATCATACTGGAATATCTCCGCCCCGGCGAAAGCGGGGTTGCTCCGCATGATTGTCACGTCTTCCTGATCGAGCGTGGACATATAGACATTGCGCAGATTGGAGTGCTTCGCCTCCAGATTGCCAACACCTGCGCACATATCCCACACGATGTACTTGCTCTGCCAGTTCTCGCCCAGCGTTGCGGTCAATTGATCATAAGCTTTATCGACGATGTGCAGAGGGGTGTAATAGGCGCCTTTGAACTTCTGATCGTCTATCGGCAGCAGGCTGTCGCGCCGTTCGAGCAGATAATGCCGATATTCCTTTTCCGGCGGTCGATGATAGATTTTCCAGAAATTGTAATAGCCGCGCTCGCTGGCGAGATCGTATGTCTCGCCGTGCAGCAAGAACACTGGCTTTTCGCCATCATACAGAAGGCGCGCGGGAAGGTTCGTCATTGCCGCGTTTTCACCATCGTGCATGATATCGGCAAAGAACAGTACGGCATAATCGCCTTCATTCGTCACGCCGAGTTCGACGCCGACCATCTGCACCCACCGATCAAATACCTGTCGCAGATTATCAGGCGTGATTTGCGTTCGAATGATGCGCCCCTCGCGGATCGCGTCCTTCGTTGCCTTGATGAATTCCTTTTCGTAATCCTCAATCTCGTAAACGACGTAGTGGCTTTCGACGTAGGGCGCGATCGCGGCAGCGAGAGTCCTATCCGCTGCCGATCCTGATTTGGGCCACGTGATCGACTTGTCCTCAAGGATAGGTAGGGCGTGGTCAGTCGCCATCAGCGCGGCCTTCTCGCGGTCAATTACGCACAGGAACCCGGGGATCGCCTCGCCACGTTTGCGTGCCGCGCGAACGTATACCAGCAATTGTGCGAACATCAGGAGCGGCGGAGTAGCTGCCTCCTTGGCCTCAAACCAGATTTCCGGGGTCTGGATGTCAACCAATCCCTTGAAAACACTCTTGAGACCAAGGGCCTTGATGTAGGCATCCTTGACGTCCTCTTCGGTCCGGGCTTTGGCGAGATCATTGAGCAGTGACATGAAACCGATAGTGCCTGCCAGTCGGGAAAAGGCAAGCGCGTTGCACGGTTTGCACCCGTCCTAGCAATGCACTGCCCCATCACACCTGCATGATTAGACGATGCGCTTGTGCCCGCAAGCCGCTAAAGCATCGCCATGCCCCACCACACCCACAGCTTCACCATTTCCACCCACGGCAAGGCGCTGGTCGAGTTTACCGACGAGGTTGCGCGGTGGCTCTCCTCCACCGATGTGACCACCGGCCTTGTCACGCTGTTCTGTCGCCACACCTCTGCCAGCCTGCTGATCAACGAGAATGCCGCGCCTGCGGTGCAGCGCGATATCTTGCGCTGGCTGGAGATGATCGCGCCCGAGAATGCGGGTTACGAGCATGATGACGAGGGGCCGGACGATATGCCCGCCCATCTGCGCAGCGCTCTTACCGGAGCCTCGCTGGCGATACCGGTGGTGAATGGCCGCATGGCGCTGGGCACGTGGCAGGGCATCTACCTTGCCGAACACCGCAGCCACCCGCACCGGCGGCATGTTGTCGCACACGTCAGCGGCGAGTAGGAAACACTCCGCACACTCGCACGTTAGTGAGGCCTATGCCCCTCGATATCTCCGCCCGCTTTTCCTTCCGGCTCGAACGGCCGAGCGACATCCTGTTGCAGTTCGAGGTGGCGAACATCCCCGAACAGCGCGTGACCAACGCCCGCACACATATGAGCGAGGTGATGCACATGGCGCGCGTGCCATCGCAGGAGGATATCGGCGAGCGTATCTGGCTGCGCGGCGAGGGCGAGATCGAGGTCGATTACTCGGCCCATGTGACGGTTCAGCGGTCTGTACCGGATATCGAGGGCCTTGCGGCGATGGACCCGCACGCCCTGCCCGGCGAAGCGGTGCAGTATCTCTTCGACAGCCGCTATTGCCAGGCGGACCGGATGCAGAGCTTCGTGCAGAGCCGCTTCGGCGAATTGCAGGGCGGCGCGAAAGTGGCGGCGATTTCGCGCTGGATCGCGGAAGAAATTGCTTACGAACCCGGCAGCAGCAACACCAGCACCAGCGCCACCGATACTTTTGTGGAGCGGCGCGGAATCTGCCGCGATTTCGCCCATGTTATGATCGCCCTGGCCCGCGCGGCGACCATCCCCGCACGCTATGTCAGCTGCTTTGCGCCCGGCGTGACCCCGCAGGATTTCCACGCCGTGGCCGAGGTGTTCCTGGCTGACCCGGATACTCCCGGTGGCGGCGCGTGGTATATGGTCGACCCCACCGGCATGGCTGACCCGGCAAACACCGCCAAGATCGGCGTGGGGCGCGATGCGGCGGACGTGAGCTTCATGACCGTATTCGGCCTTGCCACTTTCGGCGTGCATGACGTGCATGTCAGGCTGGCCGATTGAGGCTCCTATTGCAGCGCAGCATAATCGGCGTAGGATATGCCAATCCACGCGACCAACAGGATAGCTGAATGAGCAACAAGGCGCATACCCTCCTTCTATTCGGGGCGACCGGCGATCTGTCCCGGCGGATGCTGCTGCCCAGCCTGTGCGCGCTGCACGCCGAAGGGCTGGTGGCGGAGGACCTGCGCATTGTCGGCACGGCGCGCTCGGAAATGAGCGACCACGAATTCCGCAATTTCGCCCGCGATGCGCTGGAGAAGTTCCTGCCTGCCGAACGGCGCGGCGGAGTGGCCGATTTCCTCAACTCGCTGCATTACCAGCAGCTCGATGTGACGACGCCCGAAGGCTATCACGAACTGGCAGACAAGGCCGGGCCGGGCGAGGATCTGGCGATCTTCCTGTCCACCGCGCCCAGCCTGTTCAAGCCGACGATCGAGGGGCTGCAGGCGGCAGGCCTTGCCGGTGAAGGCGCGCGCATCAGTCTTGAAAAGCCGCTCGGCACCGACCTTGCCTCAAGCTGCGAGATCAATGACGCGGTGGCCGCAGCTTTCCCGGAAGAGCGGATTTTCCGCATCGATCACTATCTGGGCAAGGAGACGGTGCAGAACCTGCTCGCCCTGCGCTTCGGCAATCTGATGTTCGAGCCGCTGTGGCGCAGCCAGTATATCGATCACGTGCAGATCACCGTGGCCGAAACAGTCGGGCTGGAAAGCCGCGTCGACTTCTATGACGATGCCGGTGCGCTCAGGGACATGGTGCAGAACCACATGCTGCAATTGCTGGCGCTGGTGGCGATGGAGCCGCCTTCCAGCTTCGAAGCCAATGCCGTGCGCGACGAGAAGGTGAAGGTGCTGCGTGCCTTGCGCGCTATCGAGGCCGAGGAAAGCGTCACCGGCCAGTATCGCGGCGGGGCCTCGGGCGGGCAGATCGTTCCCGGCTATGACGAGGAGCTTGGCCGCGACAGCGATACGGAGACCTTCGTGGCGCTGAAGGCGCATGTCGACAACTGGCGCTGGCGCGGCGTGCCCTTCTACCTGCGCACCGGCAAGCGGCTGCATGAGCGGGTGACCGAGATCGTGGTGCAGTTCAAGAGCGTACCGCACTCGATCTTCCCCGGCGCCAAGCTGACTGCCAACAAGCTGGTGATCGGCATCCAGCCGCAGGAAAACATCACCTTTACCCTGATGGCCAAGGTGCCCGGCATCGATCAGGAAGGCATGGTGATGCGCCCCGTGCCGCTCAATATCGCCATGCCCGATGCCTTTACCGGCAAGCACCACCGCATCGCTTACGAACGCCTGCTGCTCGACCTGATCGAAGGCGACCAGACCTTGTTCGTGCGCCGCGACGAAGTGGAAGCGCAATGGACCTGGATCGACGCGATCCGCGCGACATGGGCCAAGGAAGGCGTGACGCCGAAGACATACAGCGCTGGCAGCTGGGGCCCCTCTGCCGCCATTGCCCTTGCCGAACGCGACGGGGTGAGCTGGCATGAGTAGGCTGATCACGCGGAGACGCGGAGACGCGGAGAGAGGATTCCGCGCCGCAGGCACTTATCAATTGAACACTCACAGAGGCACAGAGACACAGAGAAGGTTTGCGCCAAACCCCTCTGTGCCTCTGTGCCTCTGTGAGCGGATAAATGGAATTGCGCCTGCGGCGCAGGAACAGGCTCTCCACGTCTCCGCGTCTCCGCGTGACCAGGAGAAGCGCGCAAGATGACACAGCTCCACCCCACCATCTCTCGCGTTACCGACCGGATTATCGAGAAATCGAAGGCGAGCCGTTCGGCCTATCTCGCCCAGATCCGGCATGAGGCGGAGAACCAGCCGGATCGCTCGATGGTCTCCTGCTCCAACCTCGCCCATGCCTTTGCCGGGGCCGAGCAGGACCAGGAAGCGCTGAAAACCAACGCCGGGCCGAACATCGGCGTGGTCACGGCTTACAATGACATGCTCAGCGCCCACGCTCCCTATTACCGCTACCCTGAGCGGCTGAAGATCTATGCCCGCGAAGTGGGGGCCACGGCGCAGGTCGCAGGCGGCGTTCCGGCAATGTGTGACGGGGTGACGCAGGGCGAAGCGGGCATGGAACTCAGCCTGTTCAGCCGCGATGCCATCGCCATGGGCACGGCCATTGCGCTTAGCCACGCGATGTATGACGGCGCGCTGCTGCTGGGCATTTGCGACAAGATCGTGCCGGGCCTGCTGATGGGCGCGCTGCGCTTCGGACATTTGCCGGCGATCTTCGTGCCATCAGGCCCGATGCCCTCCGGCGTCTCCAACAAGGAGAAGCAGCGCGTTCGCCAGCTTTATGCCGAGGGCAAGGCGACCCGTGCCGAACTGCTCGATTCAGAGCTTGGCTCTTACCACTCTCCCGGCACCTGCACCTTTTATGGCACCGCCAATTCCAACCAGATGATGATGGAAATGATGGGCCTGCACGTTCCGGGCGCTGCCTTCGTGACGCCCGGCACCAAGCTGCGCCAGCAGCTGGACCGCGAGGCCGTGCACCGCGTGACCGAGATGAAACTGGGCGGCAATGACTATCGCCCGCTGGGCGAATGCGTGGACGAGAAGGCCGTGGTCAACGCTGCCGTGGGCCTGCTCGCCACGGGCGGCTCCACCAACCACGCGATCCACATCCCCGCCTTCGCCCGCGCCGCAGGCGTGCAGATCGATTGGACCGATCTGGCAGAGCTATCCAGCGCGGTCCCGCTGCTTGCCCGGGTCTATCCCAACGGCTCCGGCGACGTGAATCACTTTCACGAGGCTGGCGGCATGGGCTTTGTGATCCGCGAACTGCTGGGCGCTGGCTTGGCCCACGCGGACGTTCCCGGCGTTGCCCGCCATCGCGGCCTCGATGCCTATGGCGAGGAACCGTGGCTTGCAGAAAATGACGAGAGTCCTCGCGAAGGCGGGGACCTCCCTCAGGATGGCAAAAGGTCCCCGCCTTCGCGGGGACTCACGCTTAGGTGGAGAGATGCCGGGCCTTCGGGCGATGACGAGATGCTGCGTCCCGCCTCCGATCCGTTCCAGCCTGATGGCGGCATGCGGCTCGTCGAAGGCAATCTGGGCCGCGCCTGCTTCAAGTCTTCCGCCGTCGAGCGCGAGCGCTGGACCATCGAGGCACCCTGCCGCGTGTTCGAGACCCAGCATGCCGTAGCCGAAGCCTTCAAGGCAGGCGAACTGGACCGCGACGTGGTCGTGGTCGTTCGCTTCCAGGGCCCGCGCGCCAACGGCATGCCCGAACTGCACAAGCTCACCCCGCCCCTCGGCGTGCTGCAGGACCGGGGATACAAGGTCGCGCTCGTCACCGATGGCCGCATGTCCGGCGCATCGGGCAAGGTGCCTTCCGCGATCCACTGCTCGCCCGAGGCACTGGGCGGCGGCCCGCTGTCGCTGCTGCGCGATGGCGACGTGGTGAAAGTCTGCGCGGCAAGCGGGGAACTCTCGACCACCGCTGACCTCTCGACCCGCACGCCCGCACCCTCGCCCGAACCGGAAACCGGCATGGGCCGCGAACTCTTCGCCATGTTCCGCGCCACGGCTGACGAGGCGGAAAAGGGCGCATCGCCGATGCTCGCGGCGGCTGGCCTGTAATGCAGATCGTCGCAGTCGATATCGGCGGCACGCACGCACGCTTTGCCATCGCCACCTTCGGCGATGATGGTGCTATCACGCTGAATGAGCCGGTAACCTTGCGCACGTCAGACCATGCCAGCCTGAAAACCGCGTGGGAGGCTTTCGAACGGCAACACGGCACCGCCCTTCCCCGCGAAGCTGCAATCGCCATCGCCGGGCCGGTGACCGGCGATACCGTGCGCATGACCAACAACAGCTGGGTGCTCCACACCGGCGCGCTGGACGAGCAACTGGGCATCGACCGCGTGACCGTGATGAATGATTTTGCCGCCGTGGCCCATGCCGTGGCGGCCGCAGATATCGACCAGTTCCTGCACATCTGCGGCCCCGAAGGTCCTTTGCCCGCAACCGGCACGATCTCGGTCATGGGGCCCGGCACAGGCCTCGGCGTAGCGTGGTTCAACCGTTCCGGCGGCAAAACGCTGGTGCAGGCAACCGAAGGCGGCCATGTCGATTTCGCGCCGGTCGATGCGGTGGATGATGCCATCCTCGCAACCGCCCGCGATGTTCACCGCCGCGTTTCCACCGAGCGGATCAATTCCGGCCCCGGCATCGTGCCGATCTACCAGGCACTGGCAAAGATCGAAGGCCGCACGCCCGAATTCGAGCAAGACCGCGATATCTGGACGGTTGCGCTCGAAGGATCGGACAGCCTGGCCGTTGCCGCGATGGACCGTTTCTGCATGAACCTTGGCAGCGTCGCGGGCGACTATGCCTTGGCCCATGGCTCCAGCGCACTGGTGCTGGCAGGCGGGCTGGGTTACCGGCTGCGCGACCACCTTCCCAAGTCGGGCTTTGCCGAACGTTTCCGCTTCAAGGGCCGTTACGAAGGCCTGATGGCGGGCATTCCGGTCAAGCTCATCACCCATCCCCAGCCCGGCCTGTTTGGCGCGGCGGCTGCATTCCTGACGGAGAATTTCTAGCCAATGGCACTCTATGCAATCGAGGACGTGATGATGACGGCGCCGGTCATCCCGGTGCTGGTGATCGACGATGCGGGCGAAGCGCGCGAGATCGCCGAGGCGCTGGTCGAAGGCGGATTGAAGGTGCTCGAAGTCACCTTGCGCACCGAGGCCGCGCTCGAGGTGATCAAGCGGATGAACCTGATCAAGGACGCCATCGTCGGCGCAGGCACCGTCACCAACAAGGTTCAATTGGAAGAGGCGCTGGCCGCAGGTAGCGAATTCATCGTTTCGCCCGGCCTTACCGAACCGCTGGGCAATGCCGCGATCAAGACTGGCATTCCGTTCCTGCCCGGCGTCGCCACGGCAGGCGATATTATGCGCGGGCTCGACATGGGGCTTGATCACTTCAAGTTCTTCCCCGCCACCGCTGCCGGTGGCATCCCCGCGCTGAAGGCGCTCGCCGCGCCTTTCGGGCAGTGCAAGTTCTGCCCGACAGGCGGCATCACAGCCGATACCGCGGCTGACTGGCTGGCAGTGCCATCGGTTCTGTGCGTCGGCGGCAGCTGGGTCGTGCCCAAGGGTGCAAAGCCGGAAGAAATCCACGCCCTCGCCAAACAAGCAACGGAGCTGGCCCGCGCATGAAGACCCTCGCCGATCTGACAGCGCGCCTGCAGGAGAACCACCGTCGGACGGAGGAGACCCCGCTGTTCAACCCGGTGTTCCAGCTTTCGCTGGACCTTTCGCGAATGCTGGAAAGCGGCGAGCTGACTTTATCGGATTGCGAGGCGATGATTGCCGAACTGGAATGTTCGGCATTGGGGCTGAGGGCAGAGCGCCTGTCCGAAATGGTCTCTCCGGTCGGCGAGACTGCGAATACCTCCGCCTTGCTCGAAGCATCGCAGGAAGAGGACTTTGCGAGCTTCGTTGATCGCTGGGGCAGCCCGCAACTGCATGCGGTGTTCACTGCCCATCCCACCTTCCTGATGACGCCGGACCAGTCCGAAGCGGTTGCGGCAGCAGCATCGGGCACCGGCGAAATCGGCACGGGTTGCACCAGCGGCGAACGGCCAACGGTGACGCTGGCCTATGAGCATGAGCGGGCGATGCGCGCCATCGCCCATGCGCAAGGCGGGCGCGATATCATCAACGCCACCTTGCTCGATCATGCCCGCACAACATGGCCTGACCAGTGGCTGGAGATGAAGCCGCTGCCGTTCCGCTTTGCCACCTGGGTGGGTTACGACATGGACGGGCGGACGGACATCACCTGGTCCAACTCCATCGGCTTCCGCCTGTCCGAAAAGGCGCAGCGCCTGTCGCTTTATTGCGAAGCGCTGGAAAAGGTCGATCCTGCGCACCGCTTGCTGGGCGAGCTGCGGCCTGCTGCGGACTATGCGGCGGAACGCGCGGAGGATTTCACGGGCGATTTGTCAGACCCGGCAGCACTCTCGGTCGCCGCAAACCGCCTGACCGCGAAGGACCCGCGCAAGCTCCTGTCGCTCAAGCCGATGATCGACGCGCTCGAGGCCGAAGCGGCGGAAACCGGCGATGGCGCGCATGCCGTCGGCCTGAAAACCCTCGCTGCATCGATGCGCGCAGACGGCCTCGGCATGGGCTGGATACACTTCCGCGTGAACGCCAAGCAGCTGAACAACGCGATCCGGCGCAAGCTCGATCCGTCAGGCGAGCTGGACCTTTCGAGCAAGGGCGCAATTGTCCATATCCGCAAGGCGATCGAGCAGGTGAAGCCGCATCGCTCAAACTTCGCTGCGCTCGCCATCGAAAGCAGCACCGCGATCCGCCAGTTCCTCGCCATGGCGCAGATCCTCGCGCATGTGGATGCCGACGCGCCGATCCGCATGCTGATCGCCGAATGCGAGGAGCCTGCGACGATCCTCGCCGCGCTCTATTTCGCCAAGCTGTTCGGGATTGAGCAGAAGGTCGATATCTCGCCCCTGTTCGAAACCGAAAGCGCACTTGAACACGGCGGACGCTTCGTCGATGCCCTGCTGTCCGAAGAGATTTACCGCGAATACGCCAAGGTTCGCGGGCGTGTGGCGATCCAGACGGGCTTTTCGGATGCCGGGCGCTTTGTCGGGCAGATTCCGGCAAGCCTTGCCATCGAACGCCTGCAGGGCCGCCTTGCCGAAGCCATGGCCGCGCATGGAATGACCGGGGTCAACGCGCTGATCTTCAACACCCATGGCGAGAGCATGGGCCGCGGCGCCCATCCCTCATCGCTGGAGGACCGCCTCAACTGGCCATTGAGCCCATGGGCCAAGCGCCGGTATGCCCGTGCGGGGATCATCATGGAGCCCGAAGTCAGCTTTCAGGGTGGCGATGGTTACATGTGGTTCTCCACGCCCGAACTGGCGCTGGCGACGCTTACCCGCATCGCCGTGATCCGGCCTGCGCATACGGACAAGGATGCACCGCGCGATGTGTTCTACCAGCGCACCGACCTCTCCCTCGATTTCTACCGCGCAATCCGCGACCACCAGCATTCCCACCTCGAAAGCCGGACATACAGCCGCGCGGTGACTGCCTTCGGGCTTGGCCTGCTCAACCCCACTGGCAGCCGTGTGAGCCGCCGCCAGAGCGACCTCAATGCCGATCGCGAGATGAGCTTGCGCCAGATCCGCGCCATTCCGCACAACTCCATCCTGCAACAGCTTGGCTATCCGGTGAACGTCATCGCTGGAGTCGGCGAAGCAGCGGAGGGCAATTACGAAGAGGTGGCGCAGCTGCTCAAGGACAGCGAGCGTGGTCGCCAGCTGATCCGCCTGGTGCGCGCTTCCAACGCGCTCGCCAGCGTGAAAACCGTTGCCGCCCATGGCGAGCTGTTCAACTCCGCCTACTGGGCCAGCCGCCCCTATCGCGGCACCGAGAGCCACCTCACCGCTGCCTGCGAGAAGCTGGCCGAATATCTGGTGAAGGATGACCGGGTCGGCGTGTTCCGCCGCCTTGCCAGCCGCTTGCGGGTGGATGCGCTCAAGCTGCACCGTTTGCTGGACCTGATCCCGGACGAGGATCCCGCCAGCAATCGCGAGGACAAGCGCCGCATGATCGGCGTACTTCAGGGCCTGCGCCTTGCGCTGCTGCAATATATGTTCATCCGCGCCGTCAGCGTACCGGTGTTCAGCCGCGCCAATGACGTGAGCCGCGATGACGTGCTGGAAATGGTCTTCACCCTGCGCGTGGACGAGGCGCTGGCCCAGCTGCGCCGTGCCTATCCCACCAGCTTCCCGCAAATCACCGACTTCCAGCTGGACGAACCGACCGATTATCCCGAAGGCGAGGATCATGGTTACGATGCAATCCGCAGGGACTTCATCGATCCCATAGAGAGTGCTTATGGCCTGTCGCTCAGGATCAGCACGGCCATCGCCAACATCTTCGGTGCGCATGGATAGGCAGGCCTTCCGTCATTGCGAGGAGCAAAGCGACGACGCAATCCAGAGCCGCTGAGCGGTTTGCTCTAAATTGCCGCGCTCCCTTCGGTCGCTCGCAATGACGAGGTTCTGAATCGTTAATCTGCCCGTGAACCTGCGTCCCTTTTCGGGACTGGGTTGCTGTAACCTCTGGATTCCTGCCGCTTTGGGCGCATAGTCGGCTGCATGAACAGCTTCACCAAATGGATCGGCGGATCGACCGTGGTCGCAGTTGCCCTGATTGCCACCATGGCGTTCGGTGGCCACGCGCTTGTCGCACAGCCGGGGGAGGCCGGTTCGAGCGATGACGAAATGGCGAGCTGGATACAGGCTGACGATCTTCTTGCAGCCGACACCTCCGTGGTCGCGGCATCGGGCATCGACCTGTCGCTGGATGAAGAGGTGGATGCCCTGCCGCAGTTCGTGTCGGAGCCGGTGGTGCAGGAAACCCCGCCCTATGACGCAGACAATCCCTTTGTTATCAAGCGTATACTGCCGATTAACGGCCCGATCCGTTATGGCGAATGGCACTGGGATGACGAAGGCGTTCCCGATGGGCCGCTGGTGATCACGGTGGACCTGCAGGCCCGTGTGATCAGCGTGTTCCGCGATGGATACGAGATTGGCGCTGCCGCAGCACTGCTTGGCACGCCCGAGCACCCCACACCCGTCGGAACCTTCCCGATCCTGACCAAGGAACGGCACAACGTTTCGGAGAAGTACAACAACGCCCCCATGCCGTGGACCTTGCGTATGACGTGGGACGGCGTGGCCATCCATGGCGGTTCTACTGTCGAGCGCGGCTATGCCAGCCACGGCTGCGTGGGCGTGCCGGACGAATTCGCCAGCCGCCTGTTCGATATCGCCAAGGTGGGTGACGTGGTGATCGTGACCGACGGCGTGACCACCGGGATTGGCGGCGCGCTGGGCGGATAAGCCCTAGGCTGTCTTCCTCGGCGGTTCCGGGCGAAGGAACCAGCTTCCCCCTTCGACCGTCGCCAGCACACCTGCCACATTGCCGCCCTCGCCGCGCTCCAGCCGCAGCAGCAGCCGCGCGACATCGCTGCCACGCGGCCTTCCGCCCAGCTGCTCCATGATCCGCGCCAGCAGGCGGCGGTTCATCTCGCGCGCTTCCACTGGCGACAGAACATAGCCGTCCCCTTCTTGCCGCACCGCCTGGGGCCAAAGCAGGTCGGCATAGGACTGCAGGGCTTCATAGGCTTCGGAGAGGATGCTGGCGGACTGCGCAATGGCCGAAGGATCGAGCCAGTCGCAATCGGCAAGGTTCGCCCGCATGCGCACACGATCAAAACGCGGATCGCTGTTGCTGGGATCTTGCGCCACCGTTTCGCTGGCGACCACAGCGGACAGTTCAGCGCGGCGAAAGCCCAGCAGCGGCCGGATGACCGGCACCGGCACAGCTTCGTGCTGCCCTGCCTCCCGCACGCCTGCGAGGCCGGCAACCCCGCTACCCCGGTTGAGCCGCATCAGCAGCGTTTCTGCCTGGTCATCGATGTGATGGGCGGTGGCGATGGCAGCCAATCCACGAGCCCCGGCCCAAGCGCCCAGCGCCGCATACCGTGCCTGGCGCGCCATGGCCTGAAGATTGCCCTCGGCCACATCGATGCCCAGCACTTCGCAAGCCACGCCGCGCACCTCGCAAGCCGCCACCACCAGTGCACATTCCTCGCGCGCGTCGGATCGAAGGCCGTGATCGACCGTCGCGACTTCGAATCCGCCGGGAATGGCCGCATGGGCGAGCAGCAGCATGGCCATGGAATCAGGCCCGCCAGAAACGGCTAGGCCGATCCTGCCACCGTCAGGATTCAGCCTGTCGAGAGACGCCCGGAACCGCGAAACCAGTTCCGGGTCGATCGCATCACTGGCAGTCGACACGGCCCAGGTTGGATTCGTAGAGCCCCTGCAAACGGCCTGTCGCCAGCGCCGGATAGGTGTCCCCGAATTCAGCCAGCGCGATGCAGGCGCGGCGCGTATCGCCCAGTTCGATCATGGCGCTGGACAGGTAGAGCAGGCTGTCAGGCGCGCGGGCGGCCTGCTTGTCTGCCTGATAGTTGTCGAAGAAATGCGTCGCCGCACGGCGCGCATCGCCAGCATCCAGGAGGGCACGGCCCAGCAGGTTGCGGCCATAGGTCGTGCGCCAGTGATCAGGGAAGCGTTCCACGAACAACGCCAGCTGCTGCTGCGCTTCGGGGTAATAGCCTGCATCCCACAGGCGGAAGCCATAGACATATTCGTCATCACCAGCATCGCCCGTGGCAGGCTTGGCGATGGACTGCACGCCGGCAAGCCGTTCGGGAGACGGGCCTGCAACAGCTTCCTCTTCAGCACCCAGATTTGCGTCTTCGACAAGGTCGACAGGCCACTGGTCATCTTCACCGCCCACGGGAATGACGCCCGTGGGTTGGGCTGCGGCCAATGCTGCTGCCTGCGCCTGCTCCATTTCGGCGACACGCATTTCCAGCAGGGCGAGCGAATTCTCGTTCACTTCGGTGGCAGCGGTAAGGCGCGCGAGTTGCACTTCGATGGCGTCGAGACGGGTCAGCACGTCAGTCAGTGCGCTGGCAGACGGCGTGCCTACCTGACGCGCACCGGCGGAAGGCGTTCCGGGAGTTATTTCGGGCTCGAAGAACCGCTGGTCGCCTCCCGGAAAGACAGCGCGCTGCAATGCACGAAGCTGGGTCTCCATCCGTTCCAGGCGTTCATCCACCTGCGCCGATGCGGCCTGCGGCATCATGCCCATCACCAGGCCCGCGGCCACGAATGCTGCGGAGGTCTTGCGCACGCGCGCGAACTTGCCTGCCATCTTTATCCTTTTCCTTTCCCCCAAGCGGATCCCACACAAACAGGATCAGGACGACAATGAATTGTGCAGTTCGAATAGCGGATTAACCACGATGAGGGGAGCCACAGAAAGGCGAAATCCACCGTAGGTTTTACTTATTCGGCGGCATCCCCATCACTTGTTGTGTCATCATCCTGCCGGCCCAGAAGCGATGCCGCATCCACCGGCACATCGCGCATGGTGCGCATTTCGTCGGAAAGCGGCGGCACCGCGCGGCCACCCACGGTGATCGTCAGTGCTTCCGGACGGCCGGTCCACAATTGCGGCCCATCCGCATCGGCTGGAACGGTGTAGCTATCGCCCTGTGCCATCTCCGTTTCCATCAGGCGACGCCCCTCGGCATCGTAAAAGCGCACCCACACGCCGTCGTCACTGGCAGTAAAGGTCACGTCCCCCGAAGGATCTGGAGCCATCTCCTCTGCCTGCCCAGCAGCGGCCGCGGCTGCTTCCTGTTCGGCCTGCTCCTGCTGCTCGATCAGCGAGGGCATTTCGGCAGCGGGCGAAACCGCCACCCGGTAGGCAGTATATATTCCAGCCAGAAGCAACACGATGGCTGCCAGCGAGAACCAGATGAGCCGCCCGGAAGGCGCGCGCGCCGGATCGCCCGGCTCGTAGGTCTGTCGGCGATCATTGTGCGACGGGGCGACAGTGTTGAGTTCCGCGCGGACCATCGCCGCCACATCATTTTCGTCAAGCTCCACCACCTTGGCGATGCTGCGGGCAAAGCCGAAGGCATAAGTACGCCCGGGAAGCTCGCCAAATTCGCCTGCCTCGATATGCTCGATATGGCGCGTGGATATGCGCGTCTGCTCTGCCACGTCCTTGATCGAAAGGCCGAGTTTCTCGCGGGCATGACGAAGCTGCGGGCCAACCCCGCGCGGGAGGAGGGTTTCCTCTGGCAATTCGATCTGCTCGCTCATGTAGTTAACGGCCTTTGCGTCCCTGGATGCCTCATCAATGACGGGCATGCCATGTTAGTCAAGATGTCCCTGTCGCGGCACGTTCAGGAAACCAACCCGGCATCCGCCGGTTCGATCCCTAATCGACGTCGATCCCGCGCTCTTCGGCCCATTCGATCAGTGCTTCACGCATGTTGGGCGGCGGATTGGCAAGCCAGGCTTCCATCGCCTCGCCAATTTCCTTCGTGTCCACCTGTGCGACAAGCGCCTTGATCGGCCCCACGGCAGCTGGCGTGATCGACAGCCTGCGGATACCCAGCCCGATCAGTGCGAGAGCCTCAAGCCGCCTGCCGCCCATTTCCCCGCAAACCCCCAGGTCAACACCCGAGCCATCGGTCTCTCGCACCACACGGCGCAGGAATCGCAAGATCGCCGGGCTCAGCCAGTCATACCGCTCGGCGAGCATGGGATTGGCGCGGTCTGCCGCGAACAGGAACTGCGTCAGATCGTTCGTGCCGATCGACATGAAGGATATCTTCGGCAAAAGGATGTCGAGCGTTTCCGCGAGCGAAGGCACTTCGAGCATCACGCCATAGCGGATGGCGCGCGGCAGCTTGTGCTTCTGCTTCTTGAGGAAGGCCAGCTGACCGTCGAACACCTCCTTGGCGGCATCGAATTCCCACGGTTCTGACACCATCGGGAACATCACGTTGAGTTCATGCCCTGCCGCCCCTTCGAGCAGCGCGCGCGCCTGAACCTTCAACAGGCCTTCGCGTTCGAGTGCGAGGCGCAGGGCACGCCAGCCCATCGCCGGGTTTTCATCTGCTGCGCTGGTATCACTGGCGAGGTATGGCAACGACTTGTCGCCGCCGATATCGACCGTGCGGAAGATTACCCGCCTGTCTCCGGCGGCCTCCAGCACATCGTGATACAGGCGCGTCTGCCTGTCTCGCTGGGGCAGGGCGGAGGAGACGAGGAACTGGAATTCGGTACGGTAGAGCCCGATCCCGTCCGCGCCCGTAACCCCCAGCATCGCCACGTCATCGCGAAGGCCCGCATTCATCATCACTTCGATGCGCTGGCCATCGCGGGTAAAGGGTTCAACATCGCGCAGCTTGGCATACTCGGCCTGCCGCTTCTTCTTGCGTGCAATGCGCGTTTCGAACGCCTCCAGCACGGCATGCGAGGGACGCAGAGTGACCTTACCCGCATCGCCATCCACAACCAGCTCGTCACCCTCGCGCACCAGGCCGCGGATGTTGCGAACGCGGCCGATCACCGGCACCCCCATGGCCCGCGCCACAATCACCACATGTGCTGTCAACGATCCCTGTTCGAGGACCACGCCCTTGAGCCGCCGCTTGTCATATTCCAGCAATTCCGCCGGCCCTAGGTTCTTGGCGATCAGGATGGCATCGTTCTGCAAGCCCGTGCGCGCGGCCGTGCCCAGCTGGCCCGAAACGATGCGGAGGAGGCGGTTCGCCAGATCCTCAAGATCGTGCATTCGGTCCTGCAAGAGCGGATCGGAAATCTCGCGCATGCGCTGGCGGGTGCGCTGCTGGACGCGCTCGATCGCCGCTTCCGCAGTCAGCCCGCTGTCGATCGCCTCGTTGATGCGGCGACTCCAGCCTTCGTCGTAAGCGAACATCTTGTAGGTCTCGAGAACCTGCTCATGCTCGCCGCCCACGCCGAATTCGGCCTGGCCGGTCATGTCCTCGATCTGTTCGCGCATCTTGTCGAAGGCGAGATAGACGCGCTGCCGTTCGGCCTCGGTATCTTCCGCCACAGTGTGCTCCACCGTCACGCGCGGCTGGTGGAACACCGCCTTGCCGCAAGCCAGGCCTTTCACCAGTTGCAGCCCTTCGAGAACCTGCTGCCCGCTCTGCGCCTCGGAGCGTTCGCCCAGCTGCTCCTCGTCAACCAGCCCCGCGTTGTGGATCAGTTCCGCCAGCACCATGGCCACGGTCTGCAGCGCCTCGATCTCGACTTCCTCATATTTGCGCGGTTCCACGTGCTGCACAGTCAGCACACCCACGGCGCGGGCGCGGCGCACGATCGGCACGCCGGCAAAGGAGTGGAACTTTTCCTCGCCCGTTTCCGAGCGATACTGGAATTCAGGATGGGTCGCCGCCTCGTCGAGGTTCAGCGTCTCGATATTCGCGGCGATCGTGCCGGTCAGCCCTTCTCCCACACCCAGTTTGGTGACGTGGACAGCCTCCTGGTTCAGTCCGCGGGTAGCGAACAATTCCAGCATGCCTTCACGCAGGAGATAGATCGAGCAGACCTCGCTATCGAGCGTCTCACCGATGATCTCGACCACATTGTTGAGCTTGGCCTGCGCATGGGTGCGCGCAGCCATCACCTCGTGCAACTGGGTGAGGATAGATCGTGCTGCAGCGGCGGCTCCTGGCATGAACCAAGGCCTATACCATTATTGCAGGATATTGAAGCGGTATGCGCTTTGGCGGCGCAATTAGTGGAAGGAAATTTCTTCCTTCAACTTCAGCTTTTCCTTCTTGATTGCCTGGATCTTGCCCATGTCAGGAGCGGGACGGTTCATCTCTTCCTTGAGACGGCGTTCCAGCCCTTCCTTTTTGGCCTGAAGGGCGGCGACATGCGAAGTTTCCATTGGGCAATCTCCTGTCGAATTGTATCGCTCTGGGCCCCTGTATTCAGGGTGCCGGCAAACGAGTGCCAACGCGACTCGCGAGCTGGGTGAGCCGCGCAATTGTCATAAGATCACGAAAAGCCTAGATCGGCAAATAGGTGCTGCTACGAGACGTGTTCGGATTGCGACAGCCTTGCCGATTCACGCTGCTGCACAGGGAGATGCGTACCGGCCATGACCGAAGACGAAATGCGCAAGAAACTGGCGACCCTGCGCATCGAGCACCGCGATCTTGATGCAGCAATTGCCGCGCTTGCCGAAGCGGACGGACCTGACCAGCTGCGCGTTGCCCGGCTGAAAAAGCGCAAGCTGGCCCTGCGCGACCAGATCTCCATGATCGAGGATTACCTCACTCCGGACATTATCGCCTGAGCCGCGATCACCAGGCCCTGTCCAACACCTGTCACAAATCGTTCCTTGGCGGGACAGTGTGTCAGGAAATGGGAAATTAACCATAATGGCTCTGGCGCGACTCCGCCCGCTTGGGTAGCGATAGAGCATGGCCAATCCCGCCGATATCAGCCCCGCCATCGTGGAGACGCTTTATCGTGACGCCCTCGAACTGGCGGACGAGGCGCGTTCGGCATTCGACATGTCCGGCCGGCTGGACCTTGTGGGTGCCGATGAGGATCTCGCGCGCGTGGCACTTTCCTGCGAGGCGTTGCGCACCACCACGCGGATGATGCACGCCATCGCCTGGCTGCTCAATCACCGTGCCTATTTCGCTGGCGAGATGAGCGAGTTCCAGCTGCGTCGCCACGGTCGCCTGCCTCCGCCGCAGCCCGAGAGTGATCCCGAACAACTGGCCATGCTCGGCCCGGAACTGCAGGCGCTGGTGGCCCGATCCAAGCGGTTTTATGACCGCGTTGCACGGCTCGACCGCGCGTGGCGAGACCGCTTTGCGATGCACCCCACAGCCGTCCATCGCCTGCGCGAACGGTTGGGATCAGCCGTCTGCGGCGTCTAGGTTTTTGCCAGCGCGTCCGCCCAGTTGGCGAGGCGCCTTTCCCGGTCTTCCTTACCCATCGCAGGCGTGAATAGGCTTTTGTCACCGATCATCGCTTCCGCCGCATCAGCCAGCGTTGCATGAACACCCGCCCCTACCGCAGCGAGCATCGCTGCACCAAGCGCCGTGGTCTCGACGAAATCCGGCCGTGTCACATCCAGCTCCAGCAGGTCAGCAATGTCCTGCACCATCCAATTGTTCGCGACCATTCCGCCATCGATTTTCAGGCTGGTCCATTCCGCCCCGTCAGCCGCGAAGGCACTGGCAAGGTCACGCGTCTGGTGCGCCATCGCTTCCAGCGCAGCGCGGGCGATATGCGCCTTGCCGCTGGCGAAGCTGAGGCCGGAAATGCTGGCGCGGGCTTCGGGCCGCCAATGGGGTGCGCCAAGGCCGGACAAGGCGGGCACCAGCACCACGCCATCGCTGTCGGGGATCGACTTCGCCAGCTCCTCCGTTTCGGCGGCGCTGTCGATCAGGCCCAGCGTGTCGCGCAGCCATTTGATCAACGATCCGGCAACGAACACCGAGCCTTCCAGCGCATAGCTGCGCTTGCCATCGCGCTGGCTGAGCACGGTGCCGAGCAGGCGGTTTTGCGAGCGCGGCACCTTTTCGCCCATATTGGCGAGCACGAATGCCCCGGTGCCATAAGTCGCCTTGGTATCGCCGGGCGAAAGGCAACCTTGCCCGATGGTGGCGGCCTGCTGGTCCCCTGCCATGCCGCAAATCGGGATGGCCGCGCCGAACAGTTCTGTCTCGCCCAAGGCTCCGTGCGTATCGACGACCTGCGGCAAGGCATCGCGCGGCACGCCAAGCAGCTCGCACAATTCTTCGTCGAAATTCGCGCCGTCCAACGCCAGCAGCAAGGTGCGGCTGGCATTGCTCGCGTCAGAGATATGCAGCGCGCCGTTTGTCAGCTTGAAGACCAGCCAGCTTTCCACCGTTCCCAGCGCCAGCCGCCCGGCTTTCGCTGCGTCGGCAACTGCGGGCTCGTTGTCGAGCATCCAGCGCATCTTGGTGCCGGAGAAATAGGGATCGAGCAGCAGGCCGGTGCGCTGGCTGACCATTTCCTCATGGCCTGCCTGCTTCAGTTGCGCGCAGAAATCCGCCGTTCGCCGATCCTGCCACACGATTGCGCGGCACAAAGGCTCGCCGGTCTCGCGGTCCCACGCCACCACAGTCTCGCGCTGGTTGGTGATGCCGATCGCGGCGATCTTCTCGGCGCCGCCTGCCTTGGAAACCATCTCCTTTGCGCAAGCGAGTGTCTTTTCCCAGATTTCGCCTGCGTCATGCTCCACCCGGCCCGAGCGCGGATAATGCTGCGTCAGATCCTGCTGCGCCCCGCCCAGCTGCCCCCCGTCCGCGCCAAACAGCATGGCGCGGGTGGAGGTGGTTCCCTCATCAAGAACAAGGATCAGCGGGTCAGTCATTGGCATTCCTCTTCTCGCCCGCCATATGCGCAGCATGGCCCTTCCCCCGCAACCCCAAGACCCTTCGACATGGCCGACAGGCAAATGTGAGCAACTGGAACCGCTGGTGCGCCGCGTACTCGCGCCCAACGGGTCGCCGTTCACCTTCACAGGCACCCAGACATACCTGATCGGTACCGAGGAAGGGCTGGCGGTGATCGATCCCGGCCCGGACGATCCAGACCACCTCGCCGCGCTGCAATCCGCGATTGGCACCGCCAAGGTTCTCGCGATCCTGTGCACCCACACCCATCGCGACCATTCGCCAGCCGCCGCGCCGCTTGCCGATATCACCGGCGCGCCAATCATCGGCTGTGCAGCGCTGGTGATCGAGAGCGATGCCCCGCGCGTCGATGCTCCCTTTGACAAATCCTATGCGCCGGATCGTGTTCTGGCAGATGGCGAGAGTATTTCGGGCCCCGGCTGGACGCTCACAGCGGTCGCTACCCCCGGCCATACATCCAACCACCTGTGTTATGCGCTGGAGGAAAGCGGCGCGCTTTTCACCGGCGATCACGTGATGGGCTGGTCCACCAGCGTGGTCGTGCCGCCCGATGGTGACATGGGCGATTACATGGCGAGCCTCACAAAGCTCTACGAGCGCGGAGACCGCATCTATTACCCGGCCCACGGCCCGGCCGTCGAAAAGACCCGACAGCTGGTGCGCGGCATGGCCGGCCATCGCCGTGCGCGCGAGCGGCAGATCGTCAAGCTGCTCGAAGAGGGAGTCCCCGCGCAGGCGGGGACCTCTTGCGACTCCACGCCAAGGTCCCCGCCTGCGCGGGGACTCACAATCGCCGAAATGGTGCCAGTGATGTACAAGGGCGTGCACGAACGCCTGTGGCCCGCCGCCGCACAAAGCGTGCATGCGCACCTCATCGAACTGGAAAAGCAGGGCACCGCCACTCGCGATGGTGACACATGGTCAATCAGTGCGTGAAATTGCCGGAACGCGCGCTATATCAGCCGCATGACTGACCAGAAAGCCATCCCCGCCGGCACCGACCTGCTTGAAGAGATCAACCGCCTTCGCAAGGAGAAGAACGCGGTGATCCTCGCGCATTATTACCAGACGCCCGATTTGCAGGACATTGCCGACTTCGTGGGCGACAGCCTGGAACTTTCCAAGAAGGCCGCGGAAACCGATGCGGACGTGATCGCCTTTTGCGGCGTGAAGTTCATGGCCGAAACCGCCAAGATCCTCAGCCCGGAAAAGATCGTGGTGCTGCCTGACCTTGAAGCAGGCTGCAGCCTTGAAGACAGCTGCCCGCCGGAAAAGTTCGCTGCCTTCCGCGAGGCGCATCCCGATCACATCGCGCTCACCTACATCAACTGTTCGACAGAGGTGAAAGCGCTGAGCGACATCATCGTCACCAGTTCCTCTGCCGAAACGATCCTGCAGCAGATCCCCGAAGACCAGAAGATCATCTTCGGCCCGGACCGCCACCTTGGCGGATACCTTTCGCGCAAGTTCAACCGCGAAATGCTGCTTTGGCCAGGCGTCTGCATCGTGCACGAGGCTTTCAGCGAGAAGGAACTGCTCAAGCTCAAGGAGCAGCACCCCGATGCGCCCATCGCCGCGCATCCGGAATGTCCGCCGCATATTATCGACCATGCGGACCACGTCGGCTCGACCAGTTCGATCCTCAATTTCGCCAAGACCTTCGAAGGCGATACGCTGATCGTGGCGACCGAGCCGCACATCATCCACCAGATGGAAAAGGCGCTGCCGGAGAAGAATTTCATCGGTGCACCGGGCGCAGACGGCAACTGCAGCTGCAATATCTGCCCCTACATGGCCTTGAACACGATGGAAAAGCTCTACGCCTGCCTGCGCGACCTCGAACCACGCATCGAGATCGAGGAACAGCTGCGGCTGGATGCCAAGAAGAGCCTCGACCGCATGCTGGAAATGGCAGCGGGGACCTTGGGCAAGGGTGACCTGGGCCGGGCTTGAGCTGGCATGTAACCGCTCTGGATTGCTTCGCTACGCTCGCAATGACGGGACTTCTTAGATAGCTCGTCATTGCGAGGAGCGCAGCGACGCGGCAATCCAGTCCCATGGCTCGCAATGTTCAGCCCGCCGTCTATCTCATGGCGAATTTTCGGAACGGTGCCGTCTACACCGGCGTGACGTCCGATCTGGTGCAACGTGTGTGGCAACATCGCGAGGGCGCCGTTGACGGCTTCACCAAGCGCTACAATTGCAAGCTGCTGGTCTGGTATGAACTTCATCCGACGATGGAGTCTGCGATCCTGCGGGAGAAGCAGATCAAGGCAGGATCGCGCAGGAAGAAGCTTGCGCTGATCGAATCCGAGAATCCGAAGTGGCTGGACCTGTTCACAGAGATTTGTGCGTAACCACTCTGGATTGCCGCGTCGCCTTCGGCTCCTCGCAATGACGGGGGGAAGGGCGATGGCAACCAAACACCCCCTCGTGCGTATAAACATGCATGACAGCTGAAATCCGCTGGTTCTGGGCAAGGCTCAACGCCAATTACTGGTTCTATCCCGCGCTCTTCGCCATTATCGGCGGGGCGCTGGCGTTCCTGCTTGTCTGGCTGGATCGCAACGGCTTTGCGGAGTTCGTGAACGATATCCCCTGGCTCACCCCGGCGCGGCCCGAGGGCGCTTCCAACATGCTGACGGTGATCGCGGGATCGATGATCGCGGTCGCCTCCACCGTGTTCTCGATCACCATCGTCGCGGTCAGCTATGCCAGCAGCACCTATGGCCCGCGCCTGCTGACCAATTTCATGGAGGACAAGGGCAACCAGCTCAGCCTTGCCACCTTCATCGGCACATTCGTCTATGCCATCACCGTGCTGCGCACGATCCGCAGCGAGGATGAGAGCGCCGCTACGGCTCAGGATGCCGCGGCCACCGCCCTACCCGGCTTCGTGCCGCAACTCTCGCTGCTGGTGGCCTATGCGCTGATGGTGGGATCGGTGGCGGTGCTGGTGTTCTTCCTCAACCATGTGCCTTCGGGCATCCGCATCGCCAATGTGCTGGAAGGGATCGGCCAGCGGCTGATGCGCGGCATCGAGAAGACCTATCCCGAAGAAGGTTCACAGGATGGCCCTTCCGAGCGCCCGGAAGGCGAGCCGCTGTTCGCGAACCGGCCCGGTTATGTGCAGCTTATCGAGTTTCGGGAACTGGCACGGATCGGCCGCGAGAAGGATTGCGACATCGTGCTGACGGTGCGCACCGGCGATTTCGTCCACACCGGCATGGAACTGGCGCAATTGCGCTGCGAAGAACACGACGAGGATTTGGCCGGAAAGGTGCGCGAACAGTTCAATCTTGGCGCGGCTCGCACACCCGAACAGGACCCGCAATTCCTGATCGACGAGCTGGTGGAAATCGGCCTGCGTGCGCTGTCCCCCGGCATCAACGATCCCTTTACCGCGATCACCGCGCTGCACTGGCTGGGCGCTGCAACGACAGACCTTGGCCGGCGCCGGCTGGAAAAGCAGCTTTGTGACGAGGATGCGAGCGAATGCCGAGTCCATCCCGTGCCCGACGATTTCGACCACTACGTTGCTCGCGGCTTCGGCGCGATCCGCAGCGCCGTGGCAACCAGCCCGATCGCCGCGCGCGTGATGCTGGATACGCTGGGCAAGGCGGCACTGGCCATCGGTCCGGGTCCGCGCTCGGACAGGCTGGCGCAGGAGGCGCAATACCTCCTCGAACAGTCGCAGGCGGCGCTGACCGGTCCTTCCTTGCGCGAAGTGCAGGTGGCCCATGGAACCATGGCGCGTAGCCTATCTGACGCAGGGCATGGCTAGCAGGCGCTTAACCTTGCCGCTTCACCCGCTACACACGCTTTTCGCTTACCACGCTGGCTGCTAGACCGACGACCTATCCACCAGCAGGAGCAGTGCCATCATGAAAATGCGATCCTGGCTTTTCGTGCCCGGTGACAGCGAGCGCAAGCTCTCCAAGGTGGCGACATGCGGCGCGGATGTGGTGGTGATAGACCTTGAAGACGCAGTGCCCGATCACGGCAAGATTCCCGCGCGCAAGCTTGCCGCAGGATGGCTCGCCTCGCACCGCGAGCAGGTGACGTCGGGAGGCGGTTTCCAGCGCTGGGTGCGGATCAACCGCCTGGACGGGAACCTGTGGCGCGAGGATCTTGCCACGGTGATGGCTGGCCGGCCGGACGGGATCATCATTCCCAAAGCCGTTGGGCCGGAACAGCTGCGCATGTTCTCTGCCGAACTCTACGAGGCAGAGCAGCGTAACGGGGTGACACCCAATTCCACCCGCATCATGCCCATGGCAGGCGAAACGGCGAAGGCGGCACTGACGATTGGTGACTATGCGCGCGACGAACTGCCGCGCCTTGCCGCGCTGACCTGGGGATCGGAAGACCTCGCCAATGCGCTGGGTGCCAGCCGCAAGCGTGATGCGGATGGACAATGGACTGACCTGTTCCGCACGGTCCGCACACAGGTGCTGCTCGCTGCGCATGCTTCGGGCGCGGCTCCGGTTGATACGGTGCATGCCGATTTCAGCGATCTCGAGGCGCTGAAGACCATCGCCGAAACCAGCTTTGCCGATGGCTTTGCCGGGATGCTGGCAATCCACCCGAAGCAAGTCCCTGTGATCAACAAGGCGTTCACGCCGAGCAAGACGCAGGTCAGCGAAGCTCAAGCGATTGTCGACCTGTTCTCGGCCAACCCCGGTGCCGCGGCACTATCACTCGACGGGCGGATGGTGGAACAGCCGCATCTGGCGCAAGCACGCCGCGTGCTGGAAAGCGTGCGCTAGCGATCAGTCTTCGGGAAGGGCGATGTCTTCCACTGTCAGCGGCTCCGGCTCGGGCTGCGGCTCGACAGGATCTGCGGCTACAGCTTCACCATCGCCCTGCGAACCCTCGCTGCCGGATGCTGCGGAAGCGACGACCGGCTCATCCTGTAGCAGCGGAGGTTGCGAATCGAGCTGGTCTGTCGCGATCATGTCATCACTGATCGAGGACGGGAGGATCTCGCCCGATGCTTCGCGCCCGTCATCCGGCATTGCACCCGCTGCTTCTTCGCCAGCATCGTCTCCGCAAGCTGACAGCAGCGCCAGCGACAGGATGCTCGCAAGAACAAGGCGAGGGGCGCGAATATCAGGAGCCACGTATCAATCCTCCAGCGCGGCGAGGAATACGCCGCTGCGTTTCTGCAATGCCTCATCCCATTCGGCTTGCGCAAGTTCAATGCCTAGGCGGGACATGCTGGTGACACCGAATTCGGCGATTCCGCAAGGCACGATGCCGGTGAAATGGGAAAGGTCCGGGTCGAGATTGACGGACATGCCGTGCATCGTCACCCAGCGCCGCACACGCACGCCGATCGCGCCGATCTTGGCCTCGCGCCCGTCGATGTCCCTGGTCCAGATGCCCACGCGATCTG
>JAUIJI010000034.1 GCA_030431435.1 Alphaproteobacteria bacterium | reverse complement strand
GCGCAGGCGCGCCTGGATCATCGGCGCGCAGTCGGTGATGGTGCTAGTGTTGCTCGCCGGGGCATTGCTCGCGCGTGCCTATAACGATGTGTTCCTGCTCGCGCTGATCGGTTTCTGCTCCAACGCCGCCGTGACATTCCAGGACGTCGGGATAGACAGCCTCGCGGTGGACATCATGCCCGAGGACGAGCGGGCCAAGGCGGGCGGCATCATGGGCGGAGCGCAGCTGGTGGGCATTGCCCTTACCACGGCAGCGGGCGGTTATCTGCTCGACAGGTTCGGCATCACCTTCACCCTGATGGTGGCATCGGTGGTTCCCGCGCTGGTCATGCTTTACGGCATCGTGATCCGCGAGCGCGAGGGCGAGCGCCGCTTGCCGTGGACCGCAGGCAAGGCCCATCCGCGCAATCTTGACCTGCAAGTTGCTGCCTGGTGGCCGCTCTTGCGCCGCACCGTGATCGAAGTGCTGAAACCGCTCAGCCTGCTGTTCGTGATCCCGCTGCTGCTTTACGCTATTCCCTCCGGCGGGTTCGAGAGCTTCCATCCCGTATTGTTCCAACAGACGGCGGGCTGGGAGCAGACCGAATACACCAATTTCACCTCTTCCATCGGCCTTGCCTCGGGCATTTTTGCCATGCTGCTGGGCGGCGCGATTGTTGACCGCGTAGGCAGCCAGCGCGCGCTGACCGGTGCGCTGGTGGCGGGGCTGGTGCTGTCTGTCGCGATGGGCTTTGCCAAGCCCTTGTGGAGCAACTCGCTGGTGCTGGCGGGCTATGTCATCGGCATGCAGTTCGTGGCCATGTTCTACTTCGTTTCGCAGATCACCATGGCCATGCGCATGTGTGTGCCCGCGATCGCCGCAACGCAGTTCACGATCTACATGGCGCTGGGCAATCTTGGCCGTCCCATCGGCGCCTCGCTTGCCGGTGTCACGGCGGGCGCCGGAAGCCCGCAGCTGTTCTACTGGACGGTGGCGCTGCTGTGGGCGATCGGCACTGTGATCGTCTTGAAGGTGACCTTCCCCAGGCAAAGCCCCGCAGCCGAACACGCGGTGGCCGAAAAGCTGCCCCAGGGCGATGGCCCGCATCCGATCGAGGATTAGGGTTCTGGAAAAGCCCGGAGAAGCTGCCATCTTGGCGTGATGGCAACGCTCCCGCCCGAAATTGCTGACTGGTTTGCCACGCGCGAATGGCGGGTGCGGCGGCATCAGCTGGACATGCTGGAGGCATCGCAAGCCGGGCGGCACGGCATGCTGGTGGCGGATACCGGTGCGGGCAAGACGCTGGCAGGCTTCCTGCCGACGCTGGCGGCGTTCTGTCCATCTGTGCTGGATGGCGGCGCGCCGCCCGAAGGCCTGCACACGCTCTACGTGTCGCCCCTGAAGGCGCTGGCCCATGACGTGCAGCGCAACCTCGTTACCCCTGTCGAGGAGATGGGCCTCGATATCCGCATCGAGACGCGCAGCGGCGATACGCCTTCCGACCGCAAGAAACGCCAGCGGACGCGCCCGCCAAACGTATTGCTGACCACGCCCGAAAGCCTCTCGCTGCTGCTCAGCTTTCCCGACAGTTTCGAACTGTTCAAAGGGCTGAAGCGCGTGGTGGTGGACGAGATCCACGCCTTTGCCACGCAGAAGCGTGGCGATTTGCTGGCGCTGTCCTTGTCGCGGCTGCAGGCGATTGCGCCTGACATGCAGCGTGTCGGCCTGTCTGCCACGGTCGCCTCTCCCGAAGCTTTTCGCGAATGGCTCGCCCCGTGGGGAGACATCGATTCCGTCGCGCTGGTCGAAGGCGAAAAGGGCGCGGAACCCGAAGTCGAGATCCTCCTGCCGCAAGACGAATATGTGCCTTGGGGCGGGCATGCCGCGACCTGGGCGATCCCCCAGCTCTACGAGGAAATCCGCAAGAACCGCACCACGCTCATCTTCACCAACACGCGCTTCCTTGCCGAATACATCTTCCAGAACCTGTGGAACGCGAATGAGGAGAACCTGCCCATCGGCATCCACCACGGTTCGCTGTCCAAGGAATCGCGGCGCAAGGTGGAAGGGGCGATGGCACGCGGGGAACTGCGCGCGCTGGTGTGCACCGCCAGCCTCGATCTTGGCGTGGACTGGGGCGATATCGATCTGGTGGTGCAGATGGGCGCGCCCAAGGGCTCCTCGCGCCTGTTGCAGCGGATCGGCCGCGCAGGCCATCGGCTCGACACGCCCAGCCGCGCGCTGCTCGTTCCCGGCAACCGCTTCGAATTCCTAGAGGCCATGGCGGCCAAGGAGGCGGTGGACGAGGGCATGCGCGATGGCGAGGAGTTTCGCCCCGGCACGCTCGACGTGCTCGCCCAGCACGTGATGGCCTGTGCCTGTGCCGCGCCCTTCGACGAGAAGGAGCTGCTCGCCGAAATACGCTCAAGCCTCGCCTATAGCTGGGTGGATGAGAGCTTGTGGAACCGCGTGCTCAATTTCGTGGCAACGGGCGGCTATGCGCTCAAGGCCTATGACAAGTTCCGCCGCATCACCCGCGATGCAGACGGCACATGGCGCCTCACCCATCCCGATCAGGCGCACAAGCACCGCATGAATGCAGGCATTATCGTCGATAGCGAGATGATGAATGTCCGCTTCCGTAACGGCCGCTCGCTGGGCAAGGTGGAGGAACGCTTTGCTGCGGCCCTCTCGCCGGGTGACACATTCCAGTTCTCCGGCATGACGTTGGAGGTGGAGCAGCTGAAGGACATGGACCTTGTCGTGCGCGCCAGCACCAAGGCAGCGATGATCCCGTCCTATGGCGGGCTGCGCCTGCCGCTCACCACCCATCTGGCGGATCGCGTCCGCGGCCTGCTGGTTGACCGCGCGGGTTGGGGGCGCTTTCCGGATGACGTGCGCGAATGGCTGGAGGTGCAGGACTGGCGCAGCCAGCTGCCGGGGCCGGACAATCTGCTTGTCGAAAGTTTCCCGCATGGGGGCCGCGAATACACCGTCTACTACACTTTCGCGGGGTGGAATGCGAACCAGTCATTGGGCATGCTTATCACCAAGCGGATGGAGGACATGGGCCTGATGCCGGGCGGTTTCGTGGCCAATGACTATTCGCTCGCCGTCTGGGGCCTGAAACCTGTGCGCGATCCGGTGCCGCTGCTTTCGCCCGATATTCTGAGCGACGAGTTCGTTGACTGGGTGCAGCAAAGCCACCTGCTGCGCCGCGCGTTTCGTGAAGTGGCGGTGATCGGCGGGCTGGTGGAGCGCCAGCATCCCGGCAAGCGCAAGACCGGGCGGCAGGTCACCTTCTCGACTGACCTGATCTATGACGTGCTGCGCAAATACGAGCCGGACCATGTGCTGATCGAAGCGGCCTGGGCCGATGCGCGCACCAAGCTCACTGATATTGCGCGGCTGGCCGAGGTGCTGGAAACCGCTGCCGAGCGCATGGTGCATGTCGAACTGGAAAAGGTCAGCCCGCTCGCCGTGCCGATCATGGTGCTGATCGGCCGCGAAGCCGTGCCGCAAGGCGCAGCGGATGAGGAACTGCTGCTGGAAGCGGAGAGCCTTGCCGGGGCGGCGATGGGGGTGGAGCCGCTTTAGTCGAGCGCTCCCGATCCGGTCGCGTAATCACAGCCCGAATTTGCCGGATCGTTCTTTGGGTCCGGTCCAGGCCAGACCAGAACGCCATCCCATCCTTCCGGCGGGTGCAAAGTCAGAAACATGGGCTCCGGATGTTTGCGGAAAGTGCCGAATTCGCGGAGATTTCCGAAGCACAGTTTGGTGACGCCGCTTCGCTTTATGATGGAGAGTACCTGTATCACTCGCTCATAGCTGGCGTTGGCAGCAGGTTCGAAGCGCGTCGTCGGCTCGATTTCCTGCCACAGCAACGCCTCCAGCGCTCGTCTAAACTCGTCATCACTGATGGCGACATCGTTCAGCAGCACAACGCCTTCGGTGGTTAGCGAAACCTTGGTGAGGCCTTCGCCAGGATGACGCTGATGCGGCGGTCCGGGCAGGTCGATCATGAGTGCATGTGGCCTTATCCAGTTGGAAGACGCTAGCAAGGTGCCAAGCAGCAGCACCGATATCGCCGCTGCAACGAATCCATAGGGTGGTCGGGACAGCGCTTCACCATGGCGCGACGATGGTTGACGGAAATATCTTCTTGGATTGGCCATGGCTGGCCCGCTTTAACTGATCACTGAAGTTGGGCGCAGCGAGGAATAACGAGCTTTCCCCGCCACGCACTAACATGTTGAGAAATGCGATCAATCCTTGCCGAAGGTGCGGAACTGCTCGTTGCCGTCAAAGGCGAACTTGCTGAGCCCGGCATCGCCGATGAGGGCGATCACCTGCACGGCATCGTCATAGCTCGCTTGCGGATCGGGGCGGAAGCGGATGACCGGTTCAGGGTCCAGAGCGGCGGCAGCGCCCAAACGCGCGACCAGCTGACTGCGGGTGACGGCTTCGCCATCCCATAGGATCGCGCCTTGCGGCTGGATCACCACGGAAATTTGCGGCGCTGGCGGGATCACCGCGTCGGGTGGTGTAGGCTGGGGCAGGTCCACGTCGAGCTGGTGCTGGGCAATCGGCACCGACATGATGACCATGATCAGCAGCACTAGCAGCACGTCGATCAGCGGGGTGGTGTTCATCTCGCTCATCGGATTGTCGGCGGCAGCCTGATAGGCGTTGACCCGGTAAGCGGGGTAGGGACGGCGGAAAGCGGCAACCATGGCATCCTCCTCTCACATCCTCTCGCGGCGAATTGTCGCAAGATGTAACAGGATAACATCACATTTTGGAAGATTGGTCAAATCGGGGCGGCTTTGCCTTGCCGAACGCCGGAGGGTGGGAGTGTTCCAGACAAAGAAAAAGGGGCGGAAAATCCCGCCCCTTGATCCCTTCTCGCTTCGGTTGGCTTCGCTCTTACTCAGCGTCGCCCTTGCCGAATGCGCGGTACTTTTCGTTGCCGACGAAGCCGAACTTCGTCACGCCCGAGTTCTTGATGATGTTCAGGACGCGGGCTGAGTGCTCATAGCCTGCGTTGGCATCGGGTTCGAACTGCAGTTCCGGCTCGACATCGAAAGTGAGCGTCTGCTCCAGATTGCGAACCAGTTCGGCCGTGTTGATCGGCTGAGCGTTCCACAAGGTCTCGCCACCGGGGGTAAGCACGATCTTGTTGACCACCGGATCGATCTGGTCCGGCGGCGGGGGTTCGTCGCTTGGAGCCGGAAGGTCGATGTTGATCGCGTGCGTCGCAACCGGGATGGTGATGATGAACATGATGAGGAGCACGAGCATGACGTCGATCAACGGCGTCGTGTTCATTTCCATCATCGGTTCGCCATCATCTGAACCGCCTGACATTGCCATGAGTAGTTACTCCTGTTCTCTCTAACCTGGTCGAGTGAGCGGCTTAGCCGTTCGGATCAACCGGGTTGGAAATGAAGCCCACGGTGGGATATCCGGCGGACTGCACGTTGAAGATCGTGCCGGCAACACAACGCCAGGGGGCGTTGACGTCACCACGGATATGCACCTGCGGGATAAGTTCCGGATTCTGCATGATGACGTCCACGCCACCTTCGCGCTGCACGATGGCATCGAGACGCTCGAAAGCCTGTTCGTACAGTTCACCGGAATCCACCAGTGTGGTGTTGTTGATGAACACACGGCACTGACCGCCTCGGGTCGCGCCGTCATATGCGGTGTTGATCGTGCTGGGCGTACGACCTGCCGCGTCGGTCGTGGTGACCGTGATCAGCAGGTTTTCCACCTTGTCGTCCGACTCGCGCGAGACGATGATCGGAACCTGAAGTTCCTCAACGGTCTGAATCGCAACAGGAACGGCAATCAGGAAGATGATCAGCAGAACCAGCATCACGTCCACCAGCGGTGTGGTGTTGATGTCTGACATCGGCGTATCGCCGCCGTCTCCACCAGTCGCTATGGCCATTTTTCTCGTCCTATCTCAATTGTGGCTGCAATGGGCGGGTGCCGGTGGCAACCCGCCCGTGTGGTTTGCAGTCAGCCTCAGGCCTTCTTCGGAGCCGGCTTTGCAGCAGCCGGTGCGGCCTTTGCAGGAGCAGCCTTCGCAGCCTGGATGGTCGGCTTCACAGCGCCGTTGGAGGCGATGTTGGCCAGCAGTTCCGTGGAGAAGCCCGACAGCATGCTGGCGATCTTCTTGTTGCGGCTCTGCAGATAGTTGTAGGCGAACACGGCCGGCACAGCGACCAGCAGGCCGATGGCGGTCATGATCAGTGCTTCACCAACCGGGCCCGCGACCTTGTCGATCGAAGCCGAACCGGCGATGCCGATGTTGATCAGTGCGCGGTAGATACCGATAACCGTACCGAGCAGACCCACGAACGGCGCGGTTGCACCGGTGGTTGCCAGGAACGGCAGGCCGCCGGCGAGCTTGGCGTTGATCGCAGCTTCCGAACGGGCGAGCGAGCCGTGCAGCCAGTCATGGGCTTCGAGGCTGTCGTTCATGTTCTTGTGCTCGGCGTCTGCGGCCAGGGCATCGTCGACCAGCTGGCGCCATGCGCTGTTCTTCTCGAACTTGCTGGCACCTTCGCTGATGGTGGCTGCACGCCAGAAGGGCGCACGACCGTTCGAGTACTGCTTGATCACACGGTTCTGTTCGATCCACTTGGTGATCAGGATGTAGAACGAGCCGGCAGACTGGATGACCAGCACGCCGAGAATGGTCCATGCAACGGGGCCGCCCTGTTCCATGGCTTCCATGAAGCCGAACTGGTTCTGCGGTGCTTCGGCCGCTGCCTCTGCGAGAAAGTTAATAAGCATGCGAAAAGTCCTCTCTTAGAGATCTGTCAAAATCTGAAATTAGTTGAGTCGGTAGACGATGGTCAGGGAATCGCGACCAGCGATCGGGTTGCCGGCGTCATTCAATGCCGGCTCATAGCGCGCATAGCGTTCCATTGCCCGGCATGCACCGTCATCCAGCACGTCTTCACCGCTCGACGAGGTGACGGTGCAGGAAGATACGCGACCATTGGTGTCCACCACCACGCTGACGCCAACCGAGCCCTGGATTTCACGGCGGATGGCGCGCTGCGGATAGCCTTCGTTCACGATGCGGCTGGCCCAGCGATTGTAGTTGTCACGCTGTACCGGACGCGCCAGCGAGGGCGGCGGCGGCGGGGCAGGCGGAGCCGGCGGCGCGGGCGGCGGAACGATCAGCGCAGGCGGAGCCGGCGGCGGAATGTTCGGCTGCACACGAATCGGCGGCGGTGCCGGTGCAATATTGATTGGCGGAGGCGGTGCCACCGGAGGCGGCGGAGCCACTTCCTGCTCGGGCGGGGGCGGGGGCTCCTCCGTCGGTTCGGGTTCAGGCTCCTCGATATCCACTGTCGTAACGCGCTGGATGACCTCTTTTGCCGCCGAGATGGCGAGGCCGCTGATCAGCGCGTAACCGACTGCAACGTGGATGAGGGCAACGATGACAAGCGAAACTATTCGACTGCCGTTCATTTCTTGGTCAGCGTAAGCCATCCAGTCCCATCACTCCATTTCCATTCACCGGAACAAGTCCGGCCCATGCAACATCTGGCAGACCGGAAAGTCTGCCTGCTGCAGCGAAGATTTGTCCACCCTGAAATTGCAAGAGCGGAGAAAGGGGTGCAGTCGCTTTGCGAAGCCACCCCTCGTCCCAGACCGTAAACGTTATTAGGTTTTTGACAGGTCCGTTCGTTCGCGGTCTTAACGGCACACTTCCGCATGGGCAATCCGCTTTCTGGCTTCTGCCAAGATTCACCCGTTAAACGAAGGTTAAACCGTGCAAGGCCAGCCGGAAAATGTCAGAATCATGCCTGATTCACAGGAGTAAGTGATGGATAATTTCGTGCGAATCCCCGCTTTGGCGAATCTGGGTGGCCCCGTTTTGGCGGCCCTCGGGCTGATTCTGGCGAGCCCGGCCAATGCGCAGGAACTTCCTGCCCCCAACCCGCTCACCTATGTCGACCTGGTCGAGCTCGGCATGGCTTCCGATGTGGTCCTGCGTGCAGAAATCGACGACCAGATTGCAGTCTCGCCAGAGCGCGCGCCCGGCCTCGCACCGCACCGGGTCCGGCTCTATGTGGAATCGATCACGCAGGCGCTGCTGGCAGGCTCCGGTCCGATCGGGGAGGAACTTGCTTTCCTGGTCGACATGGATCGCCAGGCCAATGGCAAGGCACCCGATATAGAAGAGCAGGCCTTTCTTCTCTTCGCGCGCCGGGTTTCCGGGCGACCGGGTGAAATCCAGCTCGTCGCGGGAAATGCGATGCAGCCAGCAACGCCGGAACTGGAACAGCGCGTCCGGCGCGTGCTGACCCAGCTTGCCGAAGGCGATCAGCCTCCGCTCGTCACCGGTATCCGCGAAGTCATGGCAGTGAAGGGCAACCTTGCCGGGGAATCCGAAACGCAGATATTCCTCGAAACACGCGAGGGTGCGCCGCTCTCCATTTCGGTGCTGCGCCGCCCCGGCATGGCCCCGCAATGGGGCGTGTCATGGACCGACATCGTCGACCAGTCTGCCCGCCCCCCCGAACCCATGACGCTGCGCTGGTATGCGCTGGCATGTTACCTGCCGCCGGAGCTGCCCGAAAAAGCCTTCCTCCAGCGTGATCGCGAAGCGCGCACCCTCGCGCGCGAAGACTATGCCATCGTGCTGAACGAGATCGGGGCCTGCCAGCGCAGTATCTGAACCGGCCAGCCCAATCTTGGTCTAGCCAAGCGCCCTTGCTGGCTTTAACGCCCCGCGCCTGACGCCCATCGACTTGATAATGAGGACCATGATGACCGCACCGCTTCGCATCGCACTTGCAGGACTTGGCACTGTAGGTGCTGGCGTGATCCGCCTGCTCGAAGCAAACGGCGATCTGATCGCTGCCCGCGCCGGTCGTCCGCTGCAGGTGGTGGCGGTCTGCGCGCGCGATCGCGCCAAGGATCGCGGGATCGACCTGGCACCCTATGCCTGGGAAGACGACATGACGGCGCTCGCCGCGCGTGATGATGTCGATGCCGTGGTGGAGCTGGTCGGCGGTTCGGATGGCCCCGCGCTGGCGCTGGCTCGCAATGCGCTTTCCGGCGGCAAGCAGTTTGTCACGGCCAACAAGGCGATGGTTGCTCATCACGGCATGGAGCTGGCCACGCTGGCAGAGGACAAGGGCGTCACGCTCAAATACGAAGCAGCCGTGGCCGGGGGCATCCCGGTGATCAAGGGATTGTCCGAAGGCGCAGCCGCCAACCGGATCGAGCGGGTCTATGGCATCCTCAACGGCACCTGCAATTACATCCTCAGCACTATGGAATCGACCGGTGCGGACTTTGGCGACGTGCTGAAGGACGCGCAGGAACTGGGTTATGCCGAGGCTGATCCCACCTTCGACATCGAAGGCGTGGACGCAGCGCACAAGCTGGCCATCATCTCTGCCATCGCATTCGGCACCGCGCTGGATTTCGATGCGGTCGACACATCGGGTATTACCCGCATCAGCGCGGCTGACATCGCCCAGGCTGATGCGCTTGGCCATGTTATCCGCCTCGTCGGCATTGCCGACCTGCAGGAAGAAGACGGCGAGACCCGCCTGTTCCAGCGCGTGCAGCCGGTGCTGGTGGCAAAGGAGCACCCGCTCGCTGCCGTCGACGGGCCGACCAACGCCGTGGTGGCGGAAGGCAATTTCGTGGGCCGCCTGCTGTTCGAAGGCGCAGGCGCGGGCGATGGCCCCACCGCGAGCGCCGTTGTCGCAGACCTGATCGATATCGCGCGCGGGAACGTCACCCCGCCGCTGTCGCTGCCCGTTGCGCATCTGCAGTCGGCTGCTGCGGCTGATCCGGGCCAGCGAGTCAACCGCTCCTACATCCGTTTCTCGGTTGCGGACCGCCCCGGCGTGCTGGCGGAGATAACTGCGGCCATGCGTGATGCCGGTGTGTCAATCGAGAGCATGATCCAGCACGGCCATCCTTCCGACAACGGGGACGAGCCGGTTCTGGTGGTGATGGTGACGCATGATTGCACGGAAAGCGCGATCTCTTCGGCCATCGCCATGCTCGATGGCTCGCCCGCGCTCACCGAAGCACCGCTGGTGATGCGCCTTATTGGTTGAGGCGGCACCGGCCCACTCCCCCTCCCGGCCACCCATAGATTACCCTGCTGGGTGGCCGGGAGGGGGAGTGGGCCGGTGCCGGACTCTTCAGCGAAAGCTGAAGCATGATCTAAGGCCCGTAGACGTCATCCTCGATCCCGCGCTGGGTTTCGAGGCCGATATCAGGGCGGTCTTCGACTTCTTCATCCGGTTCCACCACAGCGCCCACGCGATTCTCGCGTGCGGCAATTTCGTCAGCATCGGTCGGCCCGCCCCAGCGCGCGGCAGCTGATCCTTCGGGCGTTTCGGGCAGCGCTTCGAAATCGACGATGATGGCGGGCGGCGGAACCTCGCCAACCATGATGCAGTTTTCCCGTCCACGGGTGTTGAGGCAGCTGTCGTTCAGGTCAACTCGCGGAAGCCCGCTACCTGTGGTTCGGTGTTCGGCACCGGCTCGCTGATCAGGCGCTCTCTCGAACATGTATCGTTCCGGATCGACGGATTCGCGGCAGATCAGGATCACGTCAGGATCCTCGGGCTGGTCACAGGGATCGACCTCGTCTTCCTCGCCCGGTTTGAGCTTCCACAACTCGTCCGCATTGTAGAGCGCTTCTTCGGCGGTGACGGGGCCTTCGTCCTGCTCCATCGAGGCGTCCTGCGCGTGTGTGCCAAGCGGCAGCATGATGAGCCAGCAAGCCGCCACCACCCCTCGCGCATATCGTGCTGTCATCGCCATCCCCGCCCTTGTATGCGGCGCGCACCATCAAGTCAGCGCGTGAATTGCCGCTGAATGGCAGGGCCATGCAGAATCTCGCCTGCTTTCCCCAATGCGCGCTGTGCGACAGGTTGCAATCGCATGACGCTTGGCTAGAGCCGCAATAACGATTCCCTCGCGCGCCAAAGGATAAGGGGCCAGACCCATGAAGATCATGTCCGGCAATGCCAATCTGCCACTGGCCCGGGCCATAGCCGGCTATCTCGAAGTGCCGCTGACCGATGCCAGCGTGCGCCGTTTCGCGGATGAGGAGATCTTCGTCGAGATCCACGAGAATGTCCGAGGCGAGGATGTGTTCCTGCTGCAATCGACCAGCTTTCCGGCGAATGACAACCTCATGGAGCTGCTGATCTGTATCGATGCGCTGAAGCGCGCCTCGGCCAGCCGCATCACCGCCGTGGTTCCCTATTTCGGCTATGGCCGGCAGGACCGCAAACCCGGCCCGCGCACGCCGATTTCGGCCAAGCTGGTGGCGAATTTGATCACCGAAGCGGGCGCTGACCGCGTTCTCTCGGTGGACCTCCACGCCGGCCAGATCCAGGGCTTCTTCGATATTCCGACAGACAACCTCTATGCCGCGCCGGTGATGGCCGCCGATATCCAGGCGCGTTATGGCGAGAATGATCTGATGGTCGTTTCACCAGACGTCGGCGGCGTGGTTCGTGCGCGTGCGCTGGCCAAGCGCCTCGACAACGCCCCGCTGGCCATCGTCGACAAGCGCCGCGAGCGCCCGGGCGAGAGCGAGGTGATGAACATCATCGGTGACGTGAAGGGCCGCAACTGCATCCTGATCGATGACATCATCGATTCCGGCGGCACGCTGTGCAACGCCGCCGAGGCGCTGCTGGCGCAAGGCGCGAAGAGCGTGGCGGCCTATATCACCCACGGCGTGTTGTCTGGCGGCGCCGTCGCCCGGATCGACGGATCCTGCATGAAGGAACTGGTCATTACCGACACGATCATGCCCACTGATGCGGCGAAGGACAGCGACAAGATCCGCGTCCTCACCGTGGCCCCGCTGGTGGGCGAAGCGGTGCGCCGCATCGCCGACGAAAGCTCTGTCTCGAGCCTGTTCGACTGATGCGCCTGCTTTTTCCCACCCTCGCCGCCATCGCGCTGGCCGGGTGCCAGCAGGAAGCAGCGCCAGAATCGGCTGAAACCGATCCAGCCGCACTTTCCGTATACCAGCCGGATTTTGGCCCGACCGAGATTTTCCGCGAGGCAACTGCGGCAGCCCCCGGCCACGAGCTGATCGTGACCGACCTGCACCTGCCCCCGAACGCGGTGGGCGATCCGCACAGCCACCCGTGGGAAGAATATCTCTACGTGATGGGCGGCAGCGCGCTGGTGCGGGTCGACGGAATGGAGGAGCGCGAGGTGATGGCGGGTGAAAGCATCGTCCTGCCGCGCGAACAGGTCCACACGCCCGTTGCCGGACCGGAAGGCATTCGTGCCATCGTGATCCGCGTCCATGATGAAGGCGATCCCGTGTCCATCCCGGCAGAACCAGCCCAAGGCGAATGAACCTCTCTGCCGAAATCGCCCTTGCCCACCGTCTTGCGGATGCTGCGCGGGCGGAAATCCTGCCGCACTTTCGCACGCAGGTGGATAGCGAAGCGAAGGACGATGCCACGCCAGTAAGCGTGGCAGACCGCGCGGCGGAAGAGGCGATGCGCCGCATCCTCAAGGCCGAAGTCCCGCAGGACGGTGTCTTCGGTGAGGAATTCGGCGTGGAGGAAGGCACCTCGCGCCGCCAGTGGGTGCTCGACCCGATCGATGGCACCACCGCCTTCCTTGCCGGCCGCCCGATCTTCGCCACGCTGATCGCGCTGCTGGTCGATGGTTTCCCGGTGCTGGGCATGATCGACCAGCCGGTGAACAAGGAACGCTGGCTGGGCGTGATGGGCGAGGGCACGACCTTCAACGGCAAGCCCGTCACCACCCGTCACTGTCGCGAATTGTCAGCTGCCACCATCGCCACCACAGGCCCGCAATATTTCAGCCAGGACGAAGGCGACGTGTTCATGGCGCTCGCCAGCCAGACCGATCACAAGCGCATGGTGATGGGCGGCGATTGCTACAATTACGCCTGCCTTGCTTCGGGCCATATCGACATCGTGTGCGAGGCAGGCCTCAAGCTTTATGACTTCGCCGCGCTGGTCCCCGTGGTCGAAGGCGCTGGCGGCACGATGAGCGACTGGAACGGCGAGCCGCTGCACGCCGGTTCGGATGGCCGCGTGCTGGCGCTGGGCGATCCCGCGCGGCTGGAAGATGTGCTGGAAGCGATGGGTGGCGGCGGGCACAGCCACGATCACTGATCGCCCGCGCAGCGGAAATTTCCCACATTGTCACTGGTTTCGCGGTTCCTGCGCGATAGGATAGCCAACGCAATCCAACCCCGGGGGTCGCCTTGGCATTTCGAACCGTTTCCTCTTCACTCGCGCTGGCGGCCGCGCTGTGGCTTGCCCCGGCACCCGCGCTGGCGCAGGAATTCCCTGCAATCGAGCTGAGCGATACGCAGGCGGCGCAGCTCGAAGACTTGCTGGCGACGGCCAATGCCATCGACAAGTTCACCGATCCGCTCGCCTACCAGAATGCCTATCGCGAGGCGCTGGCCTATGCCGCGACCATCTATCCCGATCCGCATCCCGAGCTTGAGAAGCTCAAGGGCGAGATTTCCTTCGCCGATTTCATGCTCGGCAATATGGAAGTGCTGCCCCAGCGCATGCGCGATGCCATCGCGGTCTATGAACGCGCCGGGCCGCAATATCGCCAGCAGCTTATCGAAAGCACCAACAATCTTGCCGTGATCACCGATGCGCTGGGCGACAGCGCCGGGGCGATCGAATACCAGCGGCAGGCGGTGGAATACTGGCGAGAGGATGCGCCGCCGGAAGGATCGGCCGTGCTGGTCACCGGGCTGGGGAACCTGGCGTGGTCCGAACATGGCCTGGGCAATTCCGAAAAGGCGCTGGCGATTTCCGATGAAGCCATGGCCATGGCGGACGCCTTGCTGCCGCTCTATCCCGAAGACCCGCAGCTGCTGGACGGTTACGCCACCAATGCCAACAACCGCGTGATCATCCTCGCCTATATGGGCAGGGAAGCCGAAGCCGAAGTCGCCTTGCGCGAAGCCGTGGCGCGGGCCTCATCATTGCTGGGCGCAGACCATCCGCGCGTGGCCACCATGCTGCTCTCTGGTGCAACCTTGTCCATCCGCACCGGCCAGTATGCCGAAGCCGAGGAGATGGCGCGCGCGGCGCTTTTGATCCGCGAGAACACGTTCGGCGCGCAATCGGGCAATGCGGCAGAGGCGCGCATCAACCTGATCATGGCGCTGACATCGCAGGGGCGCTACGAGGAGGCGCTGCCGCTGGCGGAATATACCGCGCAGGTCCTCACCGAAACGCGCGGCGGCAATGCCGTGATGACGCTGGATGCCCGCGCCAAGCTGGCCAATATCAACCTCGCGCTGGGGCGCACGGATGAGGGGCTGAGGCAGGCCGAGGCGATCCTGCAGACCTTCCGCGACAATCGCGAACCCGGCCATCCGGATATCACCTGGTACACGCAGACGCTGGCCATGGACTATGCCCGCGCCGGGCGTTGGGGGCAGGTTGTCCCGCTGCTGGAAGAGCTGGAACAGCACTGGACCGGTACGGACAGGCAGTTCCAGAAGGAATATGCCACAATGCTTGCGCTGCGCGCGGCAGCCGAGGCGAGGGCCGGAAACGCGGAAAGGGCGCAGTCCTATGTCGATCGCGCGCGCCCCGCGCTGGTCTCCTTCTGGCGGCAGCAGGTGGAGAACGAAGGGGCGCAGGCCGGGATCGACCGCGCGCTTGATTGGGGCCTGGGCTGGGCCGCCATGGCCGCAGACGAGGCGGGTGATGCCGAGGCCAGCTTCGAACTGGCGCAATATGTCGGCATCGGCGCATCCGAGCGCGCCCTGCTCCTTGCCCGCCAGCGCGATGCCACCGATGATGCCGCGCTGTCCTCGGCCCTGCGCGAAAGGCAGGACCTTATCGAACAGCGCGAGGCCATGCTGGCGCGCTTCAGGCAGGCAGCCAATGCCGCTGAAGGCGAATCGGTTGGCGAGATCGTTGCGCAGATATCCGCGCTGGATGGTGCGCTTGCCGAAATAGATGTGAGCGAAGCACCGCTTCTGGAACCGGAAAAGCTCGCCCAGCTGCAGGCAGCGATGGATGGCGAAGAGGCGCTGTTCTTCATTGTCGAAACCGACCTGCAGGCGAGGCTCTATGTCGTGACGGCAGACGGGCTGGTTTCCGATGTGGCCCTGGATACCCCGCGCCGGATTGCCGAACTGGTTGCCAGGCTGCGTGCCAATATCGATGCCGGGATAGCCAGCGGGGCGGAGTTTGACCGTAATGCAGCGCGCGATCTCCGGGCGCTCCTGTTCACGCCTGCGGTTGCCGATGCGCTGCAAGGCCGCGAGAAGGTGAGCGTGATTGCCCGCGGGCAATTGTCGAAGCTGCCGTTCGAGATCCTTGTCGACGCCGAAGACAACTACCTGATCGCCAGCCACGCCTTCTCCTACCCGATAGATCCGGCCGGTTTTGCCGCTGGCTTGCGCTCGGACGAAGATGGCGCCCCGATCCGCTTCGCCAGTTTCCTGGGTGTGGGCGCGCCCGATTTGCCGGGACCGGAGCCGGTGCAGCTGGCCTTCCGTGGCCCCGAAAACTCCCTGCGCGTGCTCGGCCTTGGCCAGCTCGGCATGGCAGAGGATGAGCTGCGGCAGGTCAGCGCGGCACTCGGCATCGGCAGGTCCCGCATCCTGGTGGGCGAGAACGCGACTGAGGCGATGGTGCGATCGGTCGAAGAAGGCGGTGATGGCGCAGGCGAAGAGCTTGTCTCGCCGGCGGACCTGCGCGCCGACATGCTGATGTTTGCCACCCACGGCCTGATGGCGGGGGAACTGGCCGGGCTGGATGAAGCGGCGCTGGTGCTGTCTCCGCCCGTCACCGGGGATATGGACGCCAGTTTCAATGACGGGCTGCTGACGACATCGGAAATCGCCGCGCTGGACATCGATGCGCGCTGGGTGGTGCTGTCTGCCTGCAATTCGGCGAGCGGCAACGGGCAGGGCGTGGAAGCTTTCGGCGGACTGGCGCAGGCCTTCCTTTATGCTGGTGCAGACAGCCTGCTCGCCAGCCACTGGCGGGTGCGCGATGATGCAGCGGCGCGGCTGACCGTGGCGACAGCGGAAGGCACGGCGCAGGGCCTCACCCCGGCACAGGCGCTGCGGCAGGCGAAGCTTTCGCTGATGGAAGATGGCGATGTGCCGCTCGGCAGCCATCCGGCGATCTGGGCGCCGTTCGTCTTCGTGGGCAGCTGAGGCTTTCCTACTGCGCTGGCGGAAGCCAGCATTCCTGCTGCTCTTTGACAGTGTGGATGCGGGCAAATTGCCAGCCATTGTCACGAAGGGATGATATTTGCGCCATAACCGTGTTCCATGCGTTCCAAAGGTTAACGCGCGCAGGCCACCTCAAGGGCACACTGTTCTTGCATTTGGCGGCAGAATCGCTAAACGCGCGGCCTTCACTGACACGTGATCATTTTCCGGTCTGGCCACGAAGGGCTGCCAGGGCTGGTTGGACGTGTTTCTGACAAAGGAGACAAAAATGCCCAAGCTGAAGACCAAGAGCGGCGTGAAAAAGCGCTTCAAGCTCACTGCCACCGGCAAGGTCAAGCATGGTGTCGCAGGCAAGCGCCACCGCCTGATCAGCCACAATGCGAAGTATATCCGCCAGCAGCGCGGCACCAAGGTCCTGGCCAAGGCCGACCAGGCTGCCGTCAAGAAGTGGGCGCCCTACGGCCTCGATTGAGCCGGGTTTAAGGAGAACAAGATATGCCTCGCATCAAACGCGGCGTCACCACGCGCCAGAAGCACAAGCGGATCCTCGACCAGGCCAAGGGCTATCGTGGTCGCCGCAAGAACACCATCCGCGTTGCGCGCCAGGCCGTCGAAAAGGCCGGCCAGTACGCCTATCGTGACCGCAAGGTCAAAAAGCGCAACTTCCGCGCCCTGTGGATCCAGCGCATCAACGCTGCGGTTCGCGCCGAAGGCATCACCTATTCGCAGTTCATGCACGGCGCCAAGCTCGCCGGTATCGAGCTCGACCGCAAGGTGATGGCAGACCTGGCGATGAACGAAGCCGAAAGCTTCGCGCTCATCATCAAGCAGGCCAAGGAAGCTCTTCCCGCATAAGTTCGGTTTCAGCTAACGCTGAAACGTTGCGGTTCCGGCCCGCTCCCCCTCCCGGCCACCCATGGAATTATCCTGTCGGGTGGCCGGGAGGGGGAGTGGGCCGGTGCCGTTTCCACGAAGTGGATCAAACAAGGAAATCCTGCCCGCCTTCAAGGTACAGAAAAGGGCGCGGACGGTTTGGGATCGTCCGCGCCCTTCCTTTTCCCGTCAGCATCCGGTGAAGGGTCGTTGACACCTTCCGCTGGCGGGGGACCTTGTCCTTACTGAAGGTCTTCCACCGACACCCAGCCGGTGGTGCCGAAGTTGTCTTTCGCTTCGATCCAGAGGCCATCGCGATTGCCGGTCGGGCTGAGTTCCGTGCCGGCGCGCAGGCTGCGCACTTCGGCAGCGGTGCCTGACGGCCCGGCGCGCATGGTGGTATCGACTGCTGCCACGGCTGCGGGCTCGCTGCTGGCGGCAGGAGCTCCCGCCTGCGGCGCTGATTCCAGTGCAGCGCGCTGCGCGATCAGCTGGTTGAAGGCGAGGATATAGGCTTCGGTCAGCTGGCGGCCTTCCTTGCTGTCGGCATAGCCAGCCCCGCCGGCGATATCGCGCGCCCAAGAGCCGCTGTTGCCGCGGAAGCTGATGGTCGACTTCGAGACCGAGCCGCTGCCGGTGGCGAGCGGCTGGCCATTGGCGGGGCTCACCACGGTAAGGCCGGCAGCGGTAACCGTGCGACGGCCGCCAAGGCCGCCCAGCAGGCCTGCTGCGGCCCCGCCGAATGGCACGCGCGAAAGGACGCTGGTTGCAGCGCCGCTGCGCACCAGTGCTTCGGTGGCAGCAGTTGTTGCCAGGTTCATGCCCTGGTCCACTTCTTCCTCTGTCCCGGCAATTGCGGTGAGCAGGAAGCGCGCGGGTTCGCCGCCACCGGCATGCGGCGTGAAGCAGCCGCTTTCGGTGGCAAGGCGGGTGATCAGTGCGCGCGGGCTGCCCAGGTCCCACTGCCGCCAGCCGGCACCGGCACCGTCGACCAGCGCAATGGTGCCGATGCTTTCCTCACAGCGCACCAGTTCGACATCATCATCTGCCTGCGCGGCATTCGGTGCGAAAGCGAGCGCTGCGGCGCTCAGCATAGCGAGTTTTACGGATTTCTTTCTCATGGTGTCCCCCTAACGAGATGCGACCTTCGTGGTCGCTGGGGACAATTGTTCGTGGAATTCGGGCGAAGGCAAGAAGCGCAGGGGCACCTAACAGTGCTTGTCATCTTCACAACGCCTTTGTCATGCGTTGTACGCAAGTTCTTGGACTAGCCGGTATTTATCTGTTACCCATTTCGGTAATTCAATTTCAGCCGTTGCTCGAACTTGCGCTGGATTGGAGCTTGGGGCCGGTCGCAAATATGCCAGAAGAATTTGCCATCGATGTGCGATTCTACCGCTTGTCGGAAGAAGTGCAGCCTTACTTCACGGCGCTCTATTCCTTCACCATCGATTGCCCCGGCGATGCGATGGTGGTGGACCAGCTGCATCCCGAATGGTCGGCCATGCGCTTTACCGAACACGGCACTGCGCCATTTGCCTCGATCACGCCGGGCGAGATCGCGCCAACCTGGCCCTTCGTTGCCAGCGGGCCGACCAGCCGGGCCATCCGTTTCGGCCTCAAGCGATCGCGCATCTGGGGCCTGGGGCTGCAACCTGCCGGTTGGGCGAAGTATGTCGATACGCCCGCGAATTCGCTGGCGGACCGGATCGTCAATGCCGCGCAGACAGAAGGGTTTGCCGGTTTTGCTCCGATCCTGCGGCTCGTGCACTCTGCCGGCGGTGATCCGGACGAGACAGCGGGTCGCATCAATCATGAACTGGTTCAGATGCGTCAGCGCGATGTCCCCAACGAGGACAAGGTGCTTGCCTGCCAGGAACTGTTGCGCGATCCGGAAATCGCCGACGTGTCCGTGCTGGCCGGAAGGCTGGACATGGGCCGCCGCACGCTCGAACGCATGTGTGGCCGCTATTTCGGTTTCCCGCCCAAGATGCTGCTGCGCCGCCAGCGCTTCCTGCGCAGCCTCGCGCGTTTCATGCTCGCCCCGCGTGACAGCTGGTCCAAGGCGCTCGACGTGCAATATTTCGACCACGCCCATTTCGTTCGCGACTTTCGCCGGTTCATGGGCACAACGCCGACAGACTATGCCGAAGCGCCGCATCCGGTGCTCGACAGGATCATGGCGCAGCGCATGGCAGACCAGGGCGTGGCCCCCCAGACCGACCTGCCCACGGTTCTGCGCTACTCCGCGCCGGGCGATTCCGCCGGTTAGGGCTTGGTTGCGCCGCGCTTGCCCGCTAACAGGCCCGCCAAACCATTTCTGACACACCGGAAGCCATGTCCGAACACGAAACCATGAAAACCGATGCGCTTGCCCGCATCGAAGCCGCACAGGACCTTGATGCTGTGGAGGCGCTGCGCGTCGAATTCCTCGGCAAGCAGGGCAGCATCTCCGGCCTGCTGAAGACGCTGGGCAAGATGAGCCCGGAGGAGCGGCAGGAAAAGGCACCCGCCATCCAGGCACTGCGCGCCGCCGTGGCCGATGCGCTGGCGGACAAGAAAACGGCGCTCGAAGCGGCTGAACTCGAGGCCCGCCTCGCTACCGAAACTGTTGACCTTACCCTGCCTGCACCGGAAACGCCGCGCGGCACGGTCCACCCGGTGAGCCAGGTTATGGACGAGCTGGCGGAGATCTTCGCAGACCTCGGCTTTGCCGTTGCCACCGGTCCCGAGGTGGAGGACGACTGGTACAATTTCACCGCGCTCAACATGCCCGAAAGCCACCCGGCCCGTGCGATGCACGACACCTTCTATTTTCCCGACACTGCTCCCAAAGGCGGGCGGATGCTGCTGCGCACGCATACCTCGCCGGTGCAGGTGCGGACGATGATGGCGCAGGGTGCACCGCTCAGGATCATCGCACCGGGACGGGTCTATCGCTCAGACAGCGATGCCACCCACACGCCCATGTTCCACCAGGTCGAAGGGCTGGTGATCGACAAGGATATCCACCTCGGCCACCTCAAGTGGACGCTGGAAACTTTCCTCAAGGCCTTTTTCGAAACCGATGACATCGTGCTGCGCCTGCGCCCGTCCTACTTCCCCTTCACCGAACCATCGGTGGAAGTGGACGTGGGTTTTGCCATTGACGACAAGGGCAAGCGCATCCTCGGCGGCAGCGGCGATGCGCCGGGCCACGGCTGGATGGAGCTGCTCGGCTCCGGCATGGTCAACCGCCGCGTGATCGAGATGTCGGGCCTTGATCCCGACCAGTGGCAGGGCTTTGCCTTCGGCGTGGGCGTCGATCGCCTCGCCATGCTCAAATACGGGATGGACGATCTGCGCGCCTTCTTCGATGGCGATGTGCGCTGGCTGCAGCACTATGGCTTCTCTGCCTATGACCAGCCGACCCTTTCCGCTGGCGTGGGAGCAGGCGCATGAAGTTCTCCCTCGAATGGCTGACCTATTTCCTCGAGACCGATGCTTCGGTCGAGGAAATTTCCGCAAAGCTCAACGCCATCGGGCTTGAGGTCGAAGGCGTGGAGGATCCGGCGGAGAAGCTGGGAGGCTTCCGCGTTGCTCACGTGCTGACCGCCAAGCCGCATCCCGATGCTGACAAGCTGCAGGTGCTCACCGTGGATACGGGTGAGGGCGATCCGCTGCAGGTCGTCTGCGGCGCGCCCAATGCGCGTGCCGGGATGAAGGGCGTGCTGGGGCAGGCAGGCGCGATCGTGCCCGCCAACGGCATGAAGCTCAGGAAGTCCGAGATTCGCGGTGTCGAGAGTAATGGCATGATGTGCTCGGTGCGTGAGCTGGAGCTGGGCGAGGATCACGAGGGCATTATCGAACTGCCCGAGGATGCGCCCGTTGGCACAGACTTCGCCACTTACCACGGCGCATCGCCGGTGTTCGACGTTGCGATCACACCCAACCGCCCGGATTGCATGGGTGTATACGGCATCGCACGCGACCTTGCCGCAGCAGGCCTCGGCACGCTGAAGCCGCTGCGCGATGATACCTTCGCTGGCGATTATCCCTGCCCGGTGGAAATCCGCACTGACGATCCCGAAGGCTGTCCGGCATTTTATGGCCGCGTCATTCGGGGGGTTAAGAATGGCCCTTCGCCCGAGTGGATGCAGAAGCGGCTGATTGCCGCGGGCCAGCGCCCGATCTCGGCACTGGTGGACATCACCAACTACATGATGCTCGCCTTCGGGCGACCGGCGCATGTCTATGATCTTGCGAAACTTTCCGGCCCGGTGGTTGCCCGCCGCGCGAATGATGGCGAGCAGGTTCTGGCGCTCAATGAGAAGACCTACACGCTCGATAGCAGCATGACGGTGATCGCAGACGACAACGGCGTGCACGATATCGCCGGGATCATGGGCGGCGAGCATTCCAGCGTGCAGGACAACACCACCGACGTGCTGCTCGAAATCGCCTATTTCAACCCGGATTCCATCGGTGTGACGGGCCGCAAGCTGGGCCTTGCCACCGATGCCCGCACCCGTTTCGAACGCGGCGTTGACCCGGCATGGCTCGATGGCGGACTGGACGGGCTGACCAGCCTGATCCTGCGGATTTGCGGCGGAGAAGCCTCCGAACCGGTGCGCGCCGGAAAGGCACCGAGCGATGCCAGAATGGTCCCTTACGACCCCCAACTGACGCAGAAACTGGGCGGCGTGGCCGTGAGCGAGGCAGAACAGCGCCGCATCCTGGCCGCGCTCGATTTTACCGTCTCGGATGACTGGACAGTCACCGTGCCGCTGCGCCGCCACGACATCGAAGGCGCGGCTGACATCGTCGAGGAAGTCGTCCGCATCCACGGGCTCGACCATGTGGAGAGCGTGGCGCTGACCGGCAATGTCGGCGTGGCATCGCCCACCGCGACGCCCGAGCAGGCGCTCGAGCGCAAGGTCCGCCGCGCGGCTGCCGGTCGCGGGCTGAACGAAGCGGTGACCTGGTCCTTCCTGCCGGTATCGGAGGCAGAGCATTTTGCCGACGGCCAGAAGCTGTGGGTGCTCGACAACCCGATCAGCGAGGACATGAAGGCCATGCGCCCGTCTTTGCTGCCGGGCCTGATTTCCGCTGCCAAGCGCAACATCGATCGCGGGGCTTCCGGCCTGCGCCTGTTCGAGATCGGCCGCCGTTACCTCCGCGCCAAGGATGGCGGAAGCGATGAGCATCCCACACTCGGCGTGGTGCTGGCTGGCGAAAAGGTCCAGCGCGGCTGGGCTTCAGGCAAGGCGGTGATGTTCGATGCGTTTGACGCCAAGGCCGAAGCCATGGCGCTGCTCGCCGAAGCCGGTGCACCGGTCGACAAGCTGATGGTGATGGGTGAGGCGGGGCCGCAGTTCCACCCCGGCCAGTCCGCCACCTTGCGGCTTGGCCCCAAGAACGTACTCGCCCGCTTCGGCGCCCTGCATCCGGCGACGCTGGAAGCCTTCGATGTGGATGGCCCGGTGGTGGCGGTCGAGATTTTCCTCGATGCGATTCCCGGCAAGAAGGGCAAGGCGGCCTTCGCCCGCCCGCACTATGCGCCGCCCGCATTGCAAAGCGTGATGCGCGACTTCGCCTTCCTCGTGCCGCAGGATGTTGCCGCTGGCGATCTGCTGCGCGCGGTTCGCAATGCCGACAAGAACAACATCGTCGATGCCCGCATCTTCGACCTGTTCGAAGGCAAGGGCGTGCCCGAAGGCAAGAAGTCCATTGCGATCGAGGTGACGCTGCAACCGGCCGAGAAGACCTACAAGGACGAGGAGATCAAGGCGATTTCGGACGCCGTGATCGCCGCTGCCGCAAAGCAGGGCGCGGAATTGCGGGGATAGCAGGCCTTTCCGTTCGCCCTGCGCTGGTCGAAGGGCTGCTTTCCTCCTTCAAGAAAGGGCAGGGCATCGACAGCCCCGGCCCGAACGGATTTTGACTATGACTTCCAATCGCCGCACCTTCGCGATCATCTCGCACCCTGACGCCGGTAAGACCACGCTTACCGAAAAGCTGCTGCTGCAAGGCGGCGCGATCCACCTTGCGGGCGAGGTGAAGGCGCGCGGGCAGGCGCGGCGTGCCAGGTCGGACTGGATGAAGATCGAGCAGCAACGCGGCATCTCGGTCACCAGCTCGGTGATGACCTTCGAGAAGGATGGCATCACCTTCAACCTGCTCGACACGCCGGGCCACGAGGATTTCTCCGAAGACACCTATCGCACGCTGACGGCTGTCGATTCCGCGATCATGGTGCTGGATGCTGCCGCCGGTATCGAGCCGCAGACGCTGAAGCTGTTCGAAGTCTGCCGCTTGCGCTCTGTCCCGATCATCACGCTGATCAACAAGATCGACCGTGAAGGCCGTGACGCTTTCGAATTGCTCGACGAGATTGCTGACAAGCTGGCGCTGGATGTATCGCCGATGAGCTGGCCGGTCGGCATGGGCGGCCTGTTCGAAGGCGTCTATGATTTCGAGACGGGCGAGCTGCACCTGCCCGAAGGCGAATCCAGGGAATTCCTTGGCAAGACGGTGCAGACCGATGGCCCCGAAGATGCCACGCTGGCCGAACACCTCTCCGCAGATGGTGTCGCCCGCGTGGCCGAGGAAGGCCAGCTGGGCCGCGAAGGTTACGCGCCCTTCGATTTCGAAGCCTATCGCAATGGCGACCTGACGCCGGTCTATTTCGGATCGGCGCTGAAGAACTTCGGTGTCGAACAGATCGTCGATGCCATTGCCAGATATGCGCCCACGCCGCGCCCGCAGCCGAGCGATGATGGCGAGGTGAGCCCTGATAATGACGAGGTGACAGGCTTCATCTTCAAGGTTCAGGCCAATATGGACCCGAACCACCGCGACCGCATCGCCTTCATGCGGCAGGTGTCCGGCACCTTCAAACGCGGCATGAAGCTGACGCCGTCTGGCCTCGGCAAGCCGATCGCGATCCATTCGCCGATCCTGTTCTTCGCGCAGGACCGCGAGATTGCCGATACGGCAGAGGCGGGCGACATCATCGGCATTCCCAACCACGGCACCTTGCGCGTGGGCGATACGCTAAGTGAGAAGAACCAGGTCCGCTTCACCGGACTGCCCAATTTCGCGCCGGAAATCCTGCGTCGCATCGCGCTGGAGGATCCGACCAAGACCAAGCAGCTGCGCAAGGCGCTGGATGACCTGTCCGAAGAAGGCGTGATCCAGGTGTTCTATCCGGAAATCGGCGCGCAGTGGATCATCGGCGTGGTCGGCCAACTGCAGCTGGAAGTGCTGATCTCGCGGCTGGAGGCGGAATACAAGGTGGGCGCCCGGCTGGAGCCATCCCCCTTCGCCACCGCGCGCTGGGTGAAAGGCAGCGATGCCGCGATCCGCAGCTTCGAGGAATTCAACCGCGCCAACCTTGCCAAGGACCGCGATGGCGACCTCGTTTTCATGGCGAAGAGCCCGTGGGACGTGAACTACCAGGCGGAAAAGAACCCGGACCTGACCTTCTCCGCCACCAAGGAGCGTTGAGCTTTTTGTTTCGCGCAGAGGGCGCAGAGGAAAAAAGAACGCAAAGGGTAAGTTTCGCCGAAGGCGAACATCAATTCGCGTGATTGCCCAGTGTATTGAGCTTGTAGTTGAATCGCGGCTTCGCCGCATGCCCGACCTCTCTGCGTCTCCCTATTCCACTGCGTCTCTGCGAGAAACCCCTTCAAACTTCCGCTAATCGCCTTACTCTCCGGGAAATGGCCGAATTCTTCGAAGCTCTTGACGACAAGCATACCGCGATGATCGCCGCGCAGCCGGTGTTCTTCGTGGCAACGGCGGCGGCGGATGCGCGGATCAACCTCAGCCCCAAGGGCTATGATGCCTTCCGCGTGCTGTCGCCCACGCGTGTCGCCTATCTCGACCTGGGCGGTTCGGGCAACGAGACCAATGCGCATTTGCTGGCGGACGGGCGCATCACCATCATGTTCTGCAACTTCCGGCAGCCTGCGCAGATCCTGCGCATTTATGGCAAGGGCCAGCCGGTGCTGCCGTGGGAGAGCGGGTGGGACGATCTCGCCGCGCATTTCACCCTGCTTCCGGGCACACGTCAGATATTCGATATCGCAGTGGAGAGCGTGCAGACCAGCTGCGGTTATGGCGTGCCGCTGATGAGCCTGGAGAAAGAGCGGCTGACGCTGGTCAAGCACCACGCGCAGGCTGATCCGATGGAATGGGCGGGCAAGAACAAGCGCCGGCGGAAAAGCATCGATGGGCTGCCCGCGCGCACCACGGATCGCTATATAGCAGGCGTGATGCCTGGCGATGGGCCGGTTGCAGGGGACTGACCAGCTTCGCCATGCGCCTGACCTTTGCAAGCTACAACATCCACAAGGGCGTGGGCCTTGATGGCAGGCGCGATGCCGATCGTATCATCCGCGTGATCCACGAGCTGGATGCTGATGTGATCGCCCTGCAGGAAACCGATCGCCGCTTCGGCGCGCGCGCCTCTGTCCTGCCGCGCGTGATGCTGGACGAGGCGGAATACGAGATTGTCCCGGTGCGCATGCGCCCGCGCTCGATGGGCTGGCACGGCAACAGCGTGCTGGTGCGCAAGAGCATTGAGATCGTCGATGCCGCCCCGATCACGTTGCCTTCCCTGGAGCCGCGCGGCGCGGTGCACGCCCGCTTCCGCAAGCAGGGCCGCGAATTCGACGTGGTGGGGATGCATCTCGACCTTTCGGGCCTGTTGCGGCGCAAGCAGATCGAGACGGTGTGCGAAGTGATGCGCCACGGGCAGGGCCCGGCGGTGATCATGGGCGACCTCAACGAATGGTCCCCCCATGGCGGCGCGCTGCGCGCCTTCGGGGATGCCTGGACGGTGCTCAAGCATGGCCGCTCCTTCCCCGGCAGCCGCCCGCTCGCGCCACTGGACCGCATTGTCCACTCCGCCCACTGGCACTGCCACAAGGCCGAGGTGTTCCACAGCGCCCTTGCCGTCAGCGCCTCGGATCACCTGCCGGTGCGCGCCGAGCTGGAGCTTGGTGCCTAATTATTGAGCACATGCACAAGATTCAGGCTCGCAGGTGCAGCAATTGGCCCCGGATTAATCCTTAACGCTTGGTAAAGCCCTGTATTTCGGTTTTGGCACGGGCTTTGCATTGCTTGCCTGTGGCCGGGATTGTCCCCGGTAAGCAATAGGGGTCAGTGATGAAATTCATCATCGCCATCATCAAACCGTTCAAGCTCGACGAAGTGCGTGAAGCGCTTGGCGCGCTCGGCGTGGCGGGCATGACCGTGTCCGAAGTCAAGGGCTTCGGCCGGCAAAAGGGACAGACCGAGATTTATCGCGGTGCCGAATATTCGGTGAACATGCTCCCGAAGGTCAAGCTCGAGATCGCAGTCAGCGACGA
>JAUIJI010000033.1 GCA_030431435.1 Alphaproteobacteria bacterium | reverse complement strand
TTCCACCAGCCGCGTCCTCGAACCGCGCGTTGTGGGCCAGGAGCACTACGAAACCGCTCGCCGCGTCCAGGAAATCCTGCAGAAGTACAAGAGCCTGCAGGACATCATCGCCATTCTCGGCATGGACGAGCTTTCGGAAGAAGATAAGCTCACCGTGGCCCGCGCCCGCAAGATCCAGCGCTTCCTGTCCCAGCCGTTCCACGTGGCCGAGGTGTTCACCAACATCCCCGGCAAGTTCGTGCAGCTGGAAGACACCGTGAAGTCCTTCAAGGCGGTTGTGGACGGCGAATACGACCACCTGCCCGAAGCAGCCTTCTACATGGTCGGCGGCATCGACGAAGCCGTTGCCAAGGCCAAGAAGCTGGCTGAAGAGGCTTAAGGATACCATTCCTTCTCCCCTCGGGAGAAGGATACGAAGCCTTGCGAGCTTGCTCGCTAGGCGAAGTTGGATGAGGGGATGCTCGCCAGTATTCCCTCACCCAGCTCCAACTAGGCGGCAAGCCGCCAAGTTTCCGCATCCCTCTCCCAACGGGAGAGGAAAAGGACATGAGAAATGGCACTGCATTTTGAACTCGTAACCCCGGCAAAGCTGGTCCGCTCGGAAGAAGTCCACATGGTGGTCGTCCCCGGCACGGAAGGCGAATTCGGCGTGCTGGAGGGCCATGCGCCCTTCATGTCCACCATCCGCGATGGCGCGGTGCAGGTCTACAAGACCGCTGGCGGCGAACCGGAAAGCATCGAAGTGCGCGGTGGCTTTGCCGAAGTGGGCGACAAGGGCCTGACGGTTCTCGCAGAACACGTCGAGGATTGAGGTTTGAAGGTCCGCAAGGCCCTCACCTCCCTCATTGCCGCATCAATTTGCGCCGCATTGCCTACTGGCAGTGCGGCGCAAGTGCTTTCAGGCGTGCCTTATGATGGCTTTCGCGAGCAGGACTATGCGCCCAACGTGCTGGAAAACGCCGTCCTGGCTTTCTGCCCACAAGTCCTCGTGAACCCTGAGCGGAGTGCCCGCGCGTTCGGCCTCTACCCGGGCCAAACAGAAGATGATGGTGGGCAGGTCTATTCGCGAACATTCGTGCTCGCGAGTATCCTGGTGCTGGTATATCCGGATGAACAAACCTGCACCGTGCTTCTCACGGATACGATGAGTGACACAAACGACTGGCGCCGCATAATTGAACTCCGCTTACGCGGGGACGGGTTCGAATTGCGCAACCCGGACGAGCCTAACCGCCTGTTCACCAAGGATGGCAGCGAGTGGCGCTTCATCTTCACCCAGGATGGCGAAGACGTGTTCTTCCAGGTCTTGCGCTGAACAGGATGTTTGGCGCTTGGGGAGTGGCCGGGACCTTGACCGGTTTGACGCGCAATAGTCTAATCATCGCATGAGATTTGCATTTACCACGCTCCTTGCCTTTCTGCCCATTGCCGGGGTCGCTCAGGCACAGGAACTTGAAACGATCCCTCATCAAGGCATGTCCGGGGATGAGTTCTATGTCGCGCGCAATGCCGCACTGTCATTCTGCCCGCGTCTTGTCCTTGAACTTGGCGACCCCGATCCCGCTGATTTCGGCCTTGAAAGAGAGGCTGCTTTCATGGCCCCAAGCGGCCCTGCCCCTTCAGAACGCTATTTTGGCCGCGACTTTGAAAATCACGGAGTCACTGTTGTTTACGATCCCGAGGCAGGCGAGTGCTCCACCAAGGTAACGTGGACTGCAAGCTCGCGCATGACGACCTATCGCAGTATCGAGCAAGCTGTAAGGCGCGAAGATTTCTATCGGCATAGCCAGGAAGATGGCATCAGCATCTATAAAAAGCAGCCGGAAAACGGATATCCCGGATTGCGCTATATCCTTGAAAGGGATGATAGCTCGTACACTGTTCGCTTCGCCGTCGCAGAACAAGAGTAACCGCGCTAGCGGCGTCGCCGCGTGGGCGCATGGAAATCGGGGTCCTTGCCGGCGATCCACTTGAGGAACTTCGCCACGTCCTCTCGTGCGCGGATTGCCGCCACATCCTCGCCCATGCGCGCCAGTTCGGCATTGGTGAAATGGGCGTGGATCGTCTTGTGGCAGATCGGGTGGACCGGCTGCGTCACCCTACCGCCTTTGGACTTGGGGACCGGATGATGCTGCTGCACCACGCTGCCGAGCGGGCGTCCGCAGAGCCAGCACGCTGTTTCCTCGTCCTCGCTCATCGTTCGCGCGTCGAGGCCAGTTGGCGGCCATCCCACCACAGGATCAGCCCTGCCGCGACGATGATCGCCGCGCCTGTTATGGTGGCGAGATCAGGCAAGTTGTCGAACACCAGCCAGCCAAGAACGGAAGCCGTGATCAGCTGGACATAGGTCGCCGGAGCCACCGTCGCCGCGCCCGCGTGGGTGGTGCCGTAATAGATCAGCGCATGTCCGACCGTGCCGGTGACTGCCACGAACATGCAGCGCGCTACCACGGTCCAGTCCGGCCCGCCGATCTGCAACATCTCCACCCCGCTCAAATGCCCGAGCATGCTTGCCGGGACCAGCCCCACAACCGCGCCCAGCGCCACGAAGAATTGCATGGACAGCATGCTGCCCTGCCCTGCGGCGGCGCGGTTGGTGATGACCAGCAGGCTCATCCCCAAAGCTGTGCCGAGCGGCAGCAAGGCGGCCCAGCCCAGCGTCAGCACATTGGGTTGCAGGATCACCATTCCGCCGGAGAAAGCGATCACGATGGCCACCCATGTCAGCGGGCGCACCTTCTCGCCGAGCAGCGGGCCGCTGAGCAGGGCGGTGAAAGCAGGGGCCATGAAGGCGATCGAAATGGCGGTTGCCAAGGGCATGATGAACAGCGCGCTGAAAAAGCACAGTGTCGCAAGGCTCAGCGCCCCGCCTCGCGCAGCCTGCAGCAAGGGATTCTCCGGACGGAAGGCAGCCTTCCCTTCCCGAAGCGCCAGCACAGTGCCAAGGAACAGCGCGCCGATGCTGAAACGCAAGGCAGCGACGGCCAATGGCGACCACGCGCCGGCCATCGACTTTGTCACCGTATCGCCCAGGGAAAACAGCGCGAAACCGGCGACAGCCGCCAGCAGCCCGGCGCGTTCACCGCCCGTCACCCGGCTCATGGCTGGCGTGCGGCGCGCCGCCGCGTATCGTTCCACAAGTAGAGCCCCGCCCCGATGATGATCACGGCACCAAGCAACGCCAGAGCATCCGGCAAATCGCCGAAGAAGAGCGCGCCCAGCGCCACCGCCATCAGAAGCTGGCCATATGTCATCGGTGCAATCGTGCCTGCGCCGGCGCGCACCGTCCCCATGTAGATAAGGTACTGCGCCAGCGTGGCCGAAAAGCCGATGAAGGCACAGCGCGCCACCACGGACCAGTGCGGCAGGGTGACTGCGAAGCCCTCTACGCCGCTGAAATGGCCAAGAGCAGTGACGCCTGCCAGGAAGATCATCGCGGTGACGGACATGTAATATTGCATGGCCAGGATGCTTGCACGCCCGTGGCTGGCGCGATTGGCGATGATGGTCACTGCCATGCCCGTGGCTCCCACCAGCGGGAACAGCACGCCCCAGCCCGCGCTTTCGAAATTGGGCCTGAGGACAATGAAGACGCCGATGAAGGCCGCGACAGTGGCGATCCACGTGCTCGCCCGCGCGCGCTCGCCCAGGATCAGCATGGCAAGCACGGCTGTGATCATCGGCTGGGTAAAGGCGATGGTGGTCGCTTCCGCCAAGGGCATGATCCACACCGCGAGGAACATGCCGACAGCAGAGCAGCTGATCGCCACGCCGCGCACCCATTGCAGCTTGTCCTTGGGCAATGCGAGCGCCTTGATGCCATCGCTCCTCGCCAGCAGGAAAGCCAGCAGCGCGGTGCCTACGATATATCGGGTGAGCGCCATCGCGGGCGCAGGCCATTCGCCCGCCATACCCTTGATAATGGCGTCACCGATCGACAGCGTGCAGAAGCCCGCCAGCGCATAAAGCAGCCCAGCCTTGTCCGATTGTTGCATGCGGCGATCCGTTCCCCAGTTCGGAAACCCGCTTAGGCGCTTGTCCTGCCTGCCGCAAACAAAGCCGCCATGCGCGCCAGCAATTTTACCAATCGTTAAATGGTCATGCTTAACAAAGCCCTATGGAACGGGTCGTGAAGCCCGCATTTCCGGGGGCCCGATGACCAAGCTGATTATCCAGATACCCTGCCTGAACGAGGCCGGAAGCCTGCCAGAGACGCTGGCGAGGCTGCCGCGCCGGATCGATGGCGTGGACGTGATCGAGTTCCTCGTGATCGACGATGGCAGCACCGATGGCACCGCGCAGGTTGCGCGCCAGTGGGGCGTGCATCACGTGATCCAGCATCGCCGCAACCGCGGGCTTGCCGCCGCCTTCCGCAGCGGGATCGATGCCGCACTCGCCGCCGGAGCTGACATAATCGTCAACACCGATGCCGACGGGCAGTATGAGGGCGAGGATATCGCTGCCCTCGTCCAGCCGGTGCTCAGGGGCGAGGCTGATATCGCGGTGGGCGATCGCGGCGTGGCCGACAATGCCCATTTCCACCCCTTCAAGCGCCTGCTGCAGCGCCTCGGCAGCCGCGTGGTGCAACGCCTTGCGGGCACCGAAGTGAGCGATGCGGTGAGCGGTTTCCGCGCCATCAGCCGCGACGCCGCGCGGCGGATCAATATCACCACCGAGTTTTCCTATACCACGGACATGCTGATCCAGGCGGGCCGCAAGCGCATGGCGATTGCCACCGTTCCGGTCCGCACCCACAAGACTGAGCGCCCCTCGCGCCTGTTCAAGTCGATCCCCGGCTTCATCGGGCAGACCGGCGTCACCATCCTGCGCGCCTATACCACGCACAACGCGCTGCGCGTGTTCGTGGGCCTCGGGCTGGTGGTGGCAGCGATTGGCGCGATGCCGATCCTGCGCTTCCTGTGGTTCTGGCTGAACGGTGACGGTGACGGCCATGTCCAGTCGCTGATCATCGGCGGATCGCTGCTGATGCTGGGCACGATCATGGCGGTGATGGGCCTCTTGGCAGATCTGATCGCCACCAATCGCAAGCTCCTGGAAATGAACCTCGCCAAGCTGCGCCAGCTGGAAGAGACGATTGCCGACCAGAAGCGCGATACAGAGAAGCCGAGCGCCCAACCCGTCGGCCCGAGGGAAGTCAAGCTCGCACCGCGCCAGAGCAAGGCTGGCTGACACCATGGCCGAGGCCGTAGCCCCCGCCATCCCGCCCGCCAGCGCGCCTGCGAAGGGCCTGTCGCTCACCACGCTCGCAGTGGCCGCAATCGTGCTGACCGTGCTGATGCAGGTCGAGCTGGTGTTCGGCAAATCGGTGAACTGGGACGAGTATCTCCACTACAGCCTGATCCACAAGCACTTCCGCGGTGAGGATGTGCAGTGGCTACAGACGCCTTTCGTCCAGCTCTATGGCTGGGTTCCCGGGCTGCCCGGAAGCACGGTGGACCATATCCAGCTGATCCGCCTGATGCAGCTGCCCTTCGAATTGCTTACGCTGGCGGTGATTTTCGACAGCGTGCGCCGGATGGCCGGAAAGCACGTCGCGCTGGTGACCACGCTGGCATACCTTACCGGAGGATACATCTTCCTCCACGCATTTGCCTTGCGGGCAGATATCATCGCCACCGCGCTGTTCATGGCGGCCCTTTGGATCGCGCTGTGGCGGCCGCTGCGGCTGGCAGAGATCGCTGCCGTGCTCGTGCTTGGCGCGCTTGCCTACGTGGCCACGATCAAAACCGTGCTGCTCGCCCCTGCCTTCCTTGGCGTGCTGTTGATGCGGCGCGAGGAATTGCCCTGGCTCACCAACCGGCTGATCCTTGCGATTGCCGGGGGCAGCGCGGCTGTTCTGGGCGCGCTCGCCTTCTCCGGCATTTCGCCGCAGCTTTCGCAGATCGCGGCTTCGTCATGGAACTGGATGTTCTCTGCCGGGCTGTTTCCGCAGGGTGTCTACCTCTCGCGGCAGATCCTCAATTCGGTGATCCTTGCCGTGCTGGTGCTGCTGACGCCGATGCTGCTGTGGAAGGGCCGCAAGACCATTCCCCACGCCGGCGCCCTCGCCTGCTTCCTGCTGCCGGTGCTGAGCGTAGCGATCTACCGCAATTCCTACCCCTATTATTACTGCTTCATCATGGCCCCCGCCATGATCTCGCTGGCCCCGGCGGTGAAGGCCGGGATGGACCGCTATGGCGGCAAGGCGCTGGTGCTGTTCCTTGTGCTCAATGCAGCCGTGCTTTCGCTGATGCAGGACCGCTCGGTAACTGCGAACCAGCAGGCCATCGAGGCTGGCGTGCGCGAAATTTTCCCGCAGCCGGTGCATTATATCGACGAGGCTGGCGTGATCGGCGACTATCCGCGCACGATTGCCCGCTTCTCGTCCGGCTGGGCGCTGGCTGGCTATCGCGCGCAAGGCATCCCGCAATACACCAATCGCATAACCGAACTGCCCACGCCCATGCTGATCCGCAACACCTATGCGCTCGACCGGATCGACGAGCCGGAGCAGGACGGCGCATCACTGCTGCCCGAAGATGCGCGCACGCTGAGCGAGAACTTCGTCCAGCATTGGGGCGAAGTCTATGTCGCAGGGCGTCACGTGGCGGCGGGCACTGCGCCCGAGACGATCATGATCTACGCCCCCGGCCCCTACACGGTGGAGGAGGCCGCACTGGTGATCGATGGCCTCGACCATCAGCCGGGTGACGTGGTGACGCTGGCCCAGGGCGAGCATGATGTGATCCCCTCACCCTATGCCGATGCGACCTTGCGCTATGGCGATCACCTGCCGCGCCCCGATCATCCGTGGCCCGATGGCGACTTCTTCACGGCATATTGAGATGGCCGACGCGCCATCCCCTTCCCTTGCGCGCCGTGCCGGTGCAGGCATGGCAGCCATGGCTGAACCGGCGATCCTGTTCATCACCCGCAAATGGGCACCCGCAACTGGCGGGATGGAAACCTATTGCCTGCGGCTGACCGAAGCGATTGCCCGCCGCCAGCCGGTCGAGACCATCGCCTTGCGCGGGCAGGACAACGGCATGCCGCCATCCGCCATCGCGTTGCTGCTGTTCCCCTTCACGGTGATCGCCCGTGTCGTCAGCCGCACCAGCCGACCGGAGGTGGTGCATCTGGGAGACCTGGCGATCTGGCCGCTCGGCTTGCTGTTTTCGCGCCAGACCCGGCTGGTGATCTCGGTCCACGGCACCGATGTATCCTATCCGCGCCGGGGCGGGATCAGGGGGAGGCTCTACGGGGCTTACCTCAAGCTGGGGGCAAAGCTGCTCTCCCGCGCAAGGGTGATCGCCAATTCGCGCGCCACCGCCACCGCGTTGCAGGAAACCGGCTGGACGGCTGACACGGTGGTGCCGCTCGCCACAGACCTGCAAGCCCCTGAAAAGGCTTCCCCGATGCGCGATACCATCCTGTTTGCAGGCAGGCTGACCAAGCGAAAGGGCTGCGGCTGGTTCATAGCCAATGTCCTGCCGCACCTTCCCGAAGGCCTGACCCTGCGCATCGCGGGGACCGAATGGGATGCGGAGGAAAGCGCACTGCTGGACCATCCCCGGGTCGAATTCCTTGGCCCCCAGGAACAGCAGCAACTGAGCGAGCTTTACGCCGCTGCATTGTGCGTGGTCGTGCCCAATATCGACATTGCCAATGGCGAATTCGAAGGCTTCGGCCTTGTCGCTCCGGAAGCCGCGAGCTGCGGCGGGCTGGTGCTGGCTGCGAACAACAGCGGGCTAGTCGACGCCGTCCGTGATGGCGAAACGGGCTTCCTTGTCGAAAGCGGCAATGCAGCGAGCTGGATCGCAAAGATCAGCGAGATCGCCGGGTGGGACGAGGCGCGCCGCACCGCTTTCATCGCCGCATCAAAGGCCGCAGCGCGGGACTATTACAGCTGGGATCGCGTGGCCGAGCAGACGCTCGCCGTCTATCAGGACTGATCCTCGCGCCAGGCCCCGTCGCGCAGGGCAATTGAACGCATTCCGCGCGCTTCGAAACGCGGTGCCAGCACCTCATGGAAATACCATTCGCCCTTGCTGGCAGGCAGCAGCTTGTAACCGATCCGCTCGGCAATCGACCAGCTGCACCCCTCACGGTCATTGCGCCGGTCAGAGGTGCGGAACGTGTGATCGCGGCGATAGGCGATGGGGCCATGGCGGCTGACCGCGTGGATGATCTCGTGATCTTCCAGCACATAGGGCCAGCGCTGCGGATCGAACCCGCCCGCTGCTTCCAGCGCCTCGCGGCGGAAGGCCTGACCGGCACCGCCGCCGTGGCAATGGCGCGGCTGCGCAAGGACTTGCAGCCAGCGTGCAAGGCTCGCTTGCCCATGTCCTGCAGCCACATCCTCATGCATCGCAAGAACGGCAGAAAGGTCTGGCTTTCTGGAAAATTCCTCAAGGATGCGAGAGGCATAGAGCGGCGGATAGAGCGTATCGGCATCCAGCGTGCCGACATAGGGCGTGGTGATACCCGCGCATCCGCTGTGCAGCGCCCACAGCTTCCCCGGGCGCGGTTCGGAGAGGAACTCGCAAGCGATATCGGGCATCGCTTCGACTGCCATCTTTGCCACCTCCACGCTGCGATCATCCGAGCGGTTGTCCACCAGCCGCAAGGCGAAGCGGCGATCCTCCTGCGCAGCAAGGCTCGCCAGCGTTTCGGCGAGGTAATCCTCCTCGTTATAGAAGCACAGGACGAAGGTGATGAGCGGCTCTGCCATCAGCTGCGTATCCAGTTGCGCACGCGCTTGAACGGCCAGTAGAGCGTCCAGAACACCCCATATTTCAGCACCTCCAGCGGCCCGCGCGCATGGCGGAAGTGCAGGCGGCGCGCTTCGCGCAGGCGCCGCGACAGCGTGGGCCAGTCCGTGCGGGTGCTGACGCCGTCTTCCGGCATATGCGCCAGCACGCGGTTGTCCACCAGCACGCTGGCCCCCACGTCGCGGGCGCGGAAATAGAATTCGTAATCCATGGTGACAGAGAAGGCCGGATCGAAGGCCCCGCCAATCCGATCGAACAGGTCACGCCGGCACAATGCACCCTGATGCGGCATCGTCATGAAGAAATCGAAGCGCGGGCCATAGCCTTCGGATCTGAGCAGCGTGTGCCGCTCGCCATCCACAAGCAACACGTCGAAGCTGACGATATCCACTCCGGTCGCCATGTGCTTCGCGGCCATTTCCAGCGCGGTATCGCTGGCGAAAGTGTCACCCGCCTGCAGCACCAGCACATAGCTACCGCGCGCCATGGCCACGCCCTTGTTCAGCGCATCGCCGATGCCATTATCCGGCTCGCTCACCCAGCGCACCGCATCGCCCTGCGCTTCGAGATATTCGCGCGTGCCATCGTCAGACCCGCCGTCGATCACGATATGCTCGATGCTGAGCGAACCCTGCTGCGCAGCGACGCTCTCGACCGTGCGCTGGACGTAAGCGCGCGCGTTCCACGCCGCGCTGACAATGGTCACGTCCACGCTCATGCGGTGTCTCGTCCCAGCAGGGTGGAATAGAGCGCCATCGCCTTATCGGCCGCCACGCTGCTGGCGAAATTGGTGCGGGCAAAGCGGTTGCGCTGCTGGCGCAGTTCCTCGCTTTGCTCATGGCCCAGCCAGTGCTTCATCGCATCAGCAAAGGCGACGCAGTCATAAGGCGCGATCACGCTGCCCATCGCAGGGTCAGCCAGCATTTCCGGCGCACCGCCAGTGGCAAAGGCAACGCAGGGGGTGCCGCAAGCGAGCGATTCCAGCGTGGTGTTGCCGAAGGTCTCCTGCCGCGACGGCGTGACATAAAGGTCCGCTGCCGTATAGGCCCGCACCAGCTCGGCAGCCGTCGATAGGTGGCCAAGGTCAAAGTAGGGGATGCCGGCAATCTCGCCCGTTTCGCCGCGTGTGCCGCCAAAGACCATCAGCCTGACACCCGACACGCCATCCTTGCGCAGCAGTTCGAGTGATTGCAGCAGGAGGTCGAACCCCTTGCGCGGGTCCGCACTGCCGCCTTGCGCGCCGAACAGGATCACCCTTTCATCAGGCTTGCAGCCAAGCTGCTCGCGGCAGGCAGCGCGGTCCACAAGCCTATATTCCTCGAAATCGAGGCTGTTGGGCACCACTGTCGCCGGTGCACCGCCAAACAGCAGGCTCTGCGCGCAGCGGCTGGCGGTGAAGGCGCTGGGGACGACGATGGCAGGCTGGAAACCGCGCCAGTCGCGCTGTTTGCGCCGGAATATGCGGGCATCGATGTCAGTGCCTTGGTAGCCGGTGCGGAAGCGGTCATCCTGCGCGTAATGTTCTGCCCCGCACCATGCCCATTCATCCTGGCAGGTCCAGACCGAAGGGTATGGAACAGCCGCCATCTCCGCCATCGCAATGCTCTCCGCACCGATCCAGTGCCAGTGCACCAGGTCCGGCGAAAAGCGGTCTATGGCCTTGCCAAGGCCGGTGGGTATGACTGCCAATGTGCGCAAGGCCTGTGGATCGGAAGCGGCGAACCGCCCCGCCACCCGCTTTACTGCCGCGCGGGCGATCCGCGCGCGCAGGCGTGTGGAAGCAGGTGCCAGCGCCACCCAGTCCTCGTCACTCATCTTGTCGAGCACCAGCATGCGGGCATCGAGCCCTGCGGCCCGCTGGGCCTGCACCAGCCGCCAGGTGGCTATCGCCGCCCCGCCCCTGCGATCGCTGTAGCTGACATGAAGAACGCGCATTATCGCCTGCAAAAAGCCCCCGTCACCGCGTGATGGCGGATCATGCATGCGGTGTTAGTGGCAAGATGTTAACCATAAATTATCGCCGCGCAGCTAGCGCAGGCAGACCACGGCACGCGCCGCAACAGATTGCTGGATGTGATAGATCGCCTGAAGAACTTTGGCTGGCTGGGAGCAGAGGAGGTCGTCCGCCTCGGGCTGGGCTTCGCCGTCACCCTGATGCTGGCCAACCATCTCGGCTCGGCACAGTTCGGTGCCTATGGCTATCTCTTCAGCTTCGTCGCCTTGTTCATTCCCGTGATCGCCTTTGGCCTGCCTTCGCTGGTCGCCCGATACACCGTGGAACAGCCCGAGCGGCTGGGCGCAATCCTGCAGGTGGCAATGACCATCCAGCTCGCATCTGCCCTGCTCGCTTTCGCGCTTGCCATGGGCCTGATGGCGCTGCTCCCCGCGCCCGAAGGCACCACCCTTACCCTCGCCGCGATTGCCGGGATCAGCTTGCTGGTTCATCCGGGCACCACGCCCAACACGATGTTCAAGGCGCTGGAACAGGTGCGCATCGTCGCGATCCCGCGCGTCATCGTCACCATGGCCATCGCTGTCGTCTCGATCATGTTCATCTTGCAGGATCGCCCGCTCGCATATTTTGTCGGCCTGCGGTCGGCCGAAGTCGTGGGCATGGCTCTGGTCGCCATGATTGCGCTTGTCGTCCGGCGGCCGGGCGGCATCCGGCTGGCCCCGCAGTTCGACTGGCAGCTGGCGCGGCAGTTCATTCACGGCGGATTCCCGCTGATGCTGTCGGGCCTTGCAGGCCTGATCTACATGCGGATCGACCAGGTCATGCTGGGCCAGCTGGGCACGATCGAGGCGCTGGGGCAATACACGATCGCGGTGCGCTTTTCTGACGCGGCGGTGTTTGTGCCAATGGCCTTGCAGGCGGCCTTTTTCCCTGCCCTCGTCCGCGCAGCAAGACGCGACGAGAGCGCCTATCGTCAGGAGCTGGGCCGCTTCTTCGACATCATGTCGCTTGCCATGTGGAGCCTTGTGATCGGGGTTATCCTGGGCGGCAGCCTGATCATCATGCTGGTGCTCGATCCCGCCTATGCCGACAGCGCGGCGATGCTGGCGATCCTCGCATTCGGCTTGCCCTTCATCGGGCTGGGCGTCGCGCGTTCCTGCCACCTCACGATCAGGAGCTGGTTCTGGACTTCAACCATCATGACCGCCGTGGGCGCAGTGGCCAATATCGCGCTCAACTTCCTGCTGATCCCCGGCTACGGCGGCATCGGCGCTGCAGTGGCGAGCGTGATCTCCTATTGGATCGCGGCGCATGCCATGTGCTACGCCATGCCGTGGACGCGAGATCTGGGGCGCGGGGTGTTGCGCGCCCTCAACCCGCTGGGTGCGGCGGCCCGGCTGGCAGTGCTTTACCGGTCAAGGCATACTGCAGGTGTGACCGATGTCGAGTAATTCGCCTGCCTCCCAGACCGAAGACACCGCGCCGATTGCGCTGTTCGTTTTCGCGCGGCCTGACCATACCGCGCGGACGCTCGCTGCTCTTACCGCCAATTCTCTTGCGTCGCAGTCCGACCTCATCGTCTTCCACGATGGGCCGCGTGCGGACACGGATTTGCGCGCGCATCAGCAAACGGCTGACATCGTCAGGCAAGCCAGCGGTTTCCGCTCGGTCCGCTATGTCCTGCGCCCGCAGAACCGTGGCCTCGCGCAGAGCCTCTATTCGGGTGTCAGCGAGGTGCTGAAGGAGCATGACCGCGTGATCGTGGTCGAGGATGATCTTGTTACCGCGCCACATTTCCTGACCTTCATGAACCAGGCGCTTACCCATTATCGCGACATGCAGGAGGTTTGGCATGTCAGCGGGTGGAATTATGCGATCGATCCTGCTGGTCTGGGTGATGCCTTCTTCTGGCGTGTGATGAATTGCTGGGGCTGGGCCACATGGACAGACCGCTGGCAGCATTTCGAGTTCGACCGCAAGCAGATTGCTGCCGGTTTCGACCGTCAGTCCCGCCGCCGCTTCAACATCGACGGTGCGTATGACTTCCACCGCCAGATCCGCGACAATCTGGATGGCAAGATCCAGACTTGGGCCATCTTCTGGTATGCCACCATTTTCCAGCATGGAGGCTTGTGCCTCAACCCTGCATGCACGCTGGTGGAGAACATCGGCCTCGACAGTTCGGGCGAAAATTGTGACGACAAGCCAGTCGTCCAGCATCTGGCGCAGGTCCAGGACAGCTTTGAACTTCCCGAAACGCCTGTCGAAAACGCTCTCGCGGTGGAACGTGTGCGCCGATATTTCGCCGGCAGCGGCTGGAAAAGCCTGGTGCGCCGGGCCCTGCGCCAGATCACTATCTGATCAGCCACGCGGACGGCAGGCATTTCGCCTTTTCATGCGTGATCTACCGGCCGCTCTTTCCTGTTTATTTACCATTTTTGCCTAGGCCTCTCTCACGTGATCAGGCGGTTGTGGCTGCCTGGCGACCTGAACACACGGCGGTGGCCTTGGGGGATAAGACGAGATGAGCGCATTTGGACGCAAGAACGGAGCCGGAGGCATGAAACCCGGTGCCCGCCCGTCCTTTGGCGTGGCCAAGCCCATGCGCGGTGGCGGTGGCAGTTCCCCCGCGCAGGACAGTGTCCCTCCCGCAGGCGGCGACCAGTTTCCGCCGATGCCGACCGAAGGCAGCGAACCCGCCGACATTGCAGCACCCGTTCGTGAAGATGCGATGTCGCGCCTGTCGGATCGCGCCAATGCCGTAAATGAAACCGCTCCCGAACCTACGGGCTTCGAAGCCAGCGTCCACAAGATCAAGGAGCAGGTGCTGCCGCGCCTGCTTGAACGCGTTGACCCGGAAGCCGCGGCCACGCTGACCAAGGAAGAGCTTTCCGAGGAATTCCGCCCCATCATCATGGAGGTGCTCGCCGAGCTCAAGATCACCCTCAACCGCCGCGAACAATTCGCGCTGGAAAAGGTGCTGATTGACGAACTGCTCGGCTTCGGCCCGCTGGAAGAGCTGCTCAACGACCCCGACGTGTCGGATATCATGGTCAACGGGCCGGACCAGACCTACATCGAAAAAGGCGGCAAGCTGCAGGTTGCGCCGATCAAGTTCCGCGACGAGAGCCATCTGTTCCAGATCGCCCAGCGCATCGTGAACCAGGTCGGCCGCCGCGTTGACCAGACCACCCCGCTGGCTGACGCCCGCTTGAAGGACGGCAGCCGTGTGAACGTGATCGTGCCGCCGCTTTCCCTGCGCGGCACCGCGATCTCGATTCGTAAGTTCTCCGAAAAGCCGATCACGCTGGACATGCTTCAGGGCTTCGGCTCGATGAGCCAGAAGATGTGCACCGCGCTCAAGATCGCCGGCGCATGCCGCATGAACATCGTCATCTCGGGCGGTACCGGTTCCGGTAAGACCACCATGCTCAACGCCCTGTCGAAGATGATCGACCCGGGCGAGCGCGTGCTGACGATTGAAGACGCCGCCGAACTTCGCCTGCAGCAGCCCCACTGGTTGCCGCTGGAAACGCGCCCGCCGAACCTTGAAGGCCAGGGCGCCATCACCATCGGCGACCTTGTGAAGAACGCCCTGCGTATGCGCCCTGACCGCATCATCCTGGGCGAAATCCGTGGCGCGGAGTGTTTCGACCTCCTTGCCGCCATGAACACCGGCCACGATGGCTCGATGTGTACGCTCCACGCCAACTCGCCGCGCGAGTGCCTTGGCCGTATGGAAAACATGATCCTGATGGGCGACATCAAGATCCCCAAGGAAGCCATTTCGCGCCAGATCGCCGAATCGGTCGATTTGATCGTGCAGGTCAAGCGCCTTCGCGACGGTTCGCGCCGTACCACCAACGTCACCGAAGTGATCGGCATGGAAGGCGACGTGATCGTGACCCAGGAACTGTTCAAGTTCGAGTATCTGGACGAGAGCGAGGACGGCAAGATCCTGGGCGAGTTCCGCTCATCGGGCCTGCGACCCTACACACTGGAAAAGGCCCGCCAGTTCGGGTTCGATCAGGCTTATCTCGAGGCATGTTTGTGATTTGTCTCATGAACCCGCATCCGCGGGTTCGTCCTCGGGGCTGATCCCTCCGCTTCGCTACGGGGCCCCTGCGGGCGGCCGGTCGGCCTTGCGGTCCTCCGGACCGTTTCCAGCGCAAGATGCATAGCCTGGAATGGTCGCTGAGCCGGAGGCGAAGCCAGCGCGCGACCGCGCGCCGCCCGGTAGGGCGAAAGCCAAGCGGGGCGGATGCCCCGCGCCCGGCGCTTGAGGGACCAGGCAAATGATGCGGATGCGGGTTCATGAAACAAAAGAAACCTACCCCGCAATCCAGCCCTTCACCGCGATCACCAGCAAGCCGCAACCGATAAAGGCGCTGCACAGGAACACCACCGTCCACGGCATGCAGCCCACGCGGTCGATGTCCTTGCGCCTGTTGCGCCGCCAGTCCGCCACCATCGCGAGCACGGCGAGCAGCAGGAAGGCCGCGCCCCACAGGCCGACAAGTGTCGCGTCGCTGGCGAAGGTGATGAAGGCGGGCCAATGCATGCTGGCGCGCCATATGATGAGCGCCTTGCCGCTTGGCAATGCTTGAACAAATGCGCGCCGCCTCTATGGCGGGAAATATGGAAGCCGGCGCGAGCGAACACGACAGACCATTGCTGGCATTGGCAATCCGCCTTCTGGGCATCGCGGGTTTTGCCGTGATGGGGGCACTGATCAAGCTGGCCAGCGAGCGCGGCATGCATCTTGCCGAGATCATTTTCTGGCGCCAGCTGGTGACGGTGCCGATCATCGCCACCTGGGCCATGCTGGCAGGCGGCATCCACCTGCTGAAGACAAACAGGCCCAAGGCGCACGCCGTGCGCGGGCTTTACGGCGTGGTGGGCATGATCTTCAACTTTGGCGCGGTGATCCTGCTGCCGCTGGCCGAAGCGACAACGATCAACTTTTCCGCCCCGATCTGGGCGGTGATCCTGTCCATCATCTTGCTGAAGGAACCGGTTGGAATATGGCGCTGGTCCGCCGTGTTGACGGGCTTTGCCGGCATTTTGATCATCGCGCAGCCCGGTGACGGGCACCTGCCGCTGGATGGCGCATTGGTGGCGCTGGGCGGAGCCTTCATGATCGCGCTGATTTCCATCCAGATCCGCGACCTTTCGCGCACCGAACAGCCGATGGTAATCGTCTTCTGGTTCGCCGCGATAAGCGTAGTGCTCGCCGCCCCCTTCCAGCCATTCGTGATGCAGGCGCACAGCTGGCAGGACTGGCTGCTGCTGCTGGGGATCGGCATTTCGGGGACATGGGGGCAATTGCTGGTCACCATGGCGCTGCGTTTCGGCAAGGTTTCCAGCGTGATCGTGATGGACTATTCCTCAATCGTCTGGGCCACGCTGCTGGGCTGGTACATCTTTGCCGCGCTGCCCCCGGCCACGACTTTCCTCGGCGCACCGCTGATCGTGGCATCCGGCCTGATTATCGCCTGGCGCGAGCGGGTTGTCGCCAAGCGGCGCTTTGCCGACATGCGCGGCAGCGGAGGAACCTGATTGCGGGCCAGCCGTTACTCATCCTGCACGGACGGGGAAACGAAAGGACCAGACATGGCTCGCAAGATCATCATCGCCGCAACCGCCGGCATCCTCGCCCTCACGGCAACGGCCTGCAACACGGTGCGCGGTGCCGGACAGGATCTTGAATCGGCAGCTGACGCGGTTGACGAGGAAACCTGAGCCTAGCCCTTCCGGTAAACCAGCATGATGTTGTTGGCGGGCATTTCCCTGCGATGTGTCCGCCGCAACCCGTGCGAGGCGGCAAGCTCGTCCATCCACGCCGTATCGCGTAGGCCCCATGCCGGATTGCGCGATTTCAGGCTGGCATCGAACGCCCAATTGCTCTCGGCCGTCTCCACTTCGGCTTCCAGCCACGGGCCGTAGAACACCAGCGGTCCGCCCTCGGGCAAAAGGCGCGCCGCAGCCGCCACCAGCCCCTCGCTTGCAGCGACAGGGCTGATGTGGACCATATTGATGCAGAGTATCGCATCGGCCTGATGCACCGGCCAGTCGGCAGCTGACGCGTCGATCCGCAGCGGCGGTTCGATATTGGCGAGGCCAGCCTCTGCGCTCCACGCCGCGATGGAGGCGAGCGCATCTTCATCGGGATCGCTCGGCTGCCAGCGCAAATGCGGGAAACGCGCCGCAAAGTGGACCGCATGTTCGCCAGTGCCGCTGGCCACTTCCAGCACCAGACCGCTGTCCGGCAATTGGCCGACCAGCACATCGGCAATCGGCTCGCGGTTGCGCGCGGCGGCAGGTGCTTGCCTCTTCACAGTTTCAGCTTGCCCTTGCGCGGATTGGCACGGCGCGCGGCAGGCTCGCGAATGATCAGCCACACCAGCAAGCCCGCAGGGCCAGCCACGAAGGTGAGCAGCAGCACCGGGGCCTGCAAAACCCTCGAGAAATTCTTGGCGTCGGCATCGCGCGCGATCCACATCCCTGCGAACAGGTCCAGAGCGAGATAGTGGATCCAGCCCACCGTCACCCCGCCGTCGGAAAGGAAGATGTTGCGCACACCCTCTATCGTGGTGAAGCTGGCCCCGCCTTCTCCGCCGCCAGCGTCGACAGCGCCTGTCAGGATCAGCACCAGCAAGACCGCATAGGCAAGGCACAGCAGGCCGCAACCGCCGTAGAATATCAGCGTGCGCGAAATGTCTCCGCGCGGGGCGAGCACCAGCAGAGCCCAGCACAGCATCGCCAGCAGGTTTGCCGCGCCGAAAATGCCATCCCAGCTCATGTCCTGTCTCCCTTGTCGCGGCCCCAGATACCGGCCAACAGCGAACCGATCACCACGTGATAGACGCTGGAAATCGCGCTGGGAACAGGGGCAAGCGCGGCTTGCGAAACGGAGTTGAACTGCGCCGCGAAGCTGGGGCTGGAAGCAAGGCTGGCACCGAGGCCTGAATTCTGCATGCCCACCTCGATGCTGATCGTGCGGCAATCGTCCTCGTCAAAGCGCAGCAGGCGCGGCACCGCATAGCCGAGCGCGAAACCGGTGAGGTGCAGCAGCAGGATCGCCAGCAGCAGCACGCCTGCGTATTCGATAATCTGCGCTTTGGAATTGCCCATGATCGCCCCCACGATCAGCACCACGGCGATCACCGAGACCAGCGGAGAAATGGTGGCGATACGGCGGGTGATATTGGGCAGCAGCGTGTTGAGCGCCACGCCCGCCACCACCGGCACCAGCACGATCGCCACCATGTTCCTGAGCAGGCTCCAGCGGTCGATCTCGATGAAGACACCGCCTAGCCAGTCGGTCAGCAGCGGGGTGAGCAGGATGGCGACCAGCGTCGAACACATGGTCATGGAAACCGACAGCGCCACATTCGCCCGCGCGAGATAGGCCACGACGTTGGAGGCCGTGCCGCCCGGACAGCACGCGACCAGCACCAGCCCCACGGCCAGCCCCTGTTCCAGCCCGAACAGCATCGCAAAGGACAGGCCCGCCAGCGGCATGACGGTGAATTGCAACGCTGCACCGGCGATGATGCGGCGCGGCATGGCCAGCACGCGGCGGAAATCCTCCAGTCCCAGCGTCAGCCCCATGCCGAGCATGATAACGCCCAGCATCACGCTGACCAGCGATTGCCCGAACAGCTGTGTGCCCGTTACCCAGGCAAAGTGTGATGGTGCGATCCATGCCCAGCCGACGCCAAGCACCGTCCATATGGCGAACAGGCCCGTCGCCTTCTCGATCAGCCGTGTCATGCAATCCCCTCTCGCCGCCCTGCCTATCGCGCGGGGGCGGAGCTGCCAAGATCAGCGATCGGCAAAACGGTGCGCGAGGCGCATCAGGCTGTCATGTTCATGCACGAACTTGCCCTGCGCCTGCTCGAACACGGTCTGCAAGGCAGCCGCCGCCACGTCATCGGCGCGGATCGAGCGGTACTTGCGGCGCTCGCCGTGCAAGGCAAGGTCCGCCAGCGGAGCAGCCATCGCGCCGAGCTTTTCCAGCGGGCGCATGTCGCCCGCACGTTCTCCGCGCAGCAGGCCGGGACGCAGGATATCGACACGTCTGAGGCCGATCTGGGCAAGGCTCTTTTCCATCGATCCCTTGGTGGAAAGATAGAAGTTCTTCGAGATCGGATCAGCCCCGACAGAGGAGATCACGGTAAAGCCCTTTGCACCCGCCTTGAGGCTTAGCGCCGCGACGCGCAGCACCAGGTCGCGGTCAACGCTGGCGAACTTGAAGCGGTCACCACCCTGCTTGCGGATCGTGGTTCCCAGCGCGCAGATCACCCGGTCAGGCTGGATCGCGGCAATCGCCTTGTCCCACCCCTCTACCGGCGCGAGCAGCATTTCCATGCGCGCTCCGGCCGGCATCGGCACTTCGCGGCGCACCAGTGCATTCAGGCGCAGGTCTTCGCGGCCCACGCATTTGTCCATCACCAGCCGCCCGACAAGGCCTGAAGCGCCGAGCAGCAAGACGCGCACCGGTTCAGACATTAGAGAGCCCTTCCGGCACGGTCCCGAAGATACGCGCGTAGCAATCCATCGCGTATCGATCGGTCATTCCGGCAATGAAATCAGCGATATGCCGCGCCCTTCCTGCAGCATCGTCTGGCAGGCGATCGCGCCAGCCCGGTGTCATCAGCGACGGGTCCTGGTCGAAGGCAGCATAGAGCTGCGCGATCACGCGATTGGCCAGTTTGGCGGTGTTGATCTGTTCGGGATGGTAATAGAGCCGTTCATACATGAAGGCCTTCAGCCGCCGCTCGCGCGCGGTCCAATCATCCGAGAATGTCGCCAGCGCGCGGCCTGCATTGCGCACATCATCGAGCGATGTGATGCCAACAAGGTTGTTGCGCGTCGTCTCGATCAGGTCGTTGACCATCACGCCGATCTGGTCCCGCACCAGCTCGCGCTGCAGCAGCCGCTCGTCCGCACCCGGATGGCGCGCGCGCACCGCCTCCCATGCTTCAGCCAAAAAATCGAGTTCGAGCAGGTCGTCCACCGTCAGGAAGCCTGCGCGCAGCCCGTCGTCGATATCGTGATTGTCATAGGCGATATCGTCCGCCAGCGCGGCCACCTGCGCTTCCAGTGATGGCCAGCAGGCAAGCTCCATCGGAAAAGCCGCATCCAGCTCGGCAAGCGCCCAGCCCGGCTCGGTCACCGGTCCGTTATGCTTGGCGAGGCCTTCGAGCACTTCCCAGCTGAGGTTCAGCCCGGTGATATCGCAATAGGGCCGTTCCAGCCGCATCAGCATGCGCAGGCACTGTTCGTTGTGGTCCCAGCCGCCGTGCCGTTCCAGCGCGGCAGCAAGTGCATCCTCCCCCGCATGTCCGAACGGCGGATGGCCGATGTCATGGGCAAGGCACAGCGCTTCGGTCAGGTCCTCGTCCAGCCCCAGAGAGCGGGCGATGGTACGGCCGATCTGCGCCACTTCGAGGCTGTGGGTGAGCCGCACCCGGTAATGATCCCCATCGGGTGCCACGAACACCTGCGCCTTGCCCGCCAGCCTGCGGAAGGCAATCGAATGGATGATCCGGTCCCGGTCGCGCTGGAAGGCGCTGCGCGGCCCCCGGGCGCCCCCGCCCGGCTGAGCGAACTCGCGCCCGCGCGTTGCAGCGGGATCAGAGGCATAGGAGGCAATGGGCATGGATCGTCAGCTAGAGTGGAGCGGGTATCATGACAACGGGAACAGTGTGCGAACGGCGCCACCGCCAGCCGGCATCAATCCTCCCCAAGCAGCCATTCCGCCGCGCGGCGCGCATGGATGCGAGTGCTGTCGTAAATTGGCAAGACGTTGGCATCGACATCGATGACCATTTCCAGCTCGGTTGCCGCAAGCACGATGGCCTGCGCCCCTTCCTGCCCCTTCACGGTGATGATGGTCTTCAGCTTGCGCTGGGCATCGCGCGTGGCACGACCGATGACCAGCTCATCATAGATGATCCGGTCGACCATATCGACATTCTTCATGTCCGGCGGAAGCAAATCGACACCGTGCTGCACCAGCCGCCGGCGATAGAAACCGCCGGTCACGACGTTGCGCGATCCGATCAGTGCGGCCTTTTTCACCCCGTTCTTTGCCATCGCCTCGCCCACGCATTCGGCGACATGGAGGATGGGTATGGACACCTCGGCCTCTATCTCGCGATAGACGCGGTGCATCGAATTGGCGGCGATCACCAGCATTCCCGCCCCGGCCTCCTCAAGCCGCCTGGCTGACGCGATCATGGTCGCCGCCGCACCTTCCCAGTCGGTATCGGACTGCAGGCGGGACAATGTGGTGAAATCGAAACTCTCGATCAGCATCGGCGCGCTGGCATGGCCGCCGCGCTGGCGTGCGACATATTGGTTGATCTGTGTGTAGTAGCTGCGGGTAGAGTGCCAGCTCATCCCGCCAATCAGCCCCAGTTTACGCAATAGTGACCCTCCGCATGCACGATCCTTTTGTCCGGCGATTTAGCATTGCCGCCTGTTGATTGGCTGAACGCAGCTTGAGCACAAGCGGTTCCCCCGGGTTAACCACCCGGATGGAGTGCTTTACGCGACAGAGCGTTGCGGTGCCTGCCGCCTACTCGTCAAGCGACTTGATGATTTCCTCGACCATCTTCTTGGCATCGGCCAGCAGCATCATCGTCTGGTCCATGTAGAACACGTCATTATCGACGCCGGCATAGCCCACGCCGCCCATCGAACGCTTGATGAAAAACACCTGCTTGGCCTTGTCCACATCGAACACGGGCATGCCGTAGATCGGGCTGGACTTGTCGGTCTTCGCCGCCGGGTTCACCACGTCGTTTGCGCCGATGATGAAGGCAACGTCGGCCTGAGCGAACTCGGAGTTGATGTCTTCCAGCTCGAACACCTTGTCATAATCGACAGAGGCTTCAGCCAGCAGCACGTTCATATGGCCGGGCATGCGACCTGCTACCGGGTGGATGGCGTATTTGACGGAGATGCCCTTCTCCTCCAGCAGGTCCGCCATTTCGCGCAGCGCGTGCTGTGCCTGCGCCACGGCCATGCCATAGCCGGGGATGATGATGACGTTTTCGGCCTGCTCCAGCATGAAGGCGGCATCGGCCGCGCTGCCCTGCTTGTAGGGACGCTGCTCGCGCGGTTCGCCGCTGGCACCGCCGCCATCTTCCGCGCCGAAGCCACCCGCGATCACCGAAATGAAGCTGCGGTTCATGGCCTTGCACATGATGTAGGAGAGGATCGCGCCGGACGAGCCGACCAGCGCGCCGGTGATGATCATCGCCGAATTACCGAGCGTGAAACCCATCGCCGCGGCTGCCCAGCCGGAGTATGAGTTCAGCATCGACACGACCACCGGCATGTCCGCCCCGCCGATGGGAATGATCAGCAGGAAGCCGATGGCGAAGGCGAGCACGGTGATCGCGATGATATAGGGCAAGGTCGCGGCAGGGCCGGTGACCATGGCGAAGAGTGCCGTCAGCACCACGATTGCCGCCAGCGTGCCGAGGTTGATGACATGGCGTGCAGGAAGAAGGATCGGCGCGCCGCTCATCTTGCCCGAAAGCTTGGCGAAGGCGATGACGGAGCCCGAGAAGGTGATCGCACCGATGCCGATCCCCAGCCCCATCTCGACCTTGCTGACAGCGCCGATACCGCCAGCATCGGTGAGCAGTCCGAATGCGCCGGGATTGAGGTAAGCCGCCCAGCCCACCAGCACGGCAGCAAGGCCGACGAGCGAGTGGAACGCCGCCACCAGTTCGGGCATCGCCGTCATGGCGATGCGCCGCGCGACGATCAGGCCGAAGGCGCCGCCTACAAAAATGGCGAGGCCGATCTCGACGATATTGGCAATGTCATGGGTGATGAGCGTGGTCACCACGGCGATCAGCATGCCGACCATGCCATAACGGTTGCCCGCGCGGCTGGTGGTGGGATGCGACAGACCGCGCAGCGCCAGGATGAAGCATACGCCCGCAACGAGGTACGCCAGCGCAACCCACGGGTTTACCGCTTCGCCTGTCGCGGCGTTGGCGGGAGTGGCGAAGGTGGTGAGGAAGGCGAAGGCCAACACCCTCAACCAAGGTGCGGTAGCGAGCAAGCTCGCAACCTTCCCTATCCTTCTCCCTGAGGGAGAAGGTTGCGAAGACTTGGCAGCTTGCTGCCTAGTCGCAGCTGGATGAGGGTCACCGGCGCTGAAGGAGAACATCACTTCTTCTCCTTCTTCTTGTACATCGCCAGCATCCGTTCGGTGACAGCAAAGCCGCCGAAGATATTGACCGATGCCAGAACCACGCCCGCAAGCCCGAGCCACTTCGCCGTGAGGCTGCCCGCCTCAGCCGAAGCAATCAGCGCACCGACAATGATCACCGAGGAGATCGCATTGGTCACCGCCATCAGCGGCGTGTGCAGCGCCGGGGTGACCGACCAGACCACGTAATAGCCGACGAAACACGCCAGCACGAAGATCGAGAGGATTGATATGAAGTCCATCGTCAGTCGCCCGTAACTTCCACCAGCTCGATCAGATTGCCCTCAGGGTCGTTGACGAACATCACCTTGATCCCCAGCGGGGCAACCTCGGTAATATCGACATCGGGCGTCACGCCCTTGCTCGCGAGGATCGCCTTGGTCGCTTCAAGGTCATCAACGCGCATCATCAGCTGGCCGGGGCCGCGCACTTCGAGGTGCGCTGGCGGCGTGCCGCGTTCCGGGCCTGCTACCGAATTGGCCATATAGACCAGCTCGATCCCCTGGTTGCCGTTGCGGATCCAGCGGAAGTGCATCTCCTCACCCAGCGGCACGTCCTTCACCACTTCGAAATCGAGCACATCGACGTAGAAAGCGGTCACCGCCTCGATATCGGCGACCGAAATCGCGGTCATGAAATGCTCGAGTTCGATTGCCTGCCCGGCTTCCTGATATTCCGGAGCCTGCGCGTTTGCGCCGCCCGAGAGGCCCAGCGCGCCTGCCAGCGCGATTGCGAAAACTGCCTTGTTCATGCTTTCAGCCTCTCGTTCACGATCTCGCCGCCCTTCGTCAGGCGCACGGCATCGCCGATTTCCTCGTCCAGCGTCACCGTCCCCGTCTCCTTGTCCCAGAAGGCGGAGAGGAAGTTGAAATGGTTGCGGGAAAACAGCGCGCTGGCGTCTGCCGCGAGGTGCGCGGGCGTGTTGGAATACCCCATGATGAACACGCCGTGCTTTTCCACGACCTCGTCCGGCACGCTGCCTTCGACATTACCGCCCTGCGCCACGGCAAGGTCGAAAATCACGCTGCCGGGCTTCATGCTGGCGATCTGCGCGTCCGAAATAAGGCGCGGTGCGGGCCTCCCCGGGATCAGCGCGGTGGTGATGACGATATCCTGCTTGGCGATGTGGCTGGACACCAGTTCGGCCTGCGCCTTCTGGTATTCCTCCGACATTTCCGTGGCATAGCCGCCAGCGCCCTCGCCCTCGATCCCTTCGACGCTTTCCACGAAGATCGGCTTGGCGCCAAGCGACATGATCTGTTCCCTGGTGGCCGAGCGCACGTCCGTTGCCGAAACCTGCGCGCCCAGGCGCTTGGCGGTGGCGATGGCCTGAAGGCCCGCAACGCCCACGCCCATGATGAAGGCCTTGGCAGCAGAAATCGTGCCTGCTGCCGTCATCATCATCGGGAAAGCGCGGCCATACTGGTCTGCTGCGGCGAGCACCGCCTTGTATCCTGCCAGGTTGGACTGGCTGGAGAGCACGTCCATGCTCTGCGCGCGGGTGATGCGCGGCATGAATTCCATGGCAAGGGCTTCGAAACCGGCCTTGGCATAGGCTTCCACCCGGTCCTTCTCGCGGAAAGGATCGAAGGTCGCCGCCACCCATGCGCCCGGCTTCGCGCCGGAAAGCGCCGACACGTCAGGTGCCTGCACGCCCAGCACGATGTCCGCGCCTTTCACGGCTTCGACCGCCGGCAGCACATCGGCCCCGGCAGCAGCATAGTCGGAATCGGCGATGGAGGCGGCTTGGCCCGCGCCCTGCTCGACAGCGAAACTTGCCCCCAGGCCGATGAATTTCTTCACCGTTTCAGGCGTTGCCGCTACCCGGGTTTCACCCGCAGCCGTTTCCTTCAGGACGGCGATGCGCAATTCCCCCATCGCGCAGGCCTCAGGTAATGACGATCAGGACGATCAGGACCAGTATCGCAATCAGCGGGACCGACCATTTCAGCATGGAAATGAACCCGCCATAGGTTTTCTCGTTGGACTTGATATTCTGCGAATCGGCCATTTGCCTCACATCCCTTTGTGCAGATCACATAACTACTGGGGCAAACCTCTATCGGCAGACAGGGAACCACTCAAGTCCTGCCTTAATCGGCTCTTTACCCACCGCTGCTATCGAAACCCATCGCGCCGGATTTCCCGGCGTGCGCCTGATATTGAGTGGGGATCCATGGCCGAAGCGGAACAGCGCCTGCTTATGCTGATCGATGATGAACCGGCGCAGAGCCGGCTGATCACTGCGCTCGCCGCGCGCGAGGGCTGGCGTACGCTGGTGGTGGACGAAGGCGAAAAGGCCATTGCCACGCTTGGCACGCGGCAAGGCATGCAGCTTTCCGCCATCATCCTGGACCAGTGGGTGCCGGGTGACGATGCCTGCGAACTGATTGCGGAACTCAAGGAACGCCGCCCGGCGATGCCGATCCTGATGCTGACGACCAGCACCTCGCCGCTGCTTGCTGTCGAGGCGATGCGCGCTGGTGCTACCGACTACCTCGTCAAACCTGTCGCCCCCGAGCGGCTGATGCAGGCGCTGCGCAATGCCACAACGCGCGAAGCGCCACGCGACGAGCTGACCCCGCTTACCGAGAAGATGGATGCCAGGCTCGATTTCGATGCGATGGTCGGCACTGCGCCATCTTTCCGCGATGCGTTGGCCAAGGCGGCCAAGGCAGCGCGCGGCCATGGCCATGTGCTGATCGAAGGCGAAAGTGGCACCGGCAAGGAAATGCTGGTGCGCGCCATGTATGCCGCATCGCCGCGCGCCAAGGCTCCTTTCAAGCTGATCAACACCGGCAGTGTGCCCTCCTCCAGCCTTGAATCGCTGCTGTTCGGCCATGAGAAGGGCGCCTTTCCCGGCGCCTTCGACCGGCAGGTGGGTGCCTTGCAGAATTGCGATGGCGGAACGCTCGTGCTCGACGAGATCGACCGTCTATCCACCGACCTGCAGGATCGCCTGATCGAGGCGATGCAGACCAACACCGTGCGCCCGATCGGCGCAAAGCACAGCTTCAAGGTCGATGTGCGGATCATCAGCGCCAGCAACCTTCCGCTGGCCGACCTGGTGACGACCGGGCACTTCCGGCAAGAGCTGCTCGACGCGATTTCGCGCACCTCCATCACCCTGCCCCCGCTGCGCGATCGCAATGGCGATATCGGCGCGCTGACCCGCCATTTCCTTGCCCGCATTGGCGAGCAGCCCGGACTGCGCCAGCTGGGTATTACCGATGCCGCCATGCGTATCCTCTCCGCCTTCGACTGGCCCGGCAATGTCCGCCAGTTGCAGGCCGTGCTGTTCCGCGCGGCGGTGTTCTGCGATGGCGATGCGTTGACCGCAGCAGACTTCCCGCAGCTTTCCGAGATCATCGGCGAACTCGAAGAAGTCGAGCAGGTTATGAACGAAGGCGCGGGCGTGATGCTCTACACGCCGGATGGCAATCTGCGCCCGCTGGAAGAGATCGAGGCTGACGTGATCCGCCTCGCCATCGGCCATTATCGCGGCCGCATGACCGAAGTCGCCCGCCGCCTCGGCATTGGCCGCTCGACGCTCTATCGCAAGCTGTCTGACCTCGGGATCGACAACGCGGCGTAAGGCTCGACTTGGCAGAAGCGGCAGTCTAGCCCTACCTCTCATGACTATCGAAACGGATTTTGGCGGGCGCAGCGCGCTCATCACCGGTGCGGCATCCGGCATTGGCGCGGCTTGTGCCCGCTGGCTGGATGCACAAGGCATCGCGCGGCTGGTGCTGGTGGACAAGGACGAGA
>JAUIJI010000155.1 GCA_030431435.1 Alphaproteobacteria bacterium | reverse complement strand
CCTAGGAAGCCGGGTGTGCGCAGGGTGAGGGCGCACATGGGGTTCATCGCGGCGTTGAAGATCGCCTTGGACCAGATCGCGCCGTGGATATCGGGGTCAAGCTGGGCGGGCAGGCCGCCTTGCGTCAGCGCATCAGCCACCGCCTGCGCCATCGCCGGATCGCCGCCGAACGCCGGGTAGAGCTTGGAATAGCCTTCGCCGTGGCTGCGCACCTTGCCGGGGCCTTCGAGGTCCGACGGCAGCATGCTCGCCCCCACCATCACCCGGTCATCCGACACAACGCCCGCCAGCTTGCGATCATTGCCGAGGCCGTTCTGCAAGGACAGCAGGTGGGTGTTCTCGCCAATCGCATGGGCAATGCCTTCCAGCGCGCCGACGGTGTGGAAGGTCTTGGTGAAGACCACCACCAGGTCAAACGGGCCTTCGGCATCGGCAGGCAGGCGGGCGGGGATGGGCAGGTGCTCCACACCTGCGCGGGTATCGAGTTCCAGGCCGTTGGCGTTGATCGCATCGATATGCGGCTGGTTCACGTCCACCAGTGTGACGTCGTGGCCTGCGCGGTGGAAGGCGGCACCAAACAGGCAGCCCATCGCGCCCGAGCCGAGGATTGCAGTTTTCACAGTGTAGCTCCCAACAGGGTGAGGATACGCACGTCGATGGCGACGCCTTTTGCACGAAATTCGGCCACGCGCGGCGGCAGTTCGGCCAGCGCGATGCGGTGGACGGTGATGTCCTCCGCATCTGTGCCACCGCCTTCGCCAACCTTGGTGAGGTCCGTCGCCTTGAGCAGGGTGAAGCTTTCGCCCGTCATGCCGGGGGAGGACAGGTAGGTGCCGCAATCCTGCCAGCTGGCAGCGGAATAGCCGGTTTCCTCCACCAGCTCGCGCTTGGCCGCAGCGAGCGGGTCCTCGCCTTCAAAATGCTCTTCATCGCCGATCAGCCCGGCGGGCAGTTCCAGCACGCGCCCGCCATGCGGCACGCGATATTGCTCCACCAGCACCACATGGTCGCCGTCGAGAGGCAGGATCACCGCCGCCTTGATGCCGCGCGCGCGGCTGACATATTCCCACTTGCCGCGCCTCTTGGCGGTGATCCACTTGCCGGACCACATCACCTCTTCGGGCGCATCGGCATCTTCGACTGACATGAAGCCCGCGTAACCGCCGCTTACAGTTCGATCAACTATAGTTCGATCAGGCGATCGGGTAGCTCGTTCTCGTCATCGTCGCTGCGCGGGAAGTGTTCGGACAACACCTTGCCCACGTCTGCCACCCCTGCCGCGATGCCTTCGGCGATGCACCCCTTGCGGATTTCGGCGAGCATGTCGGCCATCGCCTCGCCCCAGACTTCCGCGGGGACAATCGCCGCAATCGGCTCATCCGCGACGATCTCCGCGCGGTGTTCCTGCATCGAGAGGTAGATCAGCACGCCGGTGCGGCCATGGGTGCGCGCCTCCGCGCCCACCTTGAAATTGCGCACCGCACGATCGTGCACGCGGCTGCTCTTCACCGGGCCGGGAATGAGCGCGAAGCGCAGCGGGTCCCACAGGAACACCAGCCATGTGACGATAAAGGCAATCAGGCCGAGGGCGATGGTCATGCTGGCAAGCTCGCCCGTGGTCCATTCGTGCATCCAGCCGCCGATCAGCATGTCCCAGAAGGCCATGAACGGCGCGGGCAGAAGGGCAAACACGCTCATCGCGGTGAAGGCCATGGCCGCAGCATAGACCAGCACGACATCGGTATAGCCGTCGCTGCGGTCTGCCAGCACGGTGACGATCTCGCCGCTGGTGGTGAGTTCCGCCGCGCCGACTGCGTCGGAGACAATCTTGTGCTGGTCTTCGTTGAGGATCGGCATGGTCACCAGCCCCCCGAGGCGCCGCCGCCTCCGAATGATCCGCCGCCGCCGGAGAAGCCTCCGCCGCCGCCGAAACCACCACCGAAGCCGCCTCCGCCGCCCCAGCTGTCACCACCCGACGCGCCGCGGGCGATGGCCTTGCCGGCCTCCCACAGGATGATGTCACCCACCACGCTGCCCGCGCCATAGCGGCGACGGCGGCCGCCGCCGCGCAGCATCGGCAGGATGAAGAAGAAGAACATGAAACCGACCCAGATCAGCGCGCCAATGGGGAAACCGCCATCCTGCTCGCGGCTCTGCGTCGCTTGCTGCGCCACCAGCCGCGCCTCTTCTTCCGGCAGGACAAGCTGGCTGGCGATGGCATTGGTGCCCGCAACAATGCCCGCAGGCATGTCGCCATCGCGGAAGGCGGGCAGGATCTGGCGCTGGATGATGATCGAGGACAGGGCATCGGTCATGATGCCTTCGAGGCCATAGCCGACCTCGATGCGCACCTTGCGTTCATTGGGCGCGACCAGCAGCAGCGCGCCATCGTTGCGCTCCGCATCGCCGATGCCCCATTCGCGGCCCAGCTGATAGCCATAGTCGGCAATGTCATAGCCCTGCAGGTCTGGCACGGTGGCGACGACCAGCTGGCGCTGCGATTGCGTCTCCAGCGCCTCCAGCTGCGCGGTCAGCTGCGCCTCGATATCAGCGGGGATGATGTCGGCATTGTCGACCACCCGCCCGGTGAGGGGCGGGAAGTCCTGCGCCGCTGCGGGCAGCGCGAAAAGCGCCGCCAGCAGGGCAATCAGGCAGGATAGTTTGCGCATGCCGATCAATCGGCAGGCGAGAGGTCAAGCTGCGGGGCGACTTCTGCGCCTTCGGTTGCGGCCTCGTATGGCGCCAGCGGTTCCGCACCATGGATGATGTTCGCGCCGATGGTGTCGGGGAAGGTGCGGATCGTGGTGTTATACTGGCGCACTGCCTCGTTATAGTCGCGGATCGCCACGGCGATACGGTTTTCGGTGCCTTCCAGCTGGCTCTGCAGCGCGAGGAAGTTCTCGTTCGACTTGATGTCCGGATAGGCTTCGAAGCTGGCCAGCAGGCGGCCAAGGCCAGCGCCGATCTGGCCCTGCGCGGCGGCGAACTGCTCCATAGCGGCAGGATCATCGAGATTGTCTGCCGAGATGTTGACCGATGTGGCGCGGGCGCGCGCGTCGATCACGTCATTCAGGATCGCGCGTTCGCTTTCGGCAGCAGACTGGGCGACTTCGGCAAGGTTGGGGATGAGGTTGGAACGGCGCTGGAACTGCGCTTCCACGTCAGCCCACTTGGCCTTGGCGTTTTCTTCCGCAGCGGGAACCGAATTGATGCCGCAGCTGGCAAGGGCGAAGGTGCCGATGGCGAGGGCGGCCCATCGGGCCAGGCGCGTGAACATGTGAGTGGTCCTCCAGAAATCCCTGAAATGCAGGTGTGTTGTCTATATAGCACACGGTTTTGCGAGTTCAAGGAAACCCGCTGCGTGATATGCGTTGGCCCATGGTGCCCACGGCATGCAACAGGAGCAAGGCATGGTCAGTGAATTCAAGAAATTTATCGCGCGCGGCAATGTGCTCGATCTCGCTATCGGCGTGATCATCGGCGCAGCCTTCGGGCGCATCGTCACGTCATTGAACGAAAGCATCATCATGCCGGTGATCGGCTGGATCTTCGGCGATGTGGACTTTTCCAACTGGTTCATCCGGCTGGGTGATATTCCGGCGGACTATACCGGCAGCGCCACCAATTATGTGCAGCTGAAGGAAGCGGGCGTGGCGATGATCGGCTATGGCGATTTCCTGACGCAAACGGTCGATTTCTTCATCATCGCCATCGCGCTGTTCCTGCTGCTGCGCACGGTCAACCGCGTGCTGGACGAGATGCAGCAGAAGGTGAAGGAAGCCGATGATAGCTCCGCCTCGCCCGAGATCCCGACCGATCCGCAGCTGGACGTGCTGCGCGAGATCCTTGCCGAAATGCGCAAGGGCGAGCCGCCCGCGCCGAAGCAGGCGGCCTAAAGGGCAACTTGCCGTTTACCACGAGCGGTGGCAAAAACCCTTTCATCTCAACGGAAGAAGGGGGTTGCAGATGCTGAAGGACTTCAAGGAATTCATTGCCAAGGGCAATGTCATGGAACTGGCCGTCGCGGTGATCATCGCAGGGGCCTTTGCCACCATCGTCGCGTCGATGACGACAGATTTGATCATGCCGCTGGTCGGTGCGGTGTTCGGCAATGTCGATTTCTCCGACAAGTACATCGTGCTTTCGGGCGAAGTCGAAGCAGGCATGTCGCTCGAAGCGGCGCGCGAAGCCGGGGCCAATGTGCTGGCCTGGGGCTCGTTCATCTCCACGGTGATCAACTTCCTGATCCTCGCCTTCGTGATCTTCCTGCTCGTGCGTTATGCCAAGAAGGTGCAGGAACGCTTTGAAAAGGAAGAGGAAGCCAAGCCGGAAGAACCCGCAGGCCCGAGCGAGATCGACCTGCTCACCGAAATCCGCGATGCGCTGAAGAAGTAATTGGTTGGAGGGGGAGCGTGCTGCGGTGCGTTCCCTCATTTTTCCATACACTTCACATTAAGCGCATGATCGCTATATGGGGCGTGCCGGTTTCGGCCGGCTATGGCGATAAATTGCGGTGTGCAATAGGCACAGCGGACCCGGGGGCAGTACCCGGCGGCTCCACCACAATTTGCTGCGAAAGCAGCATCTTATGACGGGGCCGAACCAGGATCGACGTGTGTTGAAAGGCACTGTTTTCGCCCGGGCTGAGTAACCCGTAAAACTGTTCAAAACCTATAAGTGCCAACGATAACGAAGCACTCGCAGTTGCAGCGTAATTCTAGGTCCTAACGGACTGAAGTTACAAAGCTAAAGCGCGGTTGGACCCACCGGGCAACAGAAGCGGAT
>JAUIJI010000032.1 GCA_030431435.1 Alphaproteobacteria bacterium | reverse complement strand
TGCGCCACCGGCTTGTCGATATCGATCAGGCCCTGATCCACCAGCATGTTGAAGGCGATGCCGGTCACGCCCTTGGCCGTGCTCATCATGCACACGGTGGAATGTGCGTCCCATTCCCGGCTGCGCTCCGCATCGGCCCAGCCGCCCCACAGGTCCACCACGGTCTCGCCATCGACGACCACCGAACAGGCAGCGCCCAGTTCCTCTTCCTCGCGGAAATTGGTGACAAAGGCTTCCCAGACAGGCGCGAAGGCCTCGTCGCAGATGCCATTCAGCGTGTAGGTTCCGCCCCGCGCCTCGATGGTTTCGCGGAAGTCGAAATGGCCCAAGAACTCTCTCCCCAATAACCTGGCCGCCGGTCTATGCGACTCTAACGCCCGTTAGGACTAGGGGTTTCGGGCGTGAGACGGAAGGGGCTTTGCGGGCCAGGGGCAAATGCGCCATGCTGACCGGCGAGGAGAGCGAAAACATGCACGACGTAATCGTGGTGGGCGGCGGGCCGACAGGGTTTGTTACCGCGCTGGGCCTGGCGCAGGCGGGGGTGGAGGTGCTGCTGCTGGAAGCAGGCGATCAGATCATCGATTCGCCCCGCGCTGCCGTTTATCACTGGTCACTGCTCGACGGGCTGGAGAGGCTGGGAATCCGCGAGAAGGCCGAACAGACCGGCGTGGTCAAGGATGACTACAGCTGGCTGATAAAGCGAACGGGCGAGATGATCCGCTATCGGCTGGATGTTCTCGATGAGGTGACGGCGTTCAACTACAACATCAATCTGGGGCAAGACAAACTCGCGCAGATTGCCAAGGGTCGTCTGGAACAGCTGCCCAACGCAAGATTGCGCTTCAACGCGCGCCTTGAGCGGCTCGAACAGGACAGCGATGGCGTGACCGTGTGGCTCGACAATGGCGAAGAGCTGCGCGCCAGATGGGTGGTCGGCGCAGACGGCGCAGGCAGCACGGTGCGTGAACAGGCGGGCCAGACATTTGACGGCTTCACCTGGCCGGAACGGTTCGTGGCGACCAATGTCTATCACGATTTCGCCAGCGGCGGATATGGCCTGTCCACCATGGTAGTGGACGAGCAATGGGGCGCGGTGATCGTGATCATCCAGCCTGACGGGCTGTGGCGCTGCACCTATATGGAAGACGCCAGCCTGCCTGAGGAGAGCTATCTCGAGCGCCTGCCAGCGGCATACGAACACCTGCTGCCGGGCGATGGCGGCTACAGGCTGCACCAGGCATCGCCTTACAAGATGCACCAGCGCTGCGCTTCCTCCTTCCGCACCGGCCGCGTGATGCTCGCCGGTGACAGCGCGCATGTCACGAACCCGACCGGCGGTTTCGGCCTCACGACGGGGTTGTTCGATGCCTATGCACTGTGGCCCACGCTCGCTGCCGTAGTGCTGGAAGGTGCAGACGAAAGCCTGCTCGACATCTGGGCGCAGGAGCGGCGCGATATCTTTCTCGAGAAAACCAGCCCGATGGCGATCCACTACAAGGATTTCCTGTTCCACTGTTTTCGCGGAGATCAGGCGAAACTCGATGCCGCGGTTGCCGGGATGCGCCGGATGCAAAACGAACCGGCATATTGCCGCGAACGGCTGATGTTCACCAAAGGACTGGAGACGACCTCACCGGCGGAGCGATGAGAAAGAGCGGCTGACGGGTCAGGAGGATACGCTAGAGATAGGCAATCGTGCGCAGCTCGATACTCTGCCTTGGCGCGGCATCGGGTGGGGTGTTCGGATCATCGAAGGCGCTGTGCGCGGTGAACTGCACCGCATCGTCATCGCTATCGAACAGCTTGAAGGCGAGCACTTCATTGGGCTGCATGTGCGGCACCCAGTACCACTTGTGCTCCGGCACATAGGCGAGGTTGAAGCCCCACAGCGAGCGGTCCACGCCGCCAAGCCCGCCAATGATCTCGCTGGGAAAGAGGTCCTGCCGCTTTACCGTTCGCGCATCGCACAGCGCAAAGGGCGCGCTTTCGACCATGACGATGGGCCGCCAGACATTGATCAGCATGTGGCGTCTGGCCAGCCGCTCATCCGCTTCTTCGGGCGGGAGCAGGTCGTGCGTGTAATCGCCGACGGTCTTCGCCCCGTAATCGACATGCGCACCGAAGGCAGGCTGGTTATGGCCATGCGTGCCGGTGGCATTGGTGCGCACGATGGGTCCGAAGCTGACCACCTTGTCAGCCCCGGTCAGGCGCTGGACCATGGCTTCGGTGCGGCGGCAATAGGCAGCCAACTGGTCCTTGTCGGTATAGTCCGCAGTCTCGCCCGGCTCATCCAGCAGCACGAAGCCGTTGCGCTCCAGCGCCAGTTCGCCGGCAATGGGCCGCATGTCGTGGATGGTGACCTGGTGTTCCTCGCCCGGCCAGTAACTCCTGTCCCGGTCCCCTGCGTAGAAGGTCGATTTCTCGCCCCGCTTCACATATTTCATCGTCGCGGTGACATCGCATGTCACCATGTCGGTATCGCTCACCAAACCTCTCCACTCTCCCGCCTTTTTGCCATGACGGGCCTTCCTTGCCGCCATAGCCTTTCTCAAAGGGTGCCGTCCACAGCATGGAGCAGGTGCAGGCGGGAGGCGGCGTCCCTTGTCGCCAAGGGTGCGGCTTCAGGAATGGAAGGCAGCAACTGCGGGCGCGCTGTCGGTATATTCGCGCAGTTCGGTGATCTTGCCCGCCTCGTCGAAGGTCATGACAAAGCAGAAATGGTTCACATAGGACCCACCCTTCACCAAGGGGCTGTCACACGCGGTCATCACCACCACGCGATTGCCATCGACGAGCACCCCTTCATGCGCAAACCGGATGCCGTCCTCCAGCAACCCGCGCGCGCCTTCGAGCAGCGCGGCAAGCCCGGCAGGCTCCATCCAGCCCTGCCCCGGCAGCCATACTTTCGCGTCGGGGGCATAGGACGCCTGCATCGACGCAGTGTCGAGCCGACGCACGCAATCGAGATAATCGAGAGCAGCCTGCTTCACATCCACGGTCATACCCTTTCCACCGATCCCAGCGCTCCGGGGTTGCGTCCCTTCGTCTCTGCCACGAACAGCGCAAACACGCCCGCCATCAAGGCAAGGCCAAGCTGGATATACATCGCCACGTCGAGCCCGTAGCTATCCGCCAGGCGCCCGGCAATCGGCGGGCCGAACACGCCGCCGATCAGTTCGCCGATCATTACCACGATGCCCATAGCCGTCGCCGCCTGCAGGCGTCCCACCGTCTCGGTGGGGATCACGCCCATGAACAGCGGGAATGTGCCCAGCCCCATCCAGCTGATGAACATCAGCACCGCGAGGATCTGCACCGGTCCGTTGAAGTACAGCAGTGCCGCAGGGGCGATCATCATCAGGAACAGGAAAACCACGAGCGGCGGCTTGCGCCCGATGCGATCAGAGATCAGCGCCACCAGGATCGCGCCCACGGCAGGGCAGAAACCCACGACTGTCATGACATTGCTCCACACCAGATCGTCATAGCCGCGCGGACCATCAAGATAGAGCGGCATGAAGATCGAGCCGACCACAATCGAGCCGACGGCACAGATGCTGACAAGCGAACACACCAACACATTGCGGGTGAAGAGGATATCGAGCGGCAGGAAACCGCCGGGCGGACGCTCCTTCGCCGCACCGACCGATGCTTCCGGCTCGTCGATGAAGCGCCAGATCAGGAAGGCAAGGATCAGGCCCGGGACGGCAGCGATGAAAAAGGCGGCATGCCAGTCATAGGCAGCGGCAATGCGCACAAGCGTGTAGGACGCAAGCGCCGTCCCCACGATGGGGCCGAAGACATTCTGAAGGATACCGGCGTTGAGCGCCTGCCTGCTGGATGAGGATGCTGCCGCCATGATGGCAAGGCAGATCGGCAGGAACGGTCCTTCCGCAACGCCCATGATCACGCGCGAGATCAGCAGCGATTCAAAGTTCCAGGCAAAGCCGGAAAACACCGAGCAACCGGAGAACAGCAGAAGCGCGGTGATCAGGAAAGGCTTGCGCTTGCCGATCAGGTCCGACCAGCGGCCAATGACATAGGCACCGATCGCCCAGGTCAACGACAGGCCGGAATTGGCCCAGCCGATCTGTTCATTGCTGAGCCCCAGGTCCTGTTGCACAAATGGCGCAAGGAAGGTCAGCGCCATGCGGTCGAAATAGGCAAACCCCCAGGCCAGCCCCAACAGGAGCAGCACCCGCGCTTCATACCCTCGCGGAAGCCACGTCGGCTTCGTTCCTGTCATTTCCATCCCCTCGATCCTATCTTTATCAATGCTTCCAGCAGCTTGCTTTGCTTCGCCGCTCAACCAGCCTGGCTGCGCTGTTCGATTGCTGCTGAAATCCCATGTTCTGGTGTTGCTTGATTACGACAATGGACCAGCATTGGAACGCATTTTTCATTGTAGACGTTTGCGTCACGCTTTTCTCGCAGTAGAGATGCCGGCGGGAGAGTTCTGGAATGGACAGATTGTCCAACCAGTTCCCTGTCAGAGTTGTCGGCATCAACGTCCAGAAGGCGTGGGTCGGCACATACGAGTAAGTTCAAGAGCGAACCCAGTTCGGGGTCGCCAGGGGAGGATGCCTGATGAAACTTAAGACGCTCAGCGTTGCATCGTCGCTGGCCATCATGGCCAGCATGGCAGCGCCTGCATATGCACAGGATGACGACGGTGATCGCACGAACACCATCGTCGTGACCGCGGAATTCCGCGAAGCAAACCTGCAGGACACGCCGATTGCCATTACCGCCGTGAACGCAGAAATGCTCGAGGCGCGCGGTCAGACCGACATCTCGCAGGTTGCCGCTCAGGCGCCGAACGTGACCCTCAAGCCGCAGCCGCAGAACGGTGGCTCGGGCCTCATCGCGTTTATTCGCGGCGTCGGCCAGGTCGACTTCAACTACGCGCTTGATCCCGGTGTGGGCGTCTATGTCGATGACGTGTTCATCCCGACGCTGTCGAGCTCGCTGCTCGAGCTGATGGACCTTGACCGTATCGAAGTCCTTCGTGGTCCGCAGGGTACGCTGGCCGGCAAGAACTCCATCGGTGGTTCGATCAAGCTGTTCAGCGCCAAGCCGCAGGGCAGCGGTGAAGGCTACCTGCGCGCAACCTACGGTTCGTATGACCGTATGGAACTGCGCGGCATGGCTGACTTTGCAGTCACCGACACGCTGTTTGCCCGCGTTTCCGGCTTCGGTCGCAGCGTGGATGGCTATGTTACCCAGCTCGACTACGGCCTGACCCACCCGGGTTCGAACGTACCGGCTACCAACGCCCGCGGCCGCGGCAACCCGGACAACACCACCATGGGCGGTTCGAACACCACCGCTGGCCGTCTGGCCCTGCGCTGGATGCCGACGGATCGCTTCGAGTGGAACATTTCGGCTGACTTCACCTCGACCAAGGGCGAAGCCGGACCGACCGTCCTGATTGCAGCCGGTGCACCTACCGGTGGCACCACCGCTTTCGATCCGTTCTCGGATAACCCTGCCACCAGCGTTGGCGCTGGTGTTCCGGGTACCGAAATCTTCGAAACCGATGACATGGGTGATCTTGTTCTCGATGACATGATGAACCCGATCCTTGTCGGTTATGGACAGTACGAGGCGCTTCCGTGGCTCACCGGCAATGATGGAAATGCAGTTCCGGTGAACTGTGCATTCGTCCCTGCTGGCCCGTTCAGCTGTGACAACATCGGCAACCAGTATGGCGATCCGCGCTATATTGCATATTCGAACTTCCTCGATGCACGTACGCCGACGTCCCAGGCTCCCTACAAGCCTTATTCTGCTCTGCAGAACCAGGACTTCCAGGGCTGGGGCATCCACTCGAACATGACCTTCGATGCTACGGACAATCTCCAGCTGGTCTGGATCAGTTCCTGGCGCGAATATGAATCGAAGTGGGGTCAGGATCAGGACGCAACGCCGGTTCCGGTGGCGCAGCTGGACAACCAGCTCAACCACCGCGCATGGAGCCAGGAACTGCGCCTGAACTTCGAAGCGGCTGACGGTCTGCTTCAGGGTACCGTTGGTGGTTTCTATCTCGACCAGAACGGCGAATACACGGCACGCGTTGACCTCAACTATGCCGGTATCGACTTCATCCATGGTCCGGACACCACACCCAGCACCACAAAGGCGCTGTTCGGCACGGTGACCTTGCGTCCCACTGACATGCTGAGCATCACCGGTGGCCTTCGCTACACCAAGGACAAGAAGACCTACACGTACTTCCGTTCGAATCCCGACGGTACCGTGCCGTTCGTGGATGTGCCGCCTGCAGGGCCGCCCATCTGCGAATTCTTCTACGGTGCAGACCCGGATTTCGGAGGCCCGACCTCGCTCGGCAACACGCCGAACTGCCTGCTCACCGGCCTGTTCGACATTCCCGGCGCCTTCACTGGCGACCGTTGGGACTGGCGTATCGCAGCGGACTATCGCTTCAGCGATGAGTTCCTTGCTTACGCTTCTGTCTCCACGGGGTTCAAGGGCGGCGGTGTGAACCCGCGTCCGTTCTTCGGTCCGTCGACCGGTGAATGTGATGATCCGTCCTATGCCGGTGGCCCTTGTAACCAGGTGCTGTCGTTCAACCCGGAAACGATCGTTACTTACGAAGTCGGCTTCAAGGCTGACCTTCTCGATCGTCGCCTGCGTCTGAATGGTGCTGCGTTCTTCAACGAATACAGCGACATCATCCTGCAGCTTTCGGCTTGCCCGGAATCGCCCTGCCTGCTGCCGGCCAACGTTGGTGCTGCCGACGTGAAGGGCTTCGAGCTGGAATTCTCGGCTTACCCGACCGATGGCCTGTCGCTTGACGGCGGTCTGTCGTACATCGATTTCGAATACACGCAGGTTGGTCTCTCGGGCCTGACCGGCAACGAAATCACGCCGTACACTCCGGAATGGACCTACAGCTTCGGCATCCAGTACGATCACGAACTGGAATCCGGCGCGACTGTGATGGCTCGTTTCGACGGTTCGTATCAGTCGAAGATCTTCACCGACAGCTTCAACACTGTTTGGAGCCAGGTCGACGGTTACTTCCTCGGCAATGCCCGTCTCGGCTACACCACGGCTGATGGCGATTGGAACGTTGCTCTCGAAGTGATGAACGTCTTCGACAAGTACTACTTCAACAGCGTTTCTGACGTGACCGGCTCACTTGGCCTCGTCACCGGTGTGCCTGGCCTGCCCCGCACCTGGGCGCTGTCGGTACGCCGCAACTTCTGATCCGGACATTGGCCCCCGCTTCGGCGGGGGCCAGACCGGCTCGGGCCAAAAAAAGAGAGGGCGCGGACTTCACGGTCCGCGCCCTCTCTTTTTGTTCTGCTGGAAACGAATGCAGCCTTGTTGAGGCTCGCTGCTGTTACCCGTCCGGGTTGAGCCGTTCGCGCATTTCCTTGCCAGGCTTGAAATAGGGAACGCGCTTTGGCGGAACCTCCACCGGCTCGCCGGTGCGCGGATTGCGGCCGGTGCGGCCTTCGCGCTGACGAGTCGAGAAGGTACCGAAGCCACGCAGCTCCAGGCGACCACCCTCAGCGAGTCGCTCGGCAATTTCCTCGAAGAAAATATCAACGACCTGCTCGATTTCCTCAGGTCGCAACTCGGGATTATCTGCCGCAAGCGATTGCAGCAATTCGGATCTTATCATTCCCGCCCCTTTCCAGCCCGGGCAAAGCCAGGACGAATTGGAAATTTTGCCAGGTGCATCGTGCGACCCGATGCAATGCACATTACTGTAAGTTAGAATGGCAGATCATCGCCCCTCGCGCAATTGCCGAGTGTCCTACGGTGCAGGAAAATTCCTAGAAAAGATCAGGCCCGGTGGCTCAGGCAATATCCGTCAGCTGGTCCAGCGAGATATCGAGCCGTTCCATCTTGCGACGGATATCGGGCCACTCCTCTTCCAGGAAAGCCTGGCGTTCGCTGGCCCGCAGCTTTCCGGCGGCACCTTCGCGCACGAACATGCCCACGCCGCGCTGCACGCGAATAAGCCCATCTGCCTGGAATTGCTGGTAAGCCTTGGCCACGGTGAGCGGATTGGCACCCTGGTCTGCCGCGAAAGCGCGCACCGATGGCAGCATCTCACCTTCCGCATACTCCCCTTCGATGATGGATGCGGCGATCCTGTCGCGCAGACGGAGATAGACGGGCTTGGTTTCGCTCATGACAGGTGATGCAGTGCCATAATACAGCGCGTCAGGCAAGGGCGCGGCACAAGAAAGGCCCAGGGCCGCGCATAGGTTTCGAATGAAACGAAACGCGCTTCACAAACGCCTGCAAAGCGTTAGTGTGCCCGCTTTCCGATCCGACGCAGGGTCGGGACAGGAGCGGGGACGGGATCGTATATGAAAGACATGGCCTTGTGGAACGAGGGTGACTGGGTTGCCGCCATCGCCACGGTAATCCTCGGCGCATTTCTGGCAGGTGGTCTCGCCATCGCTGCCAGCCGCAAGGAAGAGGCGCTGGGCCATCCCAAGGGCCTTTACATGCTGTTCTTCGCCGAGATGTGGGAGCGTTTCAGCTTCTACGGCATGCGCGGCATCCTGATCTTCTACCTCGTGCAGCACTGGGCCTTCAGCCAGGGCGAGGGCAACCTCATCCTCGGCGCTTATGGCTCGATGGTCTATATCACCCCCGTGCTCGGCGGCTGGCTGGCAGATCGATACCTCGGCCAGCGCAAGGCGGTGCTGTTCGGCGGCATATTGCTGGCGCTGGGCCACCTGTTCATGGCCTTTGAAGGCACAGGCGGGCAGGACGATCCCACGATCAATATCTTCTGGATGGCGCTGGCGCTGATCATCGTCGGCTCGGGCTTCCTGAAGGCCAATATCTCGGTGATGGTGGGCCAGCTCTACAAGCTGACCGACGCACGCCGCGATGCCGCCTACACGATCTTCTACATGGGCATAAACGTGGGCGCAGCCGCCGGTACGATCCTTGTCGGCTATCTCGGCCAGACGGTTGGCTGGGCTTACGGCTTCGGACTGTCGGGCATAGGCATGGTCGCGGGCCTGATCGTCTTCGTGATCGGCAAGGGAGCCCTGCGCGGTGCGGGCGAGGCGCCTGCGCTGCTGCCGAAGAACAAGGAGATGATGATCTACATCGCAGGCTTTGCCGCAGTCGCGGTGATGTGGTTCCTGATCCAGTATCGCGACGTGATCCAGCTGTTGCTGATCGTGTGCGGCGTTGGCCTGCTCGGCTATGTGCTGTTCGAGGCGTTCAAACTGCCCAAGCAGCCGCGTGAACGGATCTTCGCCATCCTGTTCCTGATCGCGCTGAACCCGCTGTTCTGGGGCCTGTTCGACCAGGCGCCGGGCAGCCTCAACCTCTACACTGACGAGCATATCGATACCGGCAACATCCCGGCTTCGGTGTTCCAGTCGATCAACCCGATTTACATCATCCTTTTCGCCCCGCTGTTTGCCGCGCTGTGGCAATGGCTGGGCAATCGCGAGCTGGAGCCATCAGCGCCCGCGAAATTCGCCCTTGCGCTGTTCCAGGTGGGGGCGGGCTTCCTCGTCTTTGCTTGGGGTGCACAGAGCGTGGGCATGGCAGCGATGACGCCGGTGATCTTCCTGTTCCTGATCTACCTGCTGCACACCACGGGCGAGCTGTGCCTCAGCCCGGTTGGCCTGTCCGCAATGAACCGCCTGGCACCGAAGTTCATGGCCAGCCTGATCATGGGCGCCTGGTTCTACATGACCGCGGTCGGCAGCTTCGTGGCGGGCAAGATCGGCGAGGCAACTGGCGGTGAAGGCGGTGAGATGTCCAAGGAGCTGACCCTGTCCATCTACAGCCAGATCGGCTGGATCGCGATCGGCGTGGGCGTGGTGGTCCTTGCCCTCAGCCCCATCGTGAAGAAGTGGATGCACCTCGATACGCTGGGCGACGACAATGTCGGCGACGATCTGCGCGGCGGCGAGGAAGTTGGCGAACCGCAAGCGGCAGGCGTACATCCGGAGGTGCGGGATAAGTCCTAACGGCTGTTCCGGGACGCGAGTCCCAGATCAAGCCAACAGCCAAGATTGCGGATAGTTTGTCGCCGCGTCTCAGGAGTTCTCGCGCAGGTAGAAGAACAGCGCGACGGCCGCGACGAATGCGAGCACGATCAGGATGCCCAGCACAAGATCGCGAAGTTTCGGTTTGTTGGACGGCCGCTTGTATGGCGGTGGCGGCGGAAGAGCCTTCTCCCACGCGCGGATGCGGCACCACAGCAGGGGCAAGGCGCTTTCAATCGGGTGGCGCTCTTCCTCATCATCAATGCGCACGGTTCCCGCATCGACGTCGAAATCGAGCTGCCAGTTCTGCCCGCCATAGGGATATTTGCTCATGTAGAGAGTGAAGCACCCCGGTTCGTTGCTCCACTCCTCATTGCCATGCAACTGCGTGGAATCGACCTTGAATACCACGGCATTGCGCGAAAGATCGTGGACGGTCGGCGCCGAGACCCATTGCGAGGCACGCATCTCGTTCTCCGCGTAGTCCACGCGAAAGCGGCCGTCTGGCGAAGTTTCGGAGCGGAGATAATCGCCGCTCACCATGGGCGGATCAGGCCCGCGCCTCGGCCACGCCTGCGCTGTTGTGGCGCAGCGCGCCCAGCACCGTTTCAACGATATGCGGGGCGTTCAATCCTGCCTCGTCATATTGCTTTTCGGGCGCGTCCTGATCCTGGAACACATCGGGCAGGCGCATGGTGCGGATCTTGAGACCGGCATCGACCAGCCCTTCATCCGAAGCGAGAGTGAGCACATGCGCGCCGAGGCCGCCGATGCTGCCTTCCTCGATTGTCACCACAACCTCATGCGTGGCGGCCAGCTTGCGGATCAGCTCGGAATCGAGCGGCTTGGCAAAGCGCATGTCCGCGATGGTCGTTGTCAGGCCCTTGGCCTCGAGTTGGTCCGCAGCCTTTTGCGCTTCTGCAAGGCGCGCGCCCAATGAGAGGATGGCGACCTTGCCACCCTTCTCGTCTCCCCGGACGATACGGCCCTTGCCGATCTCCAGCTTTTCCAGCGTTTCGGGAATCTCCACGCCTGTGCCCGCGCCGCGCGGATAGCGGAAGGCGATGGGTCCTTCGTCATATTCGACCGCGGTGTAGGTCATATGCGCCAGCTCCGCCTCATCCGAGGGAGACATGACGACCATATTCGGCAGAGTGGCGAGATAGGTGATGTCGAAGCTGCCCGCATGGGTCGCGCCGTCAGCGCCCACCAGCCCGGCGCGGTCAATCGCGAAACGCACCGGCAGGTTCTGGATCGCCACGTCATGCACGATCTGGTCGAAAGCGCGCTGCAGGAAGGTGGAATAGATCGCCGCGAAAGGCCGCATGCCCTGCGCGGCGAGGCCAGCGGCGAACGTCACCGCGTGCTGTTCGGCAATGCCTACGTCAAAGGCGCGGGTGGGGTGCGCCTTGGCAAACTTGTCCACCCCGGTGCCAGAAGGCATGGCGGCGGTAATGGCACAGATGCGCGGATCACTCTCCGCCAGCCTGGCCAGCGTTTCACCGAAGACGTTCTGGTAGGCGGGAGGGCCGCCGCTCGATTTCTTCTGCTCGCCGGTGATGACATCGAACTTGGCGACACCGTGATACTTGTCCGCCGCTTCCTCTGCCGGGGCATAGCCCTTGCCCTTCTGCGTCACCACATGGATCAGGCACGGCCCTTCCGCCGCATCGCGCACATTTTCCAGTACGGGTACGAGCTGATCCATGTCATGCCCGTCAATCGGGCCGACGTAATAGAAGCCGAGCTCCTCGAACAAGGTGCCGCCCATGGCCATGCCGCGGGCATACTCGTCGGTCTTCTTCGCCGCCTTGTACATCGGCTTGGGCAACTTGCGGGCAAAGCGTTTGGCCAGTTCGCGCAGGCCGAGGAATTGGCCGGAGGAAACCAGCCGCGCGAGATAGCCGGAGAGGCCACCCACCGGCGGCGCGATCGACATGTCATTGTCATTGAGGATGACAACGAGGCGATTGCCTGCCTGCTCGGCGTTGTTCATCGCCTCATAGGCCATGCCCGCGCTCATCGCGCCGTCACCGATCACGGCGATAGCCTTGCCCGGCGCGCCGTTCAGCTTGTTGGCAATGGCAAAGCCGAGGCCGGCGGAAATCGAGGTGGAGGAATGCGCCGCGCCGAACGGGTCATACTCGCTCTCGCTGCGCTTGGTGAAGCCGGAGAGCCCGCCGCCCTGCCGGATCGTCCGGATCCGGTCACGCCTGCCGGTGATGATCTTGTGCGGATAGGCTTGGTGGCCCACGTCCCAGATCAGCCGGTCTTCCGGCGTGTTGAAGACATAGTGGATGGCCACGGTCAGTTCGACCACGCCGAGTCCTGAACCAAGATGGCCGCCGGTGGTGCCGACCGTGTCGATCATCTCAGCTCGCAGCTCGTCAGCCAGCTGCCGCAGATCCTCCGCCTTCAGTTTGCGCAGGTCATGCGGAGTATCGACCGTGTCGAGGAGCGGAGTCTGGGGCCCTGTTGTCATGCCTTAGCCTTACAGGCGGGAAACCTGCCTGTCGATGAACGAGATTACGGGATTTAGGGTAGTCGCTTGTTTCAGCTTTGCTGAAGCGGGCCGGTGCCGCATTCACGCTAGTGGATCAGAATCAGGCTCTGCAGTCGGAGCACAGGCCGCGCAGTTCCACAACCGGGCGCACTTGCGCATAGCCGTGCTCCTGCCCCGCTTCGCGCAGGGAGGTGGTGAGCCTGTCATCGTCGAAATGGCTCGCCTGCCCGCAATCGTCGCAGATCAGGAAGATGCAATCGTGCCGGCAGCCCGGATGGCTGTTGGCAAGATAGGCGTTTGCGCTTTCGATGCGGTTGGCAAGATTGGTGCGCACGAACAGGTCAAGGATGCGATAGACACTGTTCGCCGCCACCCGCTTGCCGCGCGCCTTGCCCACGTCTTCGGCGATGTCATAGGCCGAGGCCGGGCGTTCATGTGCCGCGAGCGCGCGAAACACATCGGCGCGCATGGCCGTCCATTGTTCGCCCGATTGCGACAGGACGCGTTCGGCTTCCTCGATGAGGTTTTCGCCGGAATGTTCGTGGTGGCTGTGGCGTGTCATGCACACGATATAGGGCGGCAACGGCCTCGCGGCAATTGCCCGCCCCTCGTGGTGGTTCGCAGCGTCAGTCGGTCTTGAATTCAGCGCGATAGAACTGCGGGAACATCTCCCGCAACGCCGCCACCTTTGGTGCATCCCAGCGGCGGATATAGGCGTTGTTCGGGTTCTTGTGCGCGAAGTCCTGGTGGTATTCCTCGGCCTCGTAGAAGGTCTTCGGGTCTTCTATCGCGACCACGATGGGATCGTCCCATACGCCGGAACGGCCCATCTGCCGCAGATATGACTGCGCGACCGTGCGCTGTTCGGCCGAAAGCGGCACGATGGCGCTGCGGTACTGCGGGCCGCGATCGGGGCCCTGGCGGTTGAGCAGGGTGGGGTCTGCGCCAACCGAGAAAAGGATCTGCAAGAGCTGGTCATAGCGGATGACGGAAGGGTCATAGACCACACGCACCGATTCCGCATGGTCGGTCACGCCCGAGGCGACGAGGCGATAACTCGCCTGCCGCTGGGTGCCGCCATGGTATCCGGAAACCGAACTGTGCACGCCCTTGGTATGGGCGAAGACCGCCTCGATGCCCCAGAAGCAGCCGCCGGCGAAGATGGCCGTCTGCAGGCCGCTTTCGTCCGCCTGACGGGCAGCCACCGGAGCATTGAAGGTGGATTCGGCGATGGCGGGGGTGGTCGTCAAGGCCGCGGCACCAAGTGCGGCGGCAAGAATGGCTGCTTTGAATTTCATGGGTTCCAGACCTCTCCTGCGCTTGTCTGCGCGGCCCGGAATTGCTCCCGGACCTAAATGCTCCCCAGCTTCGGCAATATATTCGCCGCAAGCACGGCTGCAGTTACACCAAAGCCAAGGAAGAATGAACGGTAGAGTTCGGAAGTGAAAAGTCCCATGACCTGATCTTTCTGCGCCGTAGTTCGTGCTCAGGGCCTAGCCAGCGCACGCTTTCGATGCGCTGAATGGTCCTGTCAGCAAGCAGCTATCGGGCAGGATGGTTAATTTATGGTTTGGTGGTTGCCCTTAGTGGCGGAAGTGGCGCATCCCGGTGAAGACCATGGCAAGGTCGGCCTCGTCCGCCGCCTTGATCACTTCCTCGTCACGCATCGCCCCGCCGGGCTGGATCACCACGCTTGCGCCAGCCTCCAGCGCAACCTCGATCCCATCCGCGAAAGGCAGGAATGCATCGGATGCCATGGCGCTGCCCAGTGTGCGGCTTTCACTCCAGCCTGCGGTTTCGGCAGCTTCGCGGGCACGCACGGCGGCAATGCGGCCCGAATCGCGGCGGTTCATCTGGCCTGCGCCGATCCCTGCGGTGGAACCTTCCTTGGCAAAGACGATGGCGTTGGACTTCACATGCTTGGCCACCTTCCATGCGAACAGGCAGTCCTCAAGTTCCTGCGCGGTCGGCTGGCGCTTCGAAACCACCTTGAGGTCATCCGGACCGATCTCGCCATTGTCGCGCGATTGCAGCAGCATGCCTCCGGCGATCGTCTTCATCTGGAAGCCGGGTCGCGCGGCGTCAGGCAGCGCATCGAGCAACAGCAGGCGCAGGTTCTTCTTGGCAGCGAAAGCCGCCCTGGCCGCATCATCCGCACCCGGCGCGATCACCACTTCGGTGAAGATTTCGCAGATCGCTTCGGCTGTCGGGCCATCGAGGGGGACATTGGTGGCAACGATGCCGCCAAACGCCGAAACACTGTCACAAGCGAGCGCCGCCTTCCATGCCTCAAGCAAACTTGAGGCCTGCGCCACGCCGCAGGGATTGGCGTGCTTGATGATCGCCACGGCGGGATCGCCGCCTGCAAACTCGCTCACCAGTTCCAGCGCGGCATCGGCATCGTTGTAATTGTTGTAGGACAGTTCCTTGCCCTGCACCTGAACCGCTTGCGGTATGCCCTGCGCGCCCACGGCCTGCGGGGTGTAGACAGCCGCCATCTGGTGCGGGTTCTCCCCGTAACGCAAAGTGTCCTTGAGGCTGAAGGCCATCGGCAGCTTGTCGACAAATGGCGTAGCCTTGAGCGCTTCCGTCCCGAGAGGGTTGGTGAAGGCATCGCCAAAGGCGAACCAGTTGGCGATTGCCGCGTCATAGCTGGCGGTGCGGGCATAGGCCTTGCCTGCCATGCGGATGCGGAAAGCGAGGCTGGTGGCGCAATCCCTGGCGTCCAGCTCTTCCAGCAATTCGGCATAATCAGCCGGATCAGTGACGATGGTCACGAATTCATGGTTCTTGGCCGAGGAGCGGACCATGGCCGGGCCGCCAATATCGATATTCTCGATCACGTCCTCGCGGCTCGCCCCGCGCGCCACAGTCTGTTCGAAGGGGTATAGATTGACCACCAGCAGGTCGATCGCGCCGATGCCGTGCTCCGTCATGGCGGCAACATGCTCGTCATTGTCGCGCACCGCCAGCAGCCCGCCATGGACCACCGGGTGCAGCGTCTTGACCCGGCCATCCATCATCTCGGGAAAGCCGGTGAGCTCGGAAATGTCCTTCACCGGCAGGCCCGCATCGCGGATCGCCTTGGCGGTGCCACCGGTGGAGACCAGCTCCACACCCTTGGCGGCGAGCGTGCTCGCCAGTTCGACAATACCGGCCTTGTCGGACACTGAAAGGAGTGCCCGCTTGATCGTCACATCAGTCATGGTGGTTATCCTATTTTTTTCAGCAGCCAGCCGAAGTTTCCGCCGCCGCGCGATACGAGTCCCTGAATCACGAGCTGCTCTACAGGATGCGCGCGGCCTTCGCCATCGACCCAGAGGCTTTCTTCTGCCTCGAGCTTTTCTGCGCTGGTGTGGAACTGCCAATAGCTGCCATCGGGCAGCGAAAGCGTGGCGCCCTGGCCGCTTTCTGCCAGCTTCATGGTAACGCGCGGACCGAGATGGAAACGGATGGCGTAGGGCACCTTGCCGCGCTTTCCCTTGCGGCCCGAGGGCACCAGCAGATCCTCGCCGCGCAGCTCGCTGCCATCGTCGCGCAGGATCAGGATGCGCCGGTGGAGCAGGCCGAAGCGGTGGCCGTAGCCGTCATGGCTCGCCTCGATTCGCGTGGCATCGCCCTGCTTGGTGCGCACCACGCGACGATCGACATCGACCGCGCCCACGCCGGTGCCCAGCTTGCCGTTGATCAGCACGGCGGTGGAATTGGCATCACCCAGCACCATGGTGGAATGCGCAGCGGTGGCGCGCAGGCCCTGCTCGATCCGTGTCGGCACCTGACCGCCGGCAAAGCCTGCACCACCGCAATTGGTGATCAGCCGATAATCGCCATGGCTGAATTCGAACGCCAGCGTGGAGGCGCAGCCATTGCGGGCATGGCGCGCTAGCGGCGGGGGCGAGGTATCGAACTGCAGCACCGCCTGCTGCTTGCCATTGCGGGCAGAGATGCGCTGGTATCCCCACTGCCGCGCCTCGCGCAAAGGCCGTGTGCGGATGCCGCTCGCACTGACCAGCGCAGTGACTTTCTCTTCGCTCACAGCCCCTGCACCTTGCCAGTTGCCCAGGCTGCCATCGGCATGGGTCAGCGACAGCAACGGCGGAACCAGCAGGCCGAGCATGGTCTCGATCGCTTGCGGTGGGTCCATGTCCACGGCGCGATAGCAGGCGGCAAGATCGACCAGCGCGGCGATCAGATCCATCTGCGCAAGCGGGCTGCGTGACAATACGCCGCCATCGTCACCCACCACTTCACCCAGCGCACGCACCAGCCCGGCCTCTCCATAAAGGCGGCGCGGCTTGCCTTCGGGCATGAGCAGGCCGGCTGCAGTGATGGCGCACCAGCCGATCACTTCGCCATGCAGGTCATCCGCGCGTGTAACGTTGCGATCCAGCCAGCGGGACGTATCGACGATCGCTTCCATCAGCTGGTCGCGCTGTGTCTTGCCCTGCTGCGAAAGCACAAGCGGGGCATGAACCAGCCAGCCGAGCAGGCGGTGTCCGGCATTCTCGACTTTCCACGCTCCACCTTTCGACGCCGGATCGCCATTGGCGGCCAGCCACGTGCCGAGAATGCGCTGCGCGGTGGGCGCGCATTGCGGCAAGGTTCCACAAGCAGCGAGATCGCGCAGCCATGTGAAGCCGTGCAGCATGGCTTCAAAAGGCGGCGTCAGCTTGGCAGTGGGCGAGCAATCGACCTGGCCGATGGGAGCCTTGACCCCGTAAACAAGGAAATGGCCCGCGCGCAGGGCCATGCCTGCAACGCGATCGCCCTTCAGCGGGCTGTCCACCACGGCCAGCAGGCGCGGACGCATCGGCTTTCGGAATGGCGAAGCCAGCGTCGATCCGGGAATGCCCATGCGATAGGCGAGGCGGATCAGCCTTTCACCGGCGCTTACATCAGGCGGGTTGAAATCACTCAGGACAAGCTCGCGCGAAGGCGCAGGAGCCGGTTCGTCTCGCTCGGCCTGTGCCGGGGTTTCGAGCGCCAGCTCTTCTGCCCGGTGATCATCCAGCGGGATTGCCATCTGGCCGTCACGCGTATCGCTGTCTGCGGAACCATTATCCGCATCCGAATGCAGGCGTGTGGCGAGATCATCCATCGCTATGGCCCTTTGAGCGCCCTGATATTGTCGGCATAACAATCCGGCCCGCCCTTGAAGGTGGCAGAACCCGCCACAAGCACATCGGCACCGGCATCAACACATTGCCGCGCGGTTTCCACATTCACCCCGCCGTCGACCTCGATCAGCACGTCCAGCCCGCGCTTGTCGATGGCGGAACGGATCGCCTCGATCTTCCTGAGCTGGCTGGGAATGAAGCTTTGCCCGCCAAAACCGGGATTGACGCTCATCACCAGGACCAGGTCGATCTCCTCGTAGAGGTAATCGAGCATCTTGGCGGGCGTTCCCGGATTGAGCGACAGCCCCGCCTTGCAGCCGGCCGCCTTGATCGCCTGCACGCTGCGGTGGACATGCGGGCCGGCTTCGGGGTGCACGGTGATGATATCGGCGCCAGCCTCTGCGAACTGATCGATCCACATATCAACGGGCGAGACCATCAGGTGCACGTCCATCACCTTTTCGGTATGCGGGCGCAGCGCCTTTACAACGGCGGGGCCGATGGTCAGGTTGGGGACATAGTGCCCGTCCATCACGTCGACATGGATCCAGTCCGCACCGGCGGCATCGATGGCGCGCACTTCCTCGCCCAGCTTCGCGAAGTCGGCGGACAGGATCGAGGGAGAGATAAGAGGAATGCCCATGGTTGGGTCTGTGCGATACGCCCGCGCGAATCGCCCCACAAGGAGGAGAGAAAACATTTCCACACGGAGAATTACCTGCGCCCCCGGGATTGGGCCCGGTTGTCGCCTTGCTGACTCGCTGCTTCAGCCGCGGTTCACTGGCTAATCCCTAGTTAGCCACGCATAAAGGGTAATTGCCCTGTCGAAACGGATCTCCACGAGAACAGGTATGAGTACATCCATCCGTAGTGTCCTTGCGGCGCTCGCCATTGCCGGAACCGCTGCTGCCGGGCTTTCGCTCGCGCAGCCTGCTGCGGCGCAAATGAACCAGGAAATCACCAACAATCCCGCGGCTTGCAGGGGCTCCGGTCCGGCCGTGCGTATCACGCTCAACGAAGTGAAGAGCTCCAGCGGCAATATCCGCGTGCAGCTTTATCGCGGCACGCAGGAAGACTGGCTTGAGAGCGGTCGCTGGATTTATCGCATGGAAGCACCCGCCCGCGCAGGGACGATGAGCTTCTGCATGCCGGTTCCGCGCGCCGGGACCTATGGCATTGCCATCCGCCACGATGTGAACGGCAATGGCAGCACCGATATCATGAGCGATGGCGGCGCCATGTCAGGCAACCCCAGCATCAACATCTTCAACCTTGGCAAGCCGAGCTACAAGAAGACGAAGTTCGACATCGGCAATGAAGTCCTGCCGATGACCTTGCGCATGCGCTATCTGTGATGAGATTCAGCCCTGGCGCTTGGCGCGCCAGACTTTCCACATGACTGCGGGGGCCGCGAGGACAGGATGTTTCTCGCGCCACGGCGTAACTTCAACTTTGACGCCTGTGTGTCGCTCCACCTTCCACGCGGCATAACGGCCCGCGCCATCGAAGGTGCGCGTGGCCCTGAGCAGGCGCGCGATGTTGAGCGCCTTGCCGAGGCGACGGCGGCGTTTCCACCAGCCGAGGACGCGCTTGCGCTCGGCCTTCGGCATTTGCGGGACGAGAAGTTCTCCGTTGCGCTCTAGCGGGATACCTTCCGCTTCCAGCGCAGCAGGCAGCAGTCCGTCAAAATGGGCCCGATTGGCCTCGAGAATCGAATTTTCCCGGCCCGGCTTCTCGACACGCAACTCCGCCTTGTAGGTCGAGCGGAACAGCGCCCGCCAATAATCCGCTTCGCTGCCGCTTTCCGGCCCGACAGCCACGGCCAGCCGCGCCGCCGTACGCGCGGCATGGCTGAGGGCTGACAGCGCCATCTCCTGCGCCGCATCGTCACGCGCAAAGACGACAGCACATGGTTGCACGAATCGCGCCCAGATCGTCGTGTCGCGGCTCTCGCCCCGGCACGCCCTGGCAAACTTCGCCAGCGTCATGGTAGCGATCTTGGCGCGCAGCACCTCGACTTCATGCTCCCATTCGCGATAGGAGACGCGCGGCCATATGCCGGTCTCTTCCGCGCCTGCAGTGAGGACGTAGTAATCGATCACCCCTTCGAGCGATCCGGTGCGCAGGTTGGAGCCGTAGAACAGCACCACTTCGCCTGCGCTCTCATCAGCAAGGCGACGGGCAAAGCCGGTAATCGCAGGGTGGACTTGGCGTTGCAGCGCCGCGCCGATGCGCGCGGCGAGATCGCCACTCACGGGACGACGAAGCGCAGGCGCGGCCCCGCCGAAACGCTGTAATGGCCGGGCGGGAAGGCTTCCCCGTCAAGGATGAAGCGATCGCCGATGTCGAAATCGAAGGCATCCATCCCGTGGGTGTGGAAGCCCTTGCGACGCGTACCATCACCCGCCTTGCCACGGAATATGACCGGCAAGCGCAGCAGCAGGCGGCGGCGCGAATTGTCGAACACCGCCATGCGGATTTCGCCATCAAGATCGCGGAACGGGCGCAGGCCGGCGGGAAAGTTCTGCAAGGTGGAGGCGAACATGAAATAGCGCTCGCTGAATGCCCCGCCACCGGCATGTTCGATTTCCCATCCATCCTTCTGGCGCAGGCGCATGCGGGTGCCGCGCCGCCAGGGATTGTCCTTGCCGCCAAACATCGCCTGCAAGCCGCTCCACACCGCAGTAACCCCTACAGCAGCAGCGTTGAATGCGCCGAAATTATGCGCATCCTGCCCCAGGCTGATCGCTGAGGTGTAAGCCCCGGCACCGAGCACGAAGCCGCGCACCTGGGCATTGGGGTTGTCACGCTGGGCCACCACGATCGGGCGGCGCGTTACGGCATGGCCCTGTTTGGCGGCTTCAAGCGCATCAGCCAGCGTCCAGCTGTCCGAAATCTCGAGGTCATGCGCCAGCGCATTGGTCTTGCCGCTGGGCAGCAGGATCAGCGTGGGCCAGCTTTCGCCAAACGCCGCTGCGCCGCAGGTGAGCACATCGCGCACAGTGCCATCGCCGCCATCGATGGCGATATAATCCACGCTCTTGGCTGCGAAATCGGCGAGGACATCGAACAGCTCGCTGCGCTTTTCCGGCGCGGCGGAGAGGACACTGGGCGAATCCCCCACGCGGCCGGTCGAACCCGAATTGCCATGGCTGTGCGGATTGCGGACCAGCCCGACCAGCGGCTCGCTGCGGGCAGGCGCCATTGCATCGCCATTGGACCGGCGGGATGCGACATCGACTTGCGGCAGACTGTCAAAAAGGTGGATCGCACCGTGCATGATGACTGCCTTTACCCTTTCACGCGCAGAAATCACTACGCCAAATATGCAATTGCCCCGGCGCTGTCGTTCAACTGCAACAGTTCGCCATCATAACTGGCGCATTCTTGCAACAACCAACGCATCCGAAGCGCCTGTTCTGCAGATAGGTTCGGAATCGCAACTGACAAGCTGCGCCCACATTTGCTGGCGCAGATCGCTGGCTGGCGATACAACTCTTGCCATGCTGACAGAAAACCTGCTCGCCGCCGCCCGCGATATCGAACCACGCATTACCGCGCTTCGCCGCGCCATCCACGCCGAACCCGAACTGGGCCTCGAAACCCCGCTCACCCTCGCCAAGGTTCGCGCCGAACTGGCGGACCTGCCGCTGGAATGGAAGGAAGGCACTTCGGCCACCGGCGCCGTCGCCATCCTGAAAGGTGCAAAGCCGGGCAAATCCGCCCTGCTGCGCGGCGATATGGACGCGCTGCCAATGCAAGAGGAGACCGGCCTCGAATTTGCCTCCACCATTCCCGGCCGCATGCACGCCTGTGGGCACGACACCCACACCGCCATGCTGGCTGGCGCAGCGCGCATCATTGCCGCACGGCAAAGCGAGCTGGCGGGCGAAGTGCGCTTCATGTTCCAGCCGGGCGAGGAAGGCTTTCACGGCGCGCGCTACATGATCGAGGACGGGCTGCTTGATCCCATGCCCGATGCTGCCTTCGCGCTGCACATCATGCCCAATTCTCCGCATGGCGTGATCGCGGGCAAGGTCGGCTCGATGCTCGCCGCGGCTGACCAGTTCCGGATCACCGTGAAGGGCGCGGGCGGCCATGCCAGCCTGCCGCATGACACGCGCGATCCGATCCCCGTCGCAGCCGAGATCGTGCTCGCACTGCAGACCATGGTCACCCGGCGCTTTTCCGCTGCCGAGGCGACAGTCGTTACCGTCACCCGCATGGACGCAGGCACAGCCCACAATATCATCGGTGACGATGCCATGCTGCGCGGCACGATCCGCACGCTCTCCGCCGAACGGCGCGAGGCCGTGCACGCGGCGATGCGCGAAACCGCGCAACACATCGCCGAAGCGCACCGCTGCTATGCCGAGGTCGAGATCGAGGAGGGCTTCCCCGTCACCATCAACGATCCGCGCGCGATTGACCTGGCGCGCGCTGTCGCTGTCGAAATGGGCGGGGAGGCTGGCTGGCAGGAACTGGCGCACTCCCTGATGGGGGCGGAAGACTTCTCCTATGTGCTGGAGAATGTCCCCGGCGCGATGCTGTTCCTCGGCGTGGCCGAGGATGGCGCCGACTGGAAGAGCTGCTGCGGCATCCATTCCAACCGCATGATGGTGGATGAAAGCGTGCTGCCCAAGGGTTCCGCCTATCTCGCCGCCTGCGCTCTCAAGTTCCTCGAGGAGGGGTGGAGCGCCTGAGCGGCAGGACAAAGAGCTGATGGCAGATTCCCCCCCGCAGACTGATCCCGCAGCCGAGAGCCTGCGCGAATATTTGCCCTTCCTTCTGCGCGATGTTCCGGCATCGCTGGTGGATGAGGCAGCACTGCGCCGGATGGACGCGATCGCTGCGCGTATGCCGCCCTCGCTTGCACTCGCCATCGAATGTCGGCTGGGAGCAGGTGACGATCAGGTCGACCTGCAGCAGTGCTTTCGCCGCAGCGAAGGCGAGTTCCGCTTCCTGCCCGATGCCGTAAAGCCCTCCGTGAGCGGAGAGAATTTGGCCGCCGTTGCGCGATGGCAGGCCCTCTTCGCGCAATTCGCCGATCCTCAATCGCGCTTTCACCGGGCTATCGAGGAGGTGTTCCTCGAATACGACCTGCCCGTCGATGGCAGCGTTGCGGCCTTGCCCAGCGTATTCCTCTCGTTGCCTTCGGATGGCGAAGAGGCAAGCGCGATCCTCTTCGAAACGCTGGAGGTGCTCGGTGGTGAGGCGCTGCCTGCCGCCAACCGGCAAGCCGTCGAGCGGATTTTCGCCGCCTGCTCGCAAGATGCCTTCGTCGACAGCGCGGGCTTCATGGCCAGCCGCCCTGCCGCCGGCCTGCGGATCAATGTGAAGGGGCTGGAGACCTTCCAGCTGCGCCCATTCCTTGAGGCCTGCCAATGGCCGGGCGATATCGCCATGGCGGAAAAGGCCTTTGACGAAGCGGTGGACCGTTATGACATGGTCACGCTGGCACTTGATGTGGCGGCAGGCGCTGCGCCGCATTTCGGGCTCGAATGTTTCCTCTCCGAACAGCCGCCAAGCGAAATCCGCTGGGCCATACTGTTAGAGGAACTGGCGGAAAGGAGAATGTGCGATCCCGCCAAGGCCAAGGGCTTTGTCGCCGCGCGATACGATCTCACCCCGCCGCAATCCGACCGCCCATGGCCACGCAGCCTGATACGCCAGTCGATCGGGCGCCCGGCAGACCATTTCACCACCTTCGCGCGCAGGCTCTCGCACATCAAGCTCGGCTACAGACAAGACGGCTTGCGCGAGGCAAAGGCCTATTTCGGCGCAGGGCACCTGTGGCAGCAAGCCAGCCGGTCAGGGGGCACAACCGCACTGACCTCGATCGCCTCCCGCCGCCGGCCGAGCGTGGGTAAGCCTGCGGTTGCCTCTGGCGATCCGGCTTCCGCCATAAATGCAGGGATCAGCATGCTCTTGCGGCAACAGCTGCAATCGGGCCTGTGGCGCGACTATTGTGCAGTCGGCTGCGGCGAAGAATGGGTGAGCGGCTTTATCGCGGCACAGATATTTCCCTATGCCGACAACTCTGCCCGCCAGCGCATCGATCGCGCACTGAGCCGCTTGCTGGCGCGACAGCGGGACACTGGTGGCTGGGCCTACAGCCGCGAATACAGCGGCGATGCGGACAGCACCGCATGGGTCATGCGCATGATCCGGGAAATGGGCAACAAACAGGACGAGGCGCTGCAAAGAGGCCGCGAATTCCTCATCAGCCATGCAAAGGAGAACGGCGGGCTGGGCACCTATGTCGAGACCGATGCCGTCGCCCGAGCCATGCGCGTAGCGCGAGACATCTCCTTTGCCGGGTGGCAACAGGACCACCCCAGCGTGACCGCTGCCGCCGCCCCCTTCCTTGGCGAGGAAGCGCGGCGCTACCTCGTCGAGCGGCAGCAGAATGGTTGCTGGACCTGTTATTGGTGGGGTCATCCGGCTTATCCTACTGCCATGGCGGTGGATGCCCTGATGCAGGATCCAGCCGACGCAGCGATCATTGCTGTGCGCGCTGCCTGTGACTGGGCGCGGGACTGCGTGGAGAACGAGGGGGCTGGCGAGGCCCTGACCGATTTTGACTTGGCCTTCTGCCTTCGTATCCTTGCCAGTTCTCCTGGATACGGGGAAGCGGCACACCGCGCAGCGCAAGGCTTGCTGTCCAGCCAGCGCGAAGACGGATCATGGGCGCCCGGCGCACGCATGCGAATCCCGCCCATGGGCGAGCTTGAAACAGGCGCACCCAAAGAAGGGCTGTATTTCGATTTTCGCGGCAGCTTCACCACAGCGGCCGTTGTCGGCGCGCTGGGCGAGTGGCAGACTTTGCAAAGAGAGCAACCCGCATGAGCATTCCTGCTGCCATCGGCTTCCTGCGCGCCATGCGCGAGAACGAGGAGCTGCGCGCCGCGCTTGTCACCTATGCAGGTGACCTTGCCGCCTTCGCCCGCGAACAGGGCTTTGAATTCACCGATGACGAACTGGACCGCGCCTTCGGCATAGACTGGACCGCGCGCTCGCTCCATTATACGCGGGCTGCTTCGGTTGCAGGAGCGAAAGACGATGCTTGAGCCCATTCCGCCATCGGAGGCTACACGCCTGTCAAAGGCGGAAGCGCTGGCGTTCATGCTGCTGGCCTTGCTGGTGCTGCGGCTGGGCGGTTTCGCCCGCGCAACGAAGTTCCTCGGGCTGGGACGCGGCTCTTTCGCATCCTCGCCATTCGATGACCAGACCCGTGGCCCCACCCGTCTGGTAACGGCAAGCATCAACCGCGCCAGCGCCATCCTCAACAGGGATGCTGACTGCCTTCCGCAATGCCTTGCTGCTGCGGCCATGCTGCGCCGCCGGGGTATCCAGCCAAAGCTCCACCTGGGCGTTGCCAAGAGCCAGAGCGATGCGACGCACCTTTACGCCCATTCATGGCTTTCGGTCGGCCCGTTCGACGTGACCGGTGGAAGCGCAAGTGGCGGATTTGTCGAGATGAAGGGACAGCGGGGCGAAGGCTCGTCGTTGCAGACAGAAACGGTGGAGACTATGGACAAGTCATGAGCCATGCAGAACTTGCCATCGCCGAAGATGCCATATCAACCCGTATCGAGGATGAAGTCCTCGTACTCGGAACCGAGGGTGAGGACCCGCGCTACATCGGCTTGCGCGGCGTGGGCACAAGGATCTGGGAACTGATCGAACAGGGCGGCCAGACCCGAGAAGAGGTCATCAGCCAGATCGTCAGCGAGTTCGACGTGGACGAGGCGACAGCCAGCGCTGACGCGAATGGCTTTATCGATTCTCTCGTCGAGCGCGGCATCATTCGCGAAGGCTGACGCATGTCCGCATTCCTGGCCTTGCTTTCCAAAGGCGAAAGCATCGCATCGAGAGATTTCCCGCAAGTCGGGCCGCAGGCCATCGCTCGCTTCGGACAGCCCTCTTCCCTGCCCGCACAGGGCTCCTTTCAGGCACTTGTGGCGGACAGTCCGCCAGCACGCCCACCGCTGCATGGCACCGCGCCGGACGGGACCAGCATTGTCGGCTGGGCGCGGCTTGACGAGCGTGAGGCGCTGGCACAGCAGCTTGGCCTTAATGGCGCGAACGAGGGCGATGGCGCGCTGTTGCTGCATGCCTATGCCCGTTTCGGGGCCGGTCTGGTGGAGCATCTGCGCGGCGAGTTCTCCTTCGTCGTGTGGGACCACGGCAAGCAGCGCCTTGTCGCCACCACTGACCGCTTCGGAATCCATCCGCTGTTCCGGATGGACATCGATGGCGACCTCTATTTCAGCGATTCGCTGCATGTCCTTCGCGCCATCGGCGGCGATGCGCTGACGGTTGACGAGGAAACGCTGGGAGACATCGCCTGCCTCGCCTTTGCCACCAATCCGCAAGCGACAATCTACCGGCAAGTCCGTCGGCTTGCCCCGGCAACCGTGCTGACGCTGGCGGATGGGAACATGCTGCAGCACCCCTACTGGCGACCGGACGAGCCTGTTTCACCGCTGATCTACAAGGACGATCGCGACTATATCGAGGAATTCAGGGAGCTGTTCCTGGCATCGGTACGCAACCGCATCATTCCAGACCGACCGGTCGGAATCATGATGAGCGGCGGCATGGATTCAACCAGCGTGGCGGCGGGCGCAGCATTGGCTGTTGGCAAGGACGCGGCGAGGCTGGTGACTGCCCACACGGCCTTGTCAGAACTCTACAACACGGTCGAAGGGGACCTTGCCCAGCAGACCGCTGCGCGTCTTGGCATCGGCTTTTGCGGACATGACGAAACCGGCGTCGCTTCGGCAACGCCTGCAGAAACGCCCGACTTCATTCCTTCGCAGCCGGGCAGCATTCCCGAACTGAGCCCCGCCCTCAATATCGCGCGAAGGCTGGGGAATGAGGGGGGCGTCCTGATGAGCGGCATGGGAGGAGACATGATCCTTGGCTGCCGCAGCCCGACCATCCTCGACACCTTGCGTTCCGACGGCTGGCGAAGCCCGCTGACACTGGCGAAGCACCTGCGCCATCGCGCTCGGTTGCCATCCTCGGGCCTCAGCCGCCTGCGCAGCGTGATCGCGGCACGCCGTCCGCCCAGGGTTCCGTTGTTCATTGATGAACAATTCGCCCGACGCACGCATTTGCACGAGCGTTTGGCAGAATATCGTGCAGCCCTGTCCAATGATATGGCTGGCCGGCTGGTTGATCCTTTCTGGACCAACATCCTTTCAGATGGCGCCACCAGCGAAACGGCCATGCCGCTGGAGGTCGCCCATCCGTTCGTCGACCAGCGCTTGCTGGAATTTTCCCGCCGCCTCCCGGCCTCGCTCCTGGGCGGCAAGCAAATATTGCGAGAGGCCATGAGGCGCGATTTGCCCGATGACGTGCTTAACAAGCCCAAGACGCTGCTTGGCTACTCGATCCTAACACAGCGCCAGTTGCCGGAGGTGCAGGCCCGCCATGCGAATCAATTGGTGCGCTCGCGAGAGAAGGCGCGTCATATTTTCGACATTGCCAACCTCGAGCGTTGCATCCGCACACCGCAAGTCGCGATTGCGCACCCACTTACCCATTCAGAATCAGTGCTTTGGTGGCTTGAGAAGACATCAGCACCCTTGCCGGCGGCCCCTTCACAAGCAAAATGACGTTGGATATTGCATCTGCGAACTAGCGGCGGTATGATAAGGTGAATCGCTTATAAA
>JAUIJI010000031.1 GCA_030431435.1 Alphaproteobacteria bacterium | reverse complement strand
GCGTCTGCTCGCGCTCGTCATTGGAATTGCCGATGCCGTTGCCGCGATGGCGGCCCACCGCGTCGATTTCGTCGATGAATACGATGCAGGGTGCGTTCTTCTTGGCCTGTTCGAACATGTCGCGCACGCGGCTGGCACCAACGCCGACAAACATCTCGACGAAGTCCGAACCGGAAATGGTGAAGAACGGCACGCGCGCTTCGCCTGCAATCGCGCGGGCGAGCAGCGTCTTGCCGGTACCGGGCGAACCGACCAGCAGGGCGCCCTTGGGGATGGTGCCGCCCAGCTTGGAGAAGCGCGACGGATCCTTCAGGAATTCGACGATCTCCTGCAGCTCCTCGCGCGCCTCGTCGATGCCGGCCACGTCATCAAAGGTAACGCGGCCTTGCTTTTCGGTGAGCAGTTTGGCCTTGGACTTGCCAAAGCCCATTGCGCCCGATCCGCCACCCTTCTGGACTTGCCGCAGCGCGAAGAAGGCGATGCCGAGGATCAGGATGAACGGCAGCGCCTGGATCAGCACCACCCACAGCACGTTCATCTGTTCCGGCTGCGCGCCGGTGTAGTTGACGTTGTTTTCTTCCAGTAGGGTGGTGAGGCCGATGTCGCTGCCAACAGGCGTGGTGGTGAAAGGCTGCTCGTTCTTGAACGTGCCGCTGATACGATCTGGCGCGATCACCACTTCTTCCACGCTGCCTTCCGCCACCTTGGCGCGGAAATCGGAATAGCTGATCTGCGTGCCGGGCTGTTCGCCGGTGTTTCCGAACATGGACACCACCAGCAGCAGCGCCATGAAAATGCCGCCCCATACCAGCAGGCTCTTCACCCAGGGGTTGGGGTTGTTTTCGGGTTCCTGATTGTCGCTCATGCGCTGTGCAGTCCTTTTGTCAGGCCTTCAATGTAGGATCGCGCAGGTGAATGGCAAGCTAATGGCATACGGATTCTGGCCCGTATTTGTGGCAGCCTCGTGGAACACATGGAACACTGTCCTGAGGCTGAAAATCCTTCGGTGGTAAGTTGGCCGGAAAACCTCGCCTTGCCAGAGACTTGGATGTTAGATTGCTTGGCTTGATCCATGCCTGCCGCCTGACATTTCCTGCAGCCTGTAGGAAAGCTCCCGCGCCCTCACTCCCGCGTGCGGGCCAGCACCAGCCTGTTGGAGAGGTCTGCCCCTTGCTGCCCGGTGATCTGGTAGAGCGCCTCGAAGGCATCTCCATCGGCGCTGTCAGCAAGGCCGTCATCGAGTTCATCGCTGGCAACAAGCGGGCCGACGCCGCGTAGCCCCGTGACCCGCTCGCTCGCCACCACTGTGACCAGCGCACCGCCGGGAGCGCGATAGCGCGCTACATAGGCATAATCGCGATAGAAGGCCGGCGAGGCGAGCCTGCGCGCCTCATCGCTCATCCAGCGTTCGCCGCTTTCGCGATCAATGATCTCGTCATAGCTGTCACCAATGCGCAAGCTGCTGTTTTCGAAAGTGATATCTTCCAGAAGGCCCATGCCGGAAAGCAGGCCAAGATAGACAACATCATGCGTGTTGAGCTGGTCCGAGGTGAGTTCGGATGCGGCGATAATCTCTACCGGCCTGTCAGTCGCGGCCAGCAGCGGAACGACACTTTGCAACGCATAGGCGGACTGGAACGGCAAGTAATTGAGGCCGACATCCTCAGCATTGGCATAACGGTCGGGATCAGCCTCCTGCATGCGCAACAGATCTTCAGGCGAATTGACCTGGAAATCGCGAATGAGGCGGCCCTGTTCGGGGTATATCGGGTTGATTTCACCGAACAGGTAATAGTCACCCAGCACCACCAGCACGGGGCGTTCGGATTCGAGCAGCTGGTCCCAGATCGCGTTGGTGGCGGGTGAGTTCGAGCGATCGAGGAAGTATCCTGCCGCAAACGCCGCGATGATCGCCGCCAGCAGCATGCTCAAAAGACCAAGACTGCCCAATGCCGGTTTTGCGGGTACATCTGGCAGTCCGGCTGGCTCCGGCTGCTCGACCAGCCGTAAGGCGTAAACCCCGGCAGGCAAATCCAGCTGCGCTTGCCCTTCGCGCACCGGATTAGCGGCATAATGATCGTCCAGCTTCTTGCGCAGGCGGTGGACATAAACGCGCACCGTCGCGTCATCGGCGTCGGTTTCTACCTGCCCGAATACTGCAGCGCCGATTTCCTGCTGGCTGGCGCTTTCCGCGTCCGGCCCGCGATCAGCCAGGAAATCGAACAATTCGCGCAAACGGCCTGATGTACCCACAACGCCACCCGCCCGAAGCCTTTCGACTTCGGCCTGGAACGCCGCGTTACTGTGAGCCTGCAAGGCCAATGGATCCTCCGTTTTCCGCCGCTTTTGGCGTGTAACGTGCTTGTAACGCGCCGATTACCGTAAATTACGTGGCGAGCCGCAAGCGACACCTGCACATCGCAAACCGGATCAATTGTCAAGCAAGGTTACACAGTGCGCTCATTCACGTTGCCCGTTTCGAACTTCTCTTCCCGTGCCGGTTTCCTGTCCGGTACGGCTGCCCTCGCCTGCGCCCTCTTCACTCCCCCCGCAATGGCGCAGGACGAGGTGCAGGCAGACGCTTCCGAGCAAGAGCGCGAGAATATTGGCATTGTGCGTGACGAAACGACGGGTGATATCATCTACGTCTATGGCCGCGGCGAGCAGCGTATCGGCACCGCAATTGCCGCCAGCGAAGGCGGCGTGGCTGGCGCTGACCTTGAAATCCGTCCGCTGCTGCGGCCTGGCGAAATTCTCGAAGCGACGCCCGGCCTGATCGCCACCCAGCATTCGGGCGGCGGCAAAGCCAACCAGTTCTTCCTGCGCGGCTTCAACCTCGACCACGGGACCGATTATTCCGTCTATATCGATGATATGCCCATGAACTTTCGCACCCACGGCCACGGCCAGGGCTATCTCGATGTCAACGGACTGATCCCGGAGAGCGTCGAGCGCGTGGATTACCGCAAGGGCCCCTATCGCGCCGATACTGGCGATTTCAGCTTCGTCGGCTCCAGCTTCATTACCACCAAGGATCGTGTGCAGCCCTTCGCCACGGCGGAAATCGGCTCATACGGCTATCGCCGCTTCGTGGCGGGCGGATCCGCGCAGGTTGGCAGCGGAGACCTGCTCGCCATCGGCCAGGCCAAGTTCAACGATGGCCCGTGGGAACTGCCCGAGGATTTCGAAGGCTATTCCGGCCTCATCAAATATTCCGCGCCCATCGGAAATGCCGACTTCCAGATCGCGCTGCATGTCTATGACGCCAGCTGGCAACCGACCGAACAGCTGCCCGAGCGCATCGTTGGGACACCGCTGTGCGAAGATCGCTTTTGCTCGATCGATGATACCCTGTCCGGTTACACCGAGCGGCAGATCCTGACCGCGAATTACGAGAGCGATAACTGGAAGATCACCGGTTACGTCCAGCATTATGACTGGAGTCTGCTCTCCAATTTTACCTATTTCCTCGAGGACCCGGTGAACGGTGACCAGCTGCGCCAGAGCGAAAAGCGCTGGACTTTCGGTGGCCGTGTCGAGCGTTTTGACCAGCTGTCTGACCGCTTGTCCCTGCGCGCCGGTGCAGAGGCGCGCTGGGATCACCTCGATCCGGTCGGCCTTGAAGAAACCATCGATGGCGTCACCGAATTCCCCATCGGCCTGTTCGATGTCTATGAGGAATCGGTCGGCCTCTATGCCGAGCTTATCTACGAGCCGATTGACCGCCTCTACATCACTGGCGGGGTTCGCGGCGACTTCTACGGCTTCGAAACCGAGGCGATTGCCGGTGCCGCCAGTTGGTCCGGCAAGGTGACGGACGACACCTTCGCCCCCAAGATCGGCGTGAATTACGAAGTGGTCGATGGCATCGCGCTCTATGCCAATTACGGCGAAGGCTTCCATTCCAACGATGCGCGCGGCGTTACCGCGCCGGTCGATCCGGCCACCGGCCTCGTGGAAGGCGATTTCGAGGAAGTGGGCTTCCGTTTCGAGCGCGGCGGGCTGATCTTCACCGGCGTCTACTGGTGGTCCAGCATCGAGAGCGAGCTGATCTATGTCGGCGATGCCGGCGCTGTGGAGCCGTCAGACCCTGGCAAGCGCCGCGGTTACGAGCTCACCGCCTTCTGGAAGCCGAACAACTGGCTCGCCGTGGATGCGGTGTGGACCGGCACACGCAGCCGCTTCGCAAACCTGCCTGATGGCCAGAACTACATCCCGGGCGCGCTGGATACAGCGGGCGAGCTGGGCATCTCCGCTGCCTTCCCCGAATGGAACGCATCAGCACGTGTCCGCCATCTGGGTGCACATCCGCTGAACGAAGACAATTCGGTGCGCGGTCCGGCGACCACGCTGGTCAATTTCCGCGCAGCTTGGACGCCGAGCGATTTCTGGGGCCTCGAAATCTACGGCGAGCTGCTCAATGCGCTCGATTCCAAGGACAACGATATCGCCTATTATTACGCGACCCGCTTCCCCGGCGAACCGGCCGAGGGCGTGGAAGGCATCCAGAGCCGCATCGTGGAACCTCGCCAGGTCCGTATCGGCCTGACCAAGAGGTTCTGACCCGACCGGTGATGACAACAGCTTACGGGTGATGGCGCGAATCGCGTGCGCGCCATCATCAATCGGAGGGCCCGGCTGCCATGCATGGCGCAGTCGGGCCTTTCCTTTTGTCCGCGCTCATTGCCGAGCAAAGTCAAGCGGCCCAATCATGATGTCAATGTTCCTTGACTCTATCACGAATCATGTCTAGGTTCCTTTACATCAATTCAAGGAAGCTTGACCATGAATGCGAAAAAAGCGACGCGCAAAGCCCTGCTCTGGGGCGCGCTGTTCACCCTCAACATGATGCTGATCACGCTGGCGCATATCTTCGATCTGATCGAACAGCCGGTGCCGCTCATCCTGATGGCGATAAACTTCGTGCTGCTGGTGCCGATGGTGCGCGCTGCCAGAGGTGCGCAGGAAGTCAAAGGTGCGATGAGTCCGGCGCTGCGGAACTACAACCGCCGGGTGCTGATCACGATGACGCTTTACATGGTCGCCATGATTGGCGGCGGGAACCTCTATCACCGCATTGAGGAAGGCTCTCCGCTGCTCTGGCTGCTCGCCATAGCCCCGCTGCTGCCGCTGATGGGCATGATCTGGACCATGTATCGCTACTACGTGGAGGAAACTGACGAGTATCTGCGCTACCGGGCGGTGACCGGATCGCTCGTCGGGCTGATGCTGGTGCTGGTAGTCGGAACCGTCTGGGGCTTCCTCGAGATGTACGGCCTTGTCCCGCACATCTGGAACTGGTGGGTATTCCCCGTCTGGGCCATCGGCCTTGCCATTGGCACATGCTGGCCGCGGGGCGATCGGCTGGAGGCAGAAGGGTGAAAAACCGCCTCAAGGTGCTGCGCGCCGAGCGCGACTGGAGCCAGCAGGACCTGGCCGAGCGGGTGGGCGTTTCGCGGCAGAGTGTCAACGCCATCGAGACGGGCAAATATGACCCGTCGCTGCCGCTCGCTTTCACCATCGCCGATGTGTTCGGCATGGCGATCGAGGAGATTTTCCTGCGCGAATGACCCCTTCGGATTGAAAAGGGCGGCCCGCGTCAGGCCGCCCTCTTGGTGTTTACTGCATCATCCCCGTCATCACGAATTTCTGCACCCTGCGGCCGGTGTTGACCTCGCTGGTGTAGATATTGCCCTGCGAATCCACGTCGAGGCTGTGCAGCCAGATGAACTCGCCAAGATAGCGCCCGTTCTTGCCGAAGCTGCCCAGCACCTCGTGCGTTTCGCGCAGCAGGATCCAGACACGTCCGTTCATCATGTCCGCGACGTAGACATATTTCCCGTCGGGGCTGAAGCCAACGTCGGTCGCGGTGCGCGTGCCGCCGGTTTCACCGGCAATGACGAGATTCTCGAGGAATTCCACGCCATCATCGGTCTCGCGGAAGATCTGCACCCGGTTGTTGCGCCGGTCACAGACATAGATCGTCGAATCCGGGCCGCGCACCACGCAATGCACGATATCGCCGAAGTTCTCGCCTTCCACCTGCGGGCCGCCATCGCCGGTGCTGGTAGCCTGGCTCTGGTCGAAATCGCCCTCGCGAACGGGCGCCATCGGAGGGCGCCCCCATGCCCCGAACAGCGCATCGAAGCTGTGGTTGTGGGCATCATCCTCGGCAAAACCGATGATACGCTTGTTGGCATAGCCATCCGCGATCAGCACATCGCCGCCGACCGAACTGATGTCGGCCGGAAGGCCAAGAAGCTCCTCCGAGAAATTGCCGTCGGTTTGCTCGCGGCGGCCGATCTGGCCGAGGTATTCGCCCTCTGCCGAGTACTTGATCGCGATATGGTCGCCCGCGCCGTTACCGCCGATCCAGACATTGCTGTCCTCGTCCACATAGATGCCGTGGGTATTGGCTGGCCACTGGTTGACCCCGTCGATCGTGGGCGCGCTGTCTGCCCCGCCCCAGCCCGCGATCACGCGGCCCTGCGGATCAAGGCGAAGCACGGGGGGCGGTACGATACAGCAGGCTATGGCCTGCCCGCTGGCGAGGCCGGTATCGGTCGGCCCCAGCGAATGCGGACGCTGCGTCAGCCAGACATTGTCGTCCGGCCCGACCGCGATCCCGGACACCTGGCCCAGCATCATGTCACCTGGCAGATCGGGCCAGGCGGCATCGGCCTTGAACACGGGGAACGGATGTTCGGTATTCACCCGCTCACTGGTGATATCGACCAGCGTCTGCGCCGCGACCGGCGCGGATGTGGCCAGCGCCATCACGGCGGCGCTCGCGGCGAGTATCGTCTTGCGCATTGTCTCTACTCCCTTGTTGATCCTCATTTTCCTTGGTGAATGCCTGTCATCAACCCTGGTTGGCGATCATCGTCACGCCGACCACCACCAGGTAAAGTCCGAAAACCAGTCGCAGCAGCCGCGCGCTCAACTTGTGTGCAGCGGCCACGCCAAGCGGCGCGAACAGCACCGATGTAATGATGATGGCGATGGCGGCGGGCAGGTTTACGTAGCCGATCGAACCGGCAGGCAGGCCGCTTGCGGAAAGTCCGATCAGCACGAAGCCCACGGTGCCGGGAATGGCAATGATCGCGCCCATGCCGCTGGCGGTGCCGATGGCGCGATGGATCGGCGTGCCGCACAGCGTCATCACCATGGTGGTTATCGTGCCGCCGCCGATGCCGAGCAGGCTGGACAGCAGGCCCAGCCCGCCCGCGAGCGAGACCTTGGCCGCGCCGCCCGGCATGGCTTCGAGCAATTGCCGGTCGTGAATCCTGGGGGCCAGGAAATGCACCGCGAAACCCAGCACGCCCACCCCGAAGATCAGCGCCAGCGTTGCGCTGGAGACGAAGTCGGCAATAGCCGCGCCCAATATGGTTCCACCCACCACCCACGGCGCCCAGCTCTTGAGCACGCTGAAATCGACCGAGTCCCGCAAGGCATGGCTGCGCACCGACCGCAACGATGTGAAGATGATCGTGGCGAGCGATGTGCCGATGGCGATATGCGTGATCTGGTCCGGCGCGGCCCCCATCAGCGGCAGTATCAACACCAGCGCGGGAACCACCACGAAGCCGCCACCGATGCCGAACAGGCCGCCGGCAAAGCCTGCCCCTGCCCCGGCAAGCAGCAGGGCAAGCAAGGGAACCAGCAAATCCGCGTCCATTGTCACAGGAACGATACCCTAGGTCTGGTTGCGGTGAAATCGAGTCTAATCGGCATGCTCTGGCATTCCTGCGACACTTCCTTACAAATGCGCAGATGGACCAAACGCCGCATCCAGCCGACCCGTCGATCCTGTTCACGCCGATTACGCTGAACAAAACGACCTTTCGCAACCGCTGGGCGATGCCCGCCATGCAACGCGGCATGTGCGAAGCCGGCTCTCCTTCGCCGGCGCTGGCAGACTATTACGGCCGCCGCGCACAAGGCGGCACGGCGCTGATCATTGGCGAGAGTGCGGCGGTCGATCACCCTTCGGCCACTATCCAGCCAACCAGTGCGCATATTACTCCCGCCACGCGCGATGGCTGGGCGCGGTGCGTGGATGCAGTCCGGTCCCACGGCGGCGAGATGATGCTGCAACTGTGGCACGAAGGCGCGATGCGTACGGACGGGCAAGCACTCAGCGCATCGGGCCTCGCCCATCCTGGCAAGCCAAGCGGGCGGGCCGCCACTCTGGATGAGCTGGCCGAAATCCGTGATGGCTTCGCGCGATCTGCCCGGATTGCGCAGGAGATCGGCGCTTGCGGCGTCGAGGTGCATGCCGCGCATGGCTATTTCCTCGACCAGTTCCTGTGGCACGGATCGAACATTCGCGATGATGGCTATGGCGGCCCGCTGATCGCGCACCGCGCCCGCTTCCCGGCAGAGATCGTCTCGGCGATCCGCGCCGAATGCGGGCCTGATTTCCTCATTTCACTGCGTTTCTCGCAATGGAAGGAAGTCGATTACGACGCCAAGGTCGCCCCCTCGCCTGATGAACTGGCGGAGATGGCGCGTATCTTCCGCGATGCAGGCGTGGACGTACTCCACGCCTCCACCCGCCGGTTCTGGGAAGCGGAATGGGATGGCGACAATCGCAACCTTGCCGGCTGGACCAAGGCAGGCGCTGGCTTGCCGGTGATTACCGTGGGTTCGGTGGGCCTCGATACCGATGTGATGGATGTCTTCATGAAGGAGATCGACCCTCGCCCGCGCGTCGGCATTGCTATCGAGGATCTGGCAAGGCGCATGGCCGCAGGCGAGTTCGACATGGTGGCGGTGGGCCGCGCGCTCATTGGCGATCCCGATTTCGTCAGCAAGGTGGAAGCTGGCGATTACGATGCCATCCGCACCTTCACCAGGGCAGACCTGGGCCAGCTGGAATGGGATTTATCGATTGTAGAGGAAGCTCATGCTACGCAATGAGCGATCATGATCCTGCCGACAAGCATCGTTGAAAAACCGTGGGGCCGCGAGCATCTGCCCGCGCCCTTTGCCAGCGTGCCGGGCAAGCGCATTGGCGAGATCTGGTTCGATCCGCCCGCCGCCCTGCCGCAATTGCTGGTGAAATATATCTTCACCTCGGAAAAACTCTCGATCCAGTGCCATCCTTCTGACGAGCAGGCGCGCACATCGGGTGCAGGCGAGCATGGCAAGGAAGAATGCTGGCTGGTGGTGGAAGCCGAACCCGGCGCGACGCTGGGCATCGGTTTTCGCCAAGAAATCGACGCCGAAGCGATGCGCACCGCGGCGTTCGACGGGTCGATCGAAGAGCTGCTGCACTGGCACGAAGTGCAGGCGGGCGATTTCTTCTACATCCCGGCAGGCACCGTCCATGCCATCGGGCCGGGTGTCTCGATCATCGAAATCCAGCAGAATTGCGACATCACCTACCGCCTCTATGACTATGGCCGCCCGCGCGAACTGCACCTTGATGAAGGCGTGGCGGTGGCGAGAGGCGCGCCCTATCCCGAAAGCCTGCACAGCCGGATACCGGCCAGCGGCCATGCCGCGCTGGTGGACGGCCCGTTCTTCGTGCTCGACCTTGTCGATGGCGTAGCGGATGATGCGCTGCTTTACAGCTATGCGGAAGCCTTGCTGGTCATCCCCGTTGCGGGCGATGTGCTGGTGGAAGGCGAAGTGGTGCAGGCAGGCGAATGCGCGCTCGCGCCAGACCTCGCTTCGGTCACATTCGCGCCATCGGGCAAGTGCCTGATTGCACGGCCTGTGGCAGACGCGCCCTAGCGGCCCTTGAAGTTGGCGGGGCGCTTTTCGACAAAGGCCGCCATGCCTTCTGCCTTGTCTTCTGTCGCCGCAAGCATATGGAACAGGCGGCGTTCCAGCCGGATACCGCCCGACAGGCTGTGCTCATCCGCCGCGTTGACCGCCTCTTTCGCAGCCTTTGCTGCCAGCGGGGGCATGGCCGCGATTTTCTCTGCCGCTTCCAGCGCTTCATCGAGCAAGCGGTCTGCCGCGACAACCCGCGCCACAAGCCCGGCCTTCTCCGCCTCTTCGGCACCCATCATGCGGCCTGTCAGCACCAGGTCCATCGCCTTGGCCTTGCCCACCGCGCGGGTCAGCCGCTGCGACCCGCCCATGCCGGGAATGACGCCCAGTGTGATCTCGGGCTGGCCGAATTTCGCCTTGTCCGATGCGATGATGAAATCCGCCATCATCGCCAGTTCGCACCCGCCGCCCAGCGCAAAGCCGTTCACCGCCGCGATCCAGGGCTTGCGGGTCGCTTCGACCAGCTGGCTTTGCCAGCGGCTGAACATGTCTTCGGCATAGAACTCTGCCGCAGGCTTCTCGGCCATTTCCTTGATGTCGGCCCCTGCCGCAAAGGCCTTTTCGCCAGCACCGGTCACCACCGCGCAGCCTTGCGAGGGATCAGCCTCGAACACAGCGAAGGCTGCGATCAGCTCTTCCAGCACGGCGGAATTGAGCGCGTTCAAAGCCTTGGGACGGTTCAGCATGACGAGGGTCACCGCGCCACGCTGTTCCACGATCAGGTTTTCATATTGGGCCATGGCCCAACAGGATAAGGTCAGACCACGCCGAACGCCAGCATCGCGTCAGCCACTTTCTTGAAGCCCGCGATATTCGCACCCTTCACATAGTCGACATAGCCATTTCCGTCGTCACCATATTCCACGCATTTGCCATGGATACCTTCCATCAGCTCGGTCAGCATCTGGCCGAGCCGTTCGTGGTTCCAGCTGATGCGTTCGGAGTTCTGGCTCATTTCGAGGCCGGACACGGCCACGCCGCCGGCATTGGCTGCCTTGCCCGGGCCATACATGATCTTGGCGTCGTGGAAGACATGCACGCCTTCCAGCGTTGTCGGCATATTGGCGCCTTCGGACACGGCCTGAACGCCATTCCTGACAAGTTCCTTCGCCTCGTCCTCGTTCAGCTCGTTCTGCGTGGCACACGGCAAGGCGAGGTCGCAGGCAACGCTCCACGGGCGCTTGCCTTCGTGGAAGGTGGCGTTGGTGAAGTGATCCGCATAGTCCGAAATGCGCCCGCGGGTGTGCGTCTTGTGGTGCTTGATCCAGTCAATCTTCTCCTGGTCGATGCCATCGGGATCATGGATGAAGCCGCCGCTGTCGGACATGGTCAGCACCTTGCCGCCCAGCTGGGTGATCTTTTCCGCCGCATGCGTCGCCACATTGCCCGAGCCCGAAATGACGGCGGTCTTGCCTTCGATATCCTGCCCCTGGTGCTTGAGCATGTTCTGCAGGAAATAGACCGCGCCGTAGCCGGTCGCCTCGGGCCGCATCTGGCTGCCGCCATATTCTTGTCCCTTGCCCGTAAGCACGCCTTCCCAGCGGTTGGTGATGCGCTTGTACTGGCCGAACATGTAGCCGATCTCGCGCCCGCCCACGCCGATATCGCCAGCCGGAACGTCCGTATCCGGCCCGATGTGACGGTATAGTTCGGTCATGAAGCTCTGGCAGAAGCGCATCACTTCGGAATCGCTCTTGCCCTTGGGGTTGAAGTTGGCCCCGCCCTTGCCGCCGCCCATCGGCAGGCCGGTGAGCGAGTTCTTGAAGGTCTGCTCGAAGGCGAGGAATTTCAGCACGCTCTCGGTGACCGAGGGGTGGAAGCGGATGCCGCCCTTGTACGGGCCGATGGCGTTGTTGTTCTGCACGCGCCAGCCGCGCTGCACGCGGATATTGTGGTTGTCATCCTCCCAGCACACGCGGAAGGATACCACGCGGTCCGGCTCGGCGATGCGGCGCAGGATCTGCGCCTCGTGATATTCTTCCTTGTCCTCGATGAATTCGAAGATGTCCTGCGCCACTTCCTGAACGGCCTGGACGAATTCCGTCTGCCCCGGATTGCGCTTCTTCACGCCTTCCATGAAAGTCGCGAAATCGACGTGGTCTGAAACTGCCATGATCTGTCCCCCCAAGTTACGCGGTGCTGCCGCGGGCCACCTTCCCTGCTGGCCCTGAAACGACTCGCTCCAACATGCTCTGTCAGCGATCAGACCACGTCCGGGTGACGAAATAAAGGCCGGGTCAGCGCTTGCCTTGTATCCGCCGATGCCGCAGCATTGGATCACGCGACAAGGGAATCGTTCCAAGGGGGGTGGAATGACAATCCGCAGATCACTGCGCCTGAGGGCTGACTGACGTGGCTGGCTCTGCCGCCCGAAATATCTTTGCCGCTGGCTGGCGCAGCGTGCGCGAGGCCGGGCCGCAAAGGCTTGCGCTCACGGTTTTGTTGCTGGTCGCGGCAGTCCTGCTGGCCCGTTATTCATGGAACCTGCCATTCACCGGCAACGCCGAACAGCGGCTCTACGATGCGCGCGCCTATGCCTTGGCTGAAGAGGTCGAGACCGACGAGCGGGTGACGCTGGTCGTCTATACCGACCAGACGTTGTTCGATTACGGCAAGCGTTCGCCACTGCCGAGAAATGTACTCGCTGCGGCGCTGCGCACGATTGACAGCATGGGCCCCAAGGCCATCGGGATCGATATCCTCTTCGACCAGCCACAGGATGAGGATGGCGAACTGCTCGACACCTTCTGGTCGATGCAGACGCCGGTAGCGGTCGCCTATGCAGAGCAGGACACCAATGAAGACGACATGAGCTACTTCCAGCAGGAGTATCTTGAGGCTTTCCTCGCCGAGCTGGAAGGCAGCAAGGTCCGCCCCGCCAGCGTAAGGCTGGACGAAAGCTATGGCGTGACCCGCAAATGGCCGAAAATCTTCGACCACCTGCCGCCACTGCTTGGCCGGGTGATGCTGGAAGAAGGCGGCGATGCGGAAAAGACGCTGCCGGGTTATGAAGGGCCCATCCGCTATCGCCATATGGCGCTGGAAGGCGAAATCGATCCGGAAACCGGCAGGGCGCAGGACTTCGTGCCGATCTTTCCGCAACTCGACATCAGCCTGTTCGCCAATGAAGATCTGATGGCCATTCCCGAAGTGGCCAATGAACTGCGCCCGCTGATTGAGGATCGCTATGTCCTGATCGGCGGTGACATCATCGATCTTGACCGTGTGGAAACGAGTTTCTCCAGCATCAACGGGGAAACCCCGGCCGGAACGCGGGTGCAGGCCACACTCGTCGCCCAGATGCTCGACGGTGCGGCTTACAAGCCCGTCTCGCCGGTTTACCTGTGGTTCTTTGCCATTGCCGTGGTGATTACCGCCGCTCTCACCGCGCTGCTCGAAATCAAGAGCTGGAAGTTCATTCCCCTGCTCATTGGCCAGCTTGCCCTGTTTCTCGGCATCCCTTTCTGGCTCCATTCGCGCGGGGTCGACACTTATGAATTTCCCGCCATCGGCCCGGCGCTGGGCTGGCTGCTCGCCTTCATGGCGGTGGTTTCCGCCGCACGCGCTGCCTCCGCAGCACAGCGCCGCTTCGCGCAAGGGGCGCTGGGCAAATACCTGCCCGCCAGCATTGCCGACGAGATCATCGAAAACCCGGAACTGCTCCAGCTCGGCGGGTCGAAGCGCGAGATTTTCGTGATCTTTTCTGACCTGGAGGGCTTCACAAAGATGAGCCACGCGATCGAGCCGGAGATGGTCGCGAAATTGCTCAACCGCTATCTCGAAATGCTCAGCAAGGTCGTGCTCGACCACGGCGGTATTCTCGACAAGTTCATCGGTGATGCAGTGGTGGCCTTCTGGGGGGCACCGATCAGCCGCCCGGACGATGCCGACCGCGCGGCGCAGGCAGCCTATGCGTTGTGGCAGGCGGGCGAGGATTTCCGCAAGGAAGTGGCCGCAATGGACCCCAGCCTGCCCAAGATAGGCAAGACCCGCGTGGGCATGCATTTCGGCGAGGCAGTGGTCGGCAATTTCGGCGGCGAAAACCGCATCCAGTACACCGCGCTGGGCGATAGCATGAACACAGCAGCGCGCTTGGAATCGGGCAACAAGACCTTCCGCACATCGACAATGGCGAGCGGGGATTTTGCCAGCCGCACGTCGCTCGACTGGTGGCGGCCCATGGGCAAGGTCGTGCTGTCAGGCCGGTCCAGCCCCGTGGAATTGTTCGAACCGGCACCCGATTTTCCGGCGGAGGATCGCAAGGCGCTGGCAGACGCGCTGGACAAGCTTGCGACAGATCGCGAGGCCGCCCTTTCGGCACTGCGCGATATCTGCGCGCGCTACGAGGGGGATGAGGGCCTCGAGGCGCTGCTCGAACGATGCGAGCAATCCGATGAGGAGGGCGTCTATGTCATGGCGGGTAAATAGGCCGCACAATCCAGCGAGTGGCGGTCTTCTGCGGCTCGGCCAGACACATTCGATTCATGGCAGGCACGCAAGGCCTGCAACATTTCCCATCAATCCGGCTGACAAGCGCGTCTGTTGTTTGCTAAAGGTCAGTCGGGGAAGAAACGAGGTAGGTTCATATGACCTGGACTAGGGGAACACTCGCTGCAATCGCGCTTGGCGCGGCATGTCTCACACTATCACCGCAATCTGCCGAGGCTGGCGTTGTCGTCTCCTCCAGCGGGCCGTCTGCCGGGAACTTTCCTGTCGGATCGCAGGTGGGCAGCAACCAGCGCATCACCTTGCGTGACGGGGACACGCTCACCGTGCTGGACAATGGCGGCACCCGCGTGTTTCGCGGTGCCGGAACCTATATGCTTTCGCAGACCAGCCGGGCGAGCAGCAACCGCGCCTTTGCATCGCTCACCTCGCAGCGGTCCGCCACGCGGGCGCGCACAGGGGCCGTGCGCGGCGTGAACATGGTGGAAAAGACCAATCCCAACCTGTGGTACGTCGATGTCGCCGCCGAAGGAACGATCTGTGTGAACGATCCGGACAATATCCGGCTGTGGCGCGCCGATACGCAAGCCGAGAGCACCTACACGATCACTTCGGAAGGCTCTGAAACCAGTGTCACCTTCCCGGCTGGCGAGATGTTGGCCGCATGGGATATCTACAACCTGCCCGAGCCGGAGACGACTTACAGCATCGGCACGGGCGGCAGCGCAGTTGAGGTGAATTTCGTGGTGCTGGACGATGTTCCGGAAGAACCGGAAGCAATGGCCAATGTGCTGATCGCCAATGGCTGCATGGTGCAACTCGAACAGATGTCCAACGCGATGATGGGCGGCTGATTTTATTGGGCTGACACGGCTGGTCGCGGGGGCGGCTGCCGGGTCGGCATCGAGGGGCGATAAGGGATCGTCCCGGCTCGACGGCGGATTGGCCGCCAGAGGCCAGCTTGGGGGGACAGGCATGACGAAGCGCGATCGCGTGACCGCAGGCAAGGCAGCTTCTGCACGCGTGCGCCGTGTATTCCCCGCCCTTCTGCTTGCCATTGTCGCTGCATCCGCGCTGGTCATCGGCTTGCCGCGCGATGGCAATGCCACGGCGGAAGCGGGCTATTCCTATACCGGTGTCGCGTCCTGCGCAGGCTCCACTTGCCACGGGCGCAGCGAAGGCAATGGCGCGGTCGTGCGCCAGGACGAGATTGCCACTTGGCAGAGCCCTGCCGCCGTCAGCGGGGCGCACAGCCGGGCTTACAGCGTGCTTGCCGGTCGGCGCGGTCGGCAGATCGCGCAGTCGCTGGGTTGGGACAACGCCACATCGCGCTCCGAATGCCTTGGCTGCCACGCCACCTATGTGCCTGCCTCCGAGCGCGGCCCACGCTTCCACACCAGCGATGGCGTCGGCTGTGAAAGCTGCCATGGCGCGGCTGCCGGATGGCTCGCCACGCATTATGAAGTGGCCGGAACGCATGCCAACAATGTCAGCAATGGCCTGGTGCCGCTGGAACAACCGCAGGTGCGCGCCAAGGTCTGCCTCGATTGCCATTATGGCAGCGCCAGGGAAGGCCAGTTCGTCACCCATGCGATGATGGCAGCAGGCCACCCGCGCATTTCCTTCGAACTGGACCTGTTCAGCGCCTTCCAGCAGCACCATGACGAGGATGCCGATTACGTGCAGCGCAAGCGCGCGACGGACAATGTCCAGCTGTGGGCGGTGGGCCAGGCCGAAGCCGTTGCCCGCGCGACGGACCTGTTCTCCCGCCCGGACCTCGCGACCGAAGGCGTCTTCCCCGAATTCTATTTCTACGATTGCCACAGCTGCCACCGCCCGATCACCGACGGGCCGGAACGGCGCCTGACCTTCGAGACCAATCCGCAGCGGCCCATTCCCTTCGGCCAGCCGCCGTTCAATGACGAGAACATCATCATGCTCGATGCCGTCTCGCAGGCGCTGGCACCGGCACGGGCAGAGAGCTTCCGCACCGCCAGCCGCAACTTCCACGATGCCATGGACGAAGGCCGCCCGCAGGCGCAGGCCGCCGCGATGGCGCTGCGCAGCGAAGCCGCGCGGCTTTCCGATGCGCTGGCCGCGCGCAGCTATGGCGGGAATGACGCATTCCAGGTGATCGCCACCATCGGAGGCCGCGCCACCAACGCGCGCTTCACCGACTATACCGGATCGGCACAAGCGGTGATGGCGGTCGACACATTGCTCAACGCGCTGGTGACGCAAGGCCGCATCACCGTGGGAGCGGCGGCTGGTATCCGCGCTGACATCAACCGCGCCTATCAGGCCGTGCGCAGCCCGGAGAGCTTCCGGCCAGCCGAATTCCGCAGCGCGCTGGGCAATGCGGTCAACGCGATCGGGCGGCTGCGGTAATGCGCGTGCGGGGTCTGACAGCACTGATGGCGAGCGCCGCGCTGGTCCTTTCTGGCTGCGGCGGCAGCAGCGGCCCGGGCGGCGGCGGTGGCGGCGGCGGCACGCCTGCCCCGACACCGGCCCCTACTCCTACTCCTGCACCGGGAGGACTGTTCACCCCGCCCGCGCTGGAATCGCTCTCGATTGCAGAGGTGCAGCAGATCATCGCGCAGGCAGCAGGCGAGGCGAGCGCACGCGGCTTGCCTTCCGTCATTGCGGTAACGGACCGGGTGGGCAATGTGCTCGCCGTGTTCCGCATGGCTGGCGCACCTGACGTGGCGCAGCTTTCCACCCGCCGCATCGGCGGCAATGCCGCGCCGGGAACAGAGATTGGCTTGCAAGGCGCGATGGTTCCGGCGACTGCGGCGGCCATCTCCAAGGCGATCACGGGCGCTTACCTGTCCAGCGGCGGCAATGCCTTTTCCAGCCGCACGGCCAGCCAGATCGTGCAGCAGCATTTCCCGCCCGCCCCCACCACCGTGGGCCTCGAAAGCGGGCCGCTGTTCGGGGTGCAGTTCAGCAATCTGCCGTGTTCGGACCTGAACCAGCGTTTCAATCCGGGCGGCGGTGCTGCCGCGATGATCGGCCCCAAGCGCTCACCGCTTGGCCTTGCGGCTGATCCCGGCGGCTTCCCGATCTACAAGAACGGCGTGGTCGTGGGCGGCATCGGCGTGATGGGCGATGGCGATTACGGGTTTGACGACAACATCCTCGATACCGACCTCGACGATGAGGAAGCGATCGCTCTGGCCGGCATACAGGGGTTCGAAGCGCCGACCGACATCCGCGCCGAGCGCATTTTCGTGGACGGCACCGCGCTGCGCTTCAGCGATGCTGTGGCGGGCCAGCTGTCCCCGCTTCAAACGAACTTCGCGGCGGCCAACGGCGCGCTGGTTTCCGTGGCAGGCTATACCGACGGCACGCTGCGCGCAGGCACGCCCTATGGCAGCGAGGCTTCCGGCGTTCGCGCGGCAACGGCAGCCGAATTCTCCAACCCCGATGCCTTCGTCCTGACAGACGGCAATGGCAATCCGCGCTTCCCCATCCGGGGCGGGACCGACGCGGCCAGCGTCCCCCAGCCGCTGACCCAGGCAGAAGTGCGCGCGATCATGGAGGAGGCTTTCGCAGTCCTCTCGCGCAGCCGCGCGCAGATCCGCCGCCCGCTCGACAGCCGGATGCAGGCCACGATCAGCGTGGTCGATACCCATGGCGCGGTACTCGGCATAGTGCGTTCGCCTGACGGGCCGATGTTCGGCACCGATGTGTCCTTGCAGAAGGCGCGCACCGCCAGCTTCTTCTCCAACCCGGTCGCAGCCCAGCAATTGCTGGCGACGCCGGTCGTGCCCAATGTCGCCAACGTCCCCGCCTATGTGCAGCGCGTGCGCGATTTCCTTGGCGATCCGAACGCGCTGACAGGCACCCATGCCTTTGCAGACAGGTCTGGCGGCAATCTCTCGCGCCCCTATTTCCCTGATGGCGAGGCTGGCCAGCCGCCGGGGCCGCTCTCGGTCTCCTCGTCGGAGCTTTTCAGCCCCTTCGCCGTGGGCCTGCAGACCGATCTGATCACGCCCAATGTCGGCGCGCATGTCGCCTTCATCGCCAGCAATGGTGCCAGCGCGGATACGCCGGTCGGCTGCACACAGGTGCCCGAGGCTGCTCCCGGCCAGCGGCGCATTGCCAACGGCATCCAGATCTTCCCCGGCTCGGTGCCGATCTATCGCGGCGGCCAGCTGGTTGGCGGTATCGGCGTTTCGGGCGACGGCATTGACCAGGATGACATGGTCAGCTTCCTCGGCCTCAACAATGCAGGCGTGCGCGTTGGCACTATCGGCAATGCCGACCCGGCGATCCGGGCTGACCGGATAGAGGTGAATGTGAACGGGCGGCTGGTTCGCCTGCGCTATATCAACTGCCCCTTCGCGCCTTTCCTCGATACTGCCGCGCAGAATGTGTGCCAGGGGCTGTGAGCGCGTCTCTCCTCATCTTGCCCCTGCTGGCACAGGCGGAAGCTGCCACAGCGCAGCAGCAAGCGCCTGAACCCGCACCGCCCGAAGAGGTGGTGGCCGAACAGCCGCAATATGAAGGCGAAGCGCCGGAGCGCGGCCTTGGCACGCGCGGGGAAGAACCGGCAGACCCGGTCGATCCCGGCGTGATCGAGGGACGCGGGCGGCCCGGCTATGTCGCCCCGCTTCCCGAAGCGGTGACGCAGGATAATCCCGGTGCGGTGCGTGCTCCGCCCCCGCAAGCCTTCCCGGTGGACACGATCCCGATTCCTGATCGCTGGCGCCTGATCCAGAACCTCGGCCTTGTTACCGAGGATGCGCTCGATCCCTATAACCAGAACACCTACAAGGGTGACCGCCCGATCTGCGTCAACAGCGACGAGGAACGCGAGCGGCGGCAGGCGGCGCGCGATGCAGCAGAAGCATCAGGAACCGAAGCCCCCTATGGCAGCGCCAAATGCCTCACGCCCAGCTGGCTGGGGCTGGAAGAGGGCAAGTGGTTCCTCGTCCTCAACGCCATTTCGGACACGGTCTTCGAACCGCGCACCTTCCCCATCCCCGTGGGCGTGCAGACCACGCAGGACCCGGACAGGCTGGACGTGTTCGGGCAGGACTATTCCTATGTCTTCTCGCAGACTTTCATTGCCGGTTTCGCGCTGCTGAAAGGCTCCACCGCCTACAAGCCACCGGACGTCGAATACCGCGTCACGCTGGCTTACAACATCAACCATGTCGACGTGCCCGAACGGCGCGTGCTCTTCGTCGAGCCGACCAAGCCGACCCACCGGACCGACCATTTCCTTGGCGTGCAGGAAGCCTTCTTCGATTACCACATCCGCAACACGTCCGAACGGTATGACTTTGACAGCTTCCGCATCGGCATCCAGCCCATCCAGGCGGATTTCCGCGGCTTCCTGTTCAATGACAACCAGCTGGGCTTCCGCCTGTTCGGCACGCGCGACAACAACCGTTTCCAGTATAATCTGGGCGTGTTCTGGCGGCTGGAGAAAGACACCAACTCGGGCCTCAACTCCGTGGTCCAGCGCCCGCGCGATGACCTGGTGTTCCTCGCCAATGTCTATCGGCAGGATTTCCTGATCCCGGCGCTGACCAGCCAGTTCACCATCGTCTACAACCGCAACCGCGAAGGCAATGGCGTGGAAATCGACGACAACGGCTTCCCCGTGCGCCCTGCCCTGCTCGGCAACCTGCGGGGCCGCGATTATGACGTGGTCTACCTGGGATATAACGCCGATGGCCGCATAGGCCGTATCAATTTGACGGCGAGCGCTTACTGGGCGCTGGGCGAGGACCGCAATTCCTTCTTCACGGACCGCCCGGCAGACATCAACGCCCAGTTCGGCGCGATCGAGCTGTCCTACGACCGGGACTGGGCACGTTTCCGCCTGTCCGGCGCCTATGCCAGCGGTGATGGCGACCCGTTCGATGACAAGGAAACCGGCTTCGACGCGATCTTCGAGAACCCCGTCTTTGCCGGTGCCGACACGTCCTACTGGATCCGCCAGACGATCCCCTTCGCCGGTGGCGGGCGCGCGATTAGCGTCAATGGCCGCAACGGCATCCTCAATTCGCTGCGCAGTTCCAAGGAGCAGGGCCAGTCGAACTTCAACAACCCCGGGCTGATCCTCGTCGGCGTGGGCGCGGATTTCGACATCTCGCCCGAACTGCGCGTGTCCGCCAATGCCAACCACCTGTGGTTCGAGGATACGACGGTGCTGGAAACCCTGCGCGTCGAAGGCTCGATCCCCAAGGACATCGGCTATGACCTTTCGGCCTCCGCTATCTGGCGCCCCAAGGCGACGCAGAACATCATAGCCCGCCTTTCCGGCGCGGCGCTGGTGTCCGGCGATGGCTTCCGCGACCTGTTTGACAATCTCGGCAATGACCGGACCTATTATTCCGTCCTCGCCAATGTGACGCTGACTTACTGATGATGCTGAAACGCCATATCGCCCTTGCCGCCAGCATGGCCTTCGCCGCCGCCGCAGTGGTGCTTGGCCCGCAGACGCAGGCTGCCGGTGGCGGGGAAACGCCGGTCGAGCGCGATTACTCGCTGGTACGCGCTGCGCCTGCGCCGCAGAACCAGACGCTTGAAGAGATGATGGCGAAGTCCGACGGGTGCTTCTCCTGTCACGTGCAGACCGATGCGCCGACCATGCACACCAGCGATGCGGTGCGGATCGGCTGCGTCGATTGCCACGGCGGCAATCCCGATGTGATCGGCAATCCCGAACTCGATTTCGACCATCCGGAATATATCGCCGCGCGCGATGCAGCCCACGTGCTGCCCACCCTGCCCGAAAGCTGGCACTTCCCCAGCTCTGCCAATCCGGAGCGCTCCTATTCGCTGCTCAACCGCGAAAGCCCCGAATTCGTCCGTTTCGTGAACCCGTCCGACTACCGCGTGGCGCGCGAAGCTTGCGGGGCCTGCCACATGGAGCTGGTCGAGGCGAACGAACGCTCGCTGATGGCGACAGGCGCGATGCTTTGGGGCGGTGCGAGCTACAACAACGGTATCCTGCCCTTCAAGAATTACGTGCTGGGCGAAGCCTATACCCGCGATGGCACTGCCGCCTTGATCCAGAGCCCGGGCGCACCCGCCGGCACCGTGACGCCTGAACAGGCAGCGCGCGGCGCATTGGCCACGCTTTACCCGCTGCCGACATGGCATGTGGTGCCGCCTGCGGACGTGTTCCGCGTATTCGAGCGCGGCGGGCGCAATATCGCCAGCCAGTTCCCCGAAATCGGCATTCCCAACCCCACCGGCCTGGTCCAGCGACTGGAGGAGCCGGGTCGGCCTGACCTCAAGCAGTCCAACCGTGGCCCGGCCACCGGCCTGCGCGCGGCGATCCCCGTGCTCAACATCCACAAGACGCGCCTCAACGATCCCTTCACATGGTTCATGGGGACGAATGACCAGCCGGGCGACTATCGCCATTCGGGGTGCGCGGCGTGTCACGTGGTCTATGCCAATGACCGCGAACCGCGCCATTCGCTCACCTATGCGCAATATGGCCGTGACGGGCAGACGATCACCGTCGATCCCACTATCAACCGCAAGATGCAGGGGGATCATGGCGACGATCATGGTGACGATCATGGCGATACTCACGATGACCACAACGGCACCGAAAGCCACCCGAGCAGCGGCCATGGCGGACTGATCCAGCCCGGCGGCGGTGAATTCGACCCCAACCGCGAGCGCGGCCACCCGCTGCAGCATGTCTTCACCCGCGCCATCCCCACCAGCCAGTGCATGAACTGCCACATGCACCAGCCGAACATCTTCCTGAACTCCTTCCTCGGCTACACCATGTGGGACTATGAGTCCGACGCGCCGCTGATGTGGCCGGGGCCGGAAAACACCGCCCCGCGCCCTGAAGGCATGAGCGACGAGGACTACGCCGCCACCTATCTCCAGCAGCGCTATCCCACTGCCGAGGAAGTGCGCGCGGTGCTCGATCGCAACCCCGAAGGCGCGGCCCCGCGCGGGCTGTGGGCGGATCTCGATTTCCTGCGCAACGTCTATGACCTCAACGCCGAGGCGCGCGATACGCAGTTCGGCGATTACCACGGCCATGGCTGGAACTTCCGCGCCATCTTCAAGCGCGACCGCGAGGGCAACCTGCTCGACGAAGACGGCAATATCCTCGACCCCGATGACCCGGAGCTGTTCCGGCGTGAGGGCGAGGACAAGTTCGTCGAGGTCGGAACCAATCCCGGCAAGGCCGTGCACATGATGAGCATCCATGCCGAAAAGGGCATGCAATGCGCCGATTGCCACTTCAGCCAGGACAGCCACGGCAACGGGTTGATCTATGGCGAAGTCGCCAATGCCATCGAGATCGGTTGCAAGGATTGCCACGGTACGGCGGACGAGTTCCCCACGCTGCGCACCTCCGGCCCGGCCGCACCGCCCGAAGGCCATGACCTGTCCCTCATCCGCAACCCCGATGGCCGCCGCCGCTTCGAATGGATGGAAGGGGCCAACGGCCAGCGCACGCTGATCCAGCGCAGCATCGTCGATCCCGAGCTGGAATGGGAGGTCTCGCTGGTTCGCAACAGCGTCGATCCCACCAGCCCGGAATTCAACGGCAAGTCCGCCCGCGCCAAGCTGATGAGCCGCGATGGTGCGGAAACCGGCAATTTCGAATTCGGCCCCGGCGTCTCGCCGGACAACCGCGCGCATGGCGATGAGGACATGGCCTGCTTCACCTGCCACCTCAGCTGGACCACCAGCTGCGGCGGTTGCCATCTGCCGATCGAGGCGAACTGGCAGAGCGAGGTGCACCGCTATGAAGGCGAGACCACGCGCAACTTCGCTACCTACAACCCGCAAGTCGCGCGCGACCAGATGTTCCAGCTGGGCATCCACCAGACCACCAAGGGCAACCAGGTCGCTCCGGTGCGTTCGTCCAGCGCGCTGGTGCTCTCCTCCACCAATATCAACCGCGAGCGCATCTATATCCAGCAGCCGCCGATCAGCGCGGTGGGCTTCTCATCGCAGGCCTTCGCCCCGCATTTCCCGCATACCGTGCGGCTGACCGAGACCAAGGGGTGCAGCGATTGCCACCTGTCCGAGGAAGAGGACAACAACGCCATCATGGCGCAGCTGCTGTTGCTGGGCACGAATTACGTGAACTTCATCGGCATGAATGCGTGGACCGGCCTTGAAGGCGGCTTCCAGGCCACGCGCGTCACCGAATGGGATGAGCCGCAGGCCGTGCTCGGCTCCTACCTCCACCGCTATGCCTATCCCGATTACTGGCGCATGCATGTGGAGGACAATGGCCGCGAGCTGAAGGACTGGACGCGCGGTAACGTGTTCGACGGGGACCTCTCCGGCGAAACCAAGGCGCTCGAACAATTTGCCAATGTCGTGGAAGGTACAAGGGATGCCGTGCGCTGCCTGCAGATGCGCGGCGAATACATGTTCGTTGCCGAAGGCACGGGCGGCTTCCGCGTCTATGATATCGCCAGCATCGCCACCAAGGGCTTTGGCGAACGCATCATCACCGCGCCGTTCTCGCCCCTGGGGCATGACAGCCATGTCGGCAGCCGGAACGCCACCTGCATGGCGCTGCCCACCAACCAGCCGATCGCGCCCGAACGCAACACGCAAATGATGCGCGAGATGAACCAGGAGCAGCCCTTCCTGCCGATCTATCACTACGCCGTGGTGACGGATGCGGTGGAGGGCCTGATCCTCGTCAATGTCGATACCTTCGCCGATGGCGAACTGCGCAATAACGACCTGCACCGCCACGAGTTCGGCGATGGCAGCGATGCGTGGAACCCGGATGGCGTTCTCGACGGTGCGCGCCACATCACCCTGGCCGGCGAAGTCGCCTATATCACGGCTGACGCGGGGCTTGTGGTGGTGGACCTGTCCAACCCGGACAGCCCGCAGCTGGCCGCCGTGCGCGAAATGGACGATGCCCGCGCCTCTGCCATCCAGTTCCGCTATCTCTGGGTAACGGACAGCGAGGGCATGAAGGTCTTCGACGTCACCAATCTGCGCAATCCGGTGCTGCGCCCCGAAGGCAGCGTGGCGATGGACAATGCCCAGCGCATCTACCTTGCCCGCACCTATGCCTATGTCGCGGGCAAGCACGAGGGGCTGGTGATCGTGGACATCACCCGCCCGCTCGCCCCCAGCGTCTACAAGCGCGAAACATTTGGCGGCACGATGACCGATGTCGAGGACGTGGTGGTCGCCTCAACCAACGCCAGCCTCTTCGCCTATGTCGCGGACGGGGTGAACGGGGTGAAGGTGCTGCAACTCACCAGCCCGGACAGCCAGCGCAATTTCTACGGCTTCAGCCCCGCGCCGGTGCCGGAGATGATCGCCTGGGCGAAGACGCCATCGCCCGCGCTGTCGATGTCCAAGGGCCTCGACCGTGACCGCGCGGTTGACGAGACCGGCGGCCAGATCGCCATCTTCGGCCGCCTAGGCTCCCGCCCCTTCACCCGCGCCGAAATGGAAGACTTCTTCCTCAACGATGCCGGCATCCCCTGGCGCGTGAGTGACGAGGTGGACATGACCGCATGGGTGCCGGGCAGAGGACCGGTGCTGGCGGCTGCGGGTGGGGAGTAGGGGCACAAGGTGGTGAGCCGAAATGCCTAGCCTTGAGCCAATCCACTTGTACGCCAGCATTGCGGGCTGGATAGCATTGGTCGCGCTCGCCTATTTTCGTGCGAACCTCTTCAAGCGTTTCTACGTTACCTTACTAATGATCGGCGTTGCCTTGCTGGCCTATTCATTAGGCTACGAAGATGCAATCGCCGAGGGTGATCCGGGTTGGAGACGGTTTCAGGGGGCGGGGGCGGAAATATCTACGCTTTTTGTTTTGTGGCTCGTCGTGATCTTCCTCTGCAACTGGCTGTCTGAAGCACGGCTAGAGTGGCGAAAGCCGGAGTAGAGGCATGAACGCGGGGCCAGGAACTAACATTGGTTCTTTGACGCTACGAAACCCCAAATTCACCATTTCCCCTTACCATTACCGGCGTGAAACCGGACTCATCCCTGCTGTCGCCCGGCCCCGGGCATCTGCGCCTCTTCCTGGCGCTGGTGGTGGTGTATGAACACATCGCCGGGGTGATGATCGGCAGGGCGGCGGTTTACCTGTTCTTCGTTCTGAGCGGGTTCTGGATCTACCGCATGTGGACGGAACGCTATTCGGGGACGAGGAGCGCTTACCTCACCTTTATGGCCAGCCGCTACTGGCGGCTGATGCCGACCATGGCGGTGGCGAGCCTTTTCGCATTCGCACTTGCTGCCATGGCAAAGGATGGCTGGGGACACGCGTTCCTGTCAGCACAGGATATGCGCAGCCTGTTCTCGCATGTCTTCTTCGTCGGCTACAGCGGGCTGGACCCTCGCCTGCTCGAGCCAGCGTGGTCGCTCGATGTCGAGATGCAGTTCTATCTGGTCGCGCCCATCCTCGCCTTTGCGCTCGCCAAGGTCGGCGCCTTGCGCTTTGCGGCGGCGATGATTGCTGTCACCGCGTGGGGCTGGCTCATCGACATGCCCGGCCACATCCGGCTGATCGGCTGGTTCGCGGTGGGCATGGCTGCGGCAGCCGTGCCATGGAGGCCCGGCAAGGCGCTGGTGGCGGTATCGGTCCTGCTCGGCGTGGCGGTGCTACTTGGCGTGTTGGTTAGCAGCCTTGCGCCGATCCTGACTGACCGCGGTTTCTACACCCAGACCACCGCGCTCAACTGGCTGCTGGCCGCGATACTGTTGCCGCTGGCGATACGGTCGTGCCATCAGGAGAGCGATGGGCGGGACAGGTTCCTCGGCGATCTGTCTTACCCGGTCTACCTGATCCACTGGCCGCTGGTGGTCTTTGCCTATGACTTCCTGCCGCGCGAGGGGCTGGCGCCGCTGCTGTTCACCATGGCCGGTTCGATCCTGCTTTCGGTGGTGATCCTGCGCTGGATAGACCTGCCGCTGCAGCGCGCGCGGTCACGCTGGGTGAACGCTCGGAAGACAACGGGCGAGGTTTCGCAAGTACCGGAGCCGGCTGTTCCCTAGCCCTCCAGCTTCTCGCGCTCCATCTCGCGGATCATCGGCTGCAGATGCGGGCTGTAGAAGGCGATCACATCCCAGTCGCTGACCTTCTCGTAATGCGAAACCAGCCGCGTGCCGTCCCAGTGATGCAGCGCATAGGTGGGCGGTTCGGTGGTGATCAGCGCGCGGGCATCGGGCTTGTCGCCGGAGATCGGGCGCAAATCCATGCTCACCAGCGGGGCGACCGATGGCGTGACGCTCAGCGGAATGCCGCAGAAATCGGTGACGATCTGGCGGTGCAAATGTCCGCAGTGGATCGCCTGCACCTGATCCATCCCCTCCAGCGCGGCGGCTAGGTTGAGGATCCACTGCTCGTCAGGACGCGGGTCCATCCAGCCGATGCCGGAGACGACCGGCGGGTGGTGCATGAAGATCACCGTGGGCGTATCGCGGTTGGCTTCCAGCCTGGTGCGCAGCCAGTCCCGCCGTTTTTCGCAGAAGGCGCCGCCGTGGCGGCCCGGCTCCAGCGTATCGAGCAGCACGATCAGCAGCCCGTCCTGTTCGAACGCCGTGTGGATGAAGCCATCGCCTTCATGCAGCGTTTGCGGAAAGGCGGCGAGCAGGCCTTCGCGGCTGTCATGGTTGCCCACCATGACGTGCACGGGGAAGGGGCATTCCGCCAGCAGTTCGGCGGTCTTGCGGAAGCTGTCCTCGTCGCCGCGGTCGGTAATGTCACCCGAACAGACCAGCATGTCTGGCGTGTTGGGCTGTTTCAGCAAGCGGTCGAGCGTGGCGCGGAAACGCTGGCGGTTGAGCTCTTCCGGCCGGGCGTCGGGTTCGAACCCGATATGGATGTCCGTCATTTGCGCGATGATCATCGGCGCGCCCTCCCGTTCCGGGTCCTTGATCGACCTCTCATCAAACTCATTCCCGCAAGGACAGGTTCCCCGCAATGCGCGGCGGCGCTGCGGCAGCGCCTTCGCGCGGGTGATAGGAATGGCACATGGCGCAGCCCGAAGGAACTTCGGCAGTCAGCGACTTCTCGCCCTCGTGGCAGTCGCGGCAGGATGCGAGGTCCGGCAGCAGCAGGTCGGTCGCATCGCTGGATGTTTCCGCTGCGTGGCAGGTGGAACATTCTTCCTGGGTATGCGCGTCATGATCGAACCAGCCGTGAATCATGAAGCGGCTGGTCTGGGTGACCGGGGCGACAGACAGCACGCCGGCAGCCGCATCGCCGGGGTAATGGCATTCGCCGCACAGCCCGTCTTCGTTCAAGGCCGTGGAGCGCAGGATGGCCGGGGCAACGCTGCTGAAATTGCCGTAATAGATGCCCCCTTCGGCATATTGACCCGGACGGCGGCGGCCGGTGGTGACCGGGCGGCGCGGGCTGCGGTCTGCGGCCATCAGGTCGGCCTCGATCTGGTCAACATCGCCATGGCGCAGCGTGCGGAAGGTGCTGCCGACACGGTCATAAACGAGGC
>JAUIJI010000030.1 GCA_030431435.1 Alphaproteobacteria bacterium | reverse complement strand
CGGACAGCTGAACAACTATCCCGAGGGCTGCTTCGTCGCCCTGCTGGATGACAAGCTGATCGGCTATTGCGCCTCGATGCGGATCGGCGGCGACAAGGCGCTGCGCCCGCACAGTTGGGACGAGATTACCGGCAACGGCTATGGCAGCCGCCACGATCCGACGGGGGACTGGCTCTACGGTTACGAGATGTGCGTCGATCCCAAGGTGCGCGGCACGCGTCTGGGGCGGCGGCTTTACGAGGAACGCCGCAAACTGGCCGAACGGCTGGAACTGAAGGGCATCGCCTTTGGCGGGCGCATGCCCAACCTCAAGCGCTACTGGCGCCGGGTAGACAGCCCCGAAGACTATCTCGAGCAGGTGATGTCCGGCAAGCTGCACGATCCCGTGCTGCGCTTCCAGCTGGCCAACGGTTTCGAGCCGATCGGCATCCTTTCGAAATACCTTCCCGAGGATTCGCGCAGCCGCGGCAACGCCGTGCACATGGTCTGGCGCAATCCCTTCGTGGACCAGGAAGATAGCGCGCGCCACCGCGTTCCGCGCGGTGTGGAAGGGGTGCGGATCGCCGCTTGCCAGCTGCAGGCGCGCGCGGTGAAGGACTTTGACGAATTCATCGGCCAGGTGCGATATTTCGTCGATGTCGCAAGTGATTACGAGGCTGACTTCATTCTCTTTCCCGAACTGTTCACGCTGATGTTGCTGAGCGCGGAAGAGGAGGAACTGTCTCCCATCGAGGCTATCGAATGCCTCAGCGCCTACACCCCGCGCATCCGCGAGGCGCTGTCGGAAATGGCGCTGAAGTACAACATCAACATCATCGGTGGATCGCACCCCACCCGGATGGCCGACGGGGACATCCACAATGTTGCCATGGTGTGCCTGCGAGACGGCTCCACCCACGAGCAGGAAAAGATCCACCCTACCCCCAACGAAGCATACTGGTGGAACATCAAGGGCGGCGATTCCATCGACGTGATCCAGACCGACTGCGGCCCGATCGGCGTGCAGATCTGTTACGATTGCGAATTCCCCGAACTCACCCGCCGCCTGGTGGATGAAGGCGCACGGATCATCTTCGTGCCCTTCTGCACGGACAGCCGTCAGGGCTACATGCGCGTGCGATATTGCGCGGCAGCCCGTGCGATCGAAAACCAATGCTATGTCGTGATGAGCGGCAATGTCGGCAACCTGCCCAATGTGGCCAACATGGACATCCAGTACGCCCAGAGTTGCATCCTGACCCCGTGCGACTTTCCCTTTGCCCGCGATGGCATTGCGGCCGAAGCGAGCGAGAATGTCGAGACGCTCACCATCAGCGACGTGAATCTGGCAGACCTGTCCTGGGCGCGCGCCGAAGGCACGGTGCGCAACCTCGCAGACCGCCGCTTCGACCTCTATCGCATCGAATGGGAAGAAGGCTCCACAGGCGGTGGTGAGTTGGACGGCCCCATTCCGCATCGCCAACACGGCCCGGGCGGCGGCTGACGCAATCTGCCGCTGTGGAGAATTGTGCATTGCAGCGCATGGCCATCCTCTGACATAGATAGAAAATGCACGGCGGCCACATATCACCGATGATGTCCGATGCGCTCGTCATTCTTGGCGCGGCAGGCATCGTGATTCCGCTTTTCGCGCGCTTCCGCATCACCCCGATCATCGGCTTCATCCTCGTCGGACTGCTGGTCGGGCCATACGGGCTCGGTCGCGCGGTGTTCGAATATGAATGGCTGACCCACTTCACCATCACCGACCCGGAGCGGCTTGAACCCTTCGCCGAATTCGGGATCATCCTGCTGCTTTTCACCATCGGCCTGGAACTGAGTTTCAACCGCCTTTGGGAATTGCGCAGGCTGGTGTTCGGCCTTGGCGCGCTGGAACTGCTGATCATCGGCTCGCTCCTCGCGGCCTTCCTGTCCATGATGGGCCAATACTGGACAGGCGCCCTCGCGCTCGGCCTGGCGCTGGCCTTCTCCTCGACGGCGCTGGTGTTGCCGATCGCTGGCACAAGGACGCCGGTAGGCCGCGCCGCTCTATCCATGCTGCTGTTCGAGGACATCATGATCGTTCCGATCATCTTCCTCCTCGGCGCGCTGGCACCTTATGCCGCTGCAGAAGGCATGGCCGGCCTGTTTGACACGATCTGGCAAGGCTTGCTGTTGATCGCGGTCATGATGGTGGCCGGCCGCTTTGCCCTGCCGAAGCTGTTTGCCCTTGCCGCCCGCGCCAAAAGCCCGGAACTGTTCCTCGCAGCCAGCCTGCTGGTGGTGATCGGTGCCAGCCTTGCGACCGCGCTGGTCGGCCTTTCGCCCATCGTCGGCGCACTGATCGCCGGCCTGCTGATCGCGGAAACCGAATATCACACCGAAGTCGAAGGCATTATCGAGCCGTTCAAGGGCCTGGCGCTGGGAATATTCCTGATCACCGTGGGCATGGGGATCGACCTCACCGTGATCTGGGAAAACCTCTGGAGCATAACGGTGGCCGTTGTGGGCGTGCTGACGCTGAAGGCGCTGGTCACGGGGGTGCTTCTGCGGCTGATGGGTGCCCGCCGGGGAACAGCGACGGAAACCGGCATCCTGATGGCCAGCCCGTCCGAAACCACCCTCATCGTGCTGGCCGCCGCGACGCAGGCCATGCTGATCCAGCCCGGCACCGCGCAATTCTGGCAGATCGTCACGGCCATCGGCCTCACCATCACTCCCCTGCTGGCGCTGGTTGGCCGGCAGGTCGCAAAGCGGGTGGATCCAGCGCCCTCGCTGGACGAGGTCGGCGTATCCGCTGACAAGCCCCGCGTGATCGTGATCGGCTTCGGCCGCGTCGGCAGGCTGGTGGCGCAGATGCTGCACAAGCACGAACAACCCTATATCGCGGTCGATTCCGACGCCGACATGATCGATCACGCAAGGCGCGAAGGCTATGCTGCCCTGTTCGGCAATGCTGCGCGCGGGGACATCCTCGACAAGCTCGCCATGCCCGATTGCCCGGCGGTGATCCTGACCATGGACGAACATGTCCTGGCCCAGCGCCTGGTCCGCAAGCTGCGTGCCGCGCACCCGAACCTGCCGATCATCGCCCGCGCGCGCGACACGGCACACGCGGCAGAACTCTATCGCAGCGGCGCCACGATTGCGGTGCCGGAAACGCTGGAGAGTTCGCTGCAACTTTCGGAAGCAGTACTGGTCGAACTCGGCTTTGCGATGGGCCCCGTTATCGCCAGCATCCACGAAAAGCGCGACGAATTCCGCGAGAAGATCCAGCAGGAAGCGGAACTGGAGCACAAGCCGAAGCTGAAGACTTCGACGGCAGAAATCTGATCTTTCCGCAACTTATCGCCAACTCATGCGTTGGTGTGTGAAAGGAGAGACCAGACATGAGCGAACGCAAGGATCCTTCCAAGCCCACGCCCAATGACGAGAAGTTCAAGCCGCAGAACGTTGCCGGATCGAAGAACGACAAGGGCCGCCAGGACATCAACATGAAAGACGTGCCGCGCGGCAGTGAAGGTGATCGGCGCCGTAACGCGCAGGACCGCAAGTCCGACCAGGGTTGAGCGAGCCAGTCAATCGCAACGACTGCCTCAGCGCCCGAGCAGTCGCTTGGTCAATTGCGCCAGTTTCGTCCTGATTTCAGTCGGAAGCGCAAGTAACGTTGCCACCGCAAACCACGCGGAAAATACGTTCCAGAAGATGAAAAACGGCCAGCCTACATCGTGACCAGCATAGCTCTGGCCCTGTCGGAACGCCCAATACGTCCCGATCACTCCGGCGATTTGCAAAAGCGGCCAGTTTTCATCCGGCGAGTTTTCGCCCGACCTCAGCCAGCGCAGTCGCCCCTCTTCCATCGGAACTGCCCAGATTGCGGCAGCAAAAATGGCGAAAGGCAAGACAAACAGCAGCCCGAAGATAGGTGCGGCCAGGGGCCACACGGGCAACATGTCGTTGAAGCAATCGTCAAAGCGACCGGTGAATTCACGGTGTCCGCAACGAATCTGGTGGCGCGCGGCACCTCCGAGGAATGGCATGAGCGAAGATGCCAGGAATAGAAAACAGCCCAGACTGGCTGCCCCAAGTCGCATCCTGGCAATCGACTTCTTCACCCAGCCAGCAAAGCCTTGACCGCAGCAATTGCCTCGTCGGCCTTGTCGCCGTCCGGACCGCCACCCTGAGCCATGTCCGGACGGCCACCGCCGCCCTTGCCGCCAAGCGCTTCCACGCCGGCCCGCACGCAGTCGACCGCGCTTACACGATCGGTCAGGTCGTCAGTCACCGCTACCGCGAAGGCAGCCTTGCCTTCGTTGACCGCGCAGATCGCCGCGACGCCTGAACCCATGCGGTTCTTCGCCTCGTCCAGCAGGCCGCGCAGTTCCTTGGGATTCATGCCGTGGAGCACCTGGCCGGAAAATTTGACCCCGCCAATTTCCTCGTCAGCCGAAGCCGCACCAGCGCCCCCGCCGCCCAGCGCCAATTGCTTCTTGGCTTCGGCGAGCTCGCGCTCGAGCGCCTTGCGTTCGTCCACCAGTGCAGCAACGCGTTCCAGTGCCTCGTCCGGCGAGGTCTTGAGCGTGGCAGCGACGGATTTCAGAGCTTCTTCGCGACCGACCACCCACTGGCGGGCTGCTTCACCGGTCAGCGCCTCGATCCGGCGAACACCGCTCGATACCGCGCTTTCCGAGATGATCCGGAACAGGCCGATATCGCCTGTCGCCTTCACATGGGTGCCGCCGCACAGCTCGACAGAATAGTTCCTGCCGCCCTTCCCCGCGCTGCCCATGGACAGCACGCGCACTTCCTCGCCATATTTCTCGCCGAACAACGCCATGGCGCCAGCCTCGATGGCGTCATCCGGGCTCATCAGACGTGTGGTCACGGCCTGGTTGTGGCGAATCTCGGCGTTCACCTCGGCTTCGATGACGGCGATCTCGTCTGACGAAAGCGGTTTCGGATGCGAGAAGTCGAAGCGGAAACGATCCTCCGCCACCAGCGACCCTTTCTGCGTGACATGGTCACCCAGATGGTTGCGCAACGCGGCGTGGACGAGGTGCGTGGCGGAGTGGTTCGCGCGGATCTGGTCACGCCGCTCGACATCGATGGCAAGGTGGACGGTATCGCCCACCTCCACCGATCCGCCGGTGATGGTGCCGTGGTGCGCGTGCAGGCGCCCAAGCGGCTTGGTGGTGTCGCTGACCACCATTTCCAGGCGGCGATCACCGGTGATCTTGCCGCTGTCCCCCGTCTGCCCGCCGCTTTCGCCATAGAACGGCGTCTGGTTGGTGATAAGGATCACTTCCTGCCCACTTTCGGCGCGGTTCACTTCCTTGCCATCAACGACGAGCGCAACCACGTGGCCTTCGCCCTGTGTGGCGGAATAGCCGGTGAATTCGGTTGCGCCTTCGCGTTCGGCAATGTCGAACCACAGTTCGCCATCTGCGGCCGCGCCGGAACCTTTCCACGCCGCGCGTGCAGCTGCCTTTTGCTGTGCCATGGCGGCATCGAAGCCGTCCTTGTCCACGCCGATGCCGCGCGCACGAAGCGCGTCTTCGGTGAGGTCATAAGGAAAGCCGTAGGTGTCATAGAGCTTGAAGGCGGTTTCGCCCGCAAGGCTATCGCCCTCGCCCATGCTGGCAGTTTCCTCGTCCAGCAGGCGCAGGCCCTTATCGAGCGTCTGGCGGAAGCGGGTCTCCTCACGCTCCAGCACTTCGCCGATCAAAGCTTCGGCGCGCGGCAGTTCGGGATAGGCGTGGCCCATTTCCTCGACCAGCGCGGGCACAAGGCGGTGCATCAATGGCTTTTCCGCACCCAGAAGATGGGCGTGGCGCATCGCGCGGCGCATGATCCGCCGCAGCACATAGCCGCGCCCTTCGTTTGAGGGCAGCACGCCATCGGCGATTAGGAAGCTGGTCGACCGCAGGTGATCGGCAATCACCCGGTGGCTGGCCAGGCTTTCGCCCTCCGCCCTGGCTCCCGAAAGCTCTTCACTGGCTGCAACCAGCGCCCGGAACGTGTCCGTTTCGAACACGTTCTGCACACCCTGCATCACGCTTGCGATACGTTCCAGCCCCATGCCGGTATCGATGCTGGGGCGCGGAAGGTTGCCGGTTATCTCGTCCGCTTCCTGCAAGTGCTGCATGAAGACAAGGTTCCAGATCTCGACGAAGCGATCGCCATCCTCATCCGGCGATCCGGGAGGACCACCGGCGACATCCGGACCATAGTCCCAGAAAATCTCCGAGCACGGGCCGCACGGACCATCCGAACCCATGGCCCAGAAATTGTCCTTGGTTGGAATGCGGATGATGCGCTCTTCAGGCAGGCCGGCGATCTTGCGCCAGAGATCGAAAGCCTCGTCATCGGTGTGGTAGACGGTGACAAGGAGCCGGTCCTTGTCGAGACCGAACTCCTTCGTCACCAGCCCCCAGGCAAGCTCTATCGCGCGGTCCTTGAAATAATCACCGAAACTGAAATTGCCGAGCATCTCGAACAGCGTCAGGTGGCGCGCGGTATAGCCGACATTATCGAGGTCGTTGTGCTTGCCACCGGCACGAACGCATTTCTGGCTGCTTGTCGCACGCGGCGCAGGCGGGGTCTCAAGGCCGGTGAAGACGTTCTTGAAGGGCACCATCCCGGCGTTGACGAACATCAGCGAGGGATCATTATAAGGCACCAGCGGCGCAGATGGCACCACGGCGTGATCGTTCCCAGCGAAATAGTCGAGGAAGGTGCGGCGGAGATCGTTGGTCGAATTCATGGCTGCCAGTTAGTTCCTGCGTGCGCCTGCGACAAGCGGATTAAGCCGATTGTGCCGATCGGTCGGTCTGCTGTCCCTTTTCAGGATTTGCGCGCCGTGACCAGCCATCCGGCTGCGGGCAGCGAAACAAAGCCTTCGTGCAGGTTGCGTCGGGCAAGCCCGCGAACCCTGTCGAAGAAGGCCTCCCGCTCCGGCCCGGCCATGGCGCGTGCGGCAACGGCAGCGGGTCCGATGCTGGCAAAATAGTCTACCGCATCTTCCACCGGATCATCGCCTGCCCCCACGATCATGGCAAAATCGAAGGGGTCGATGGCTATCTGTTCCCAGCCTCCCGCTTCGAGCACTTCGGCAATACGCTGGCGACGGGCGAAGCCGAAGGGCCCCGGCGCATCGGCAGGAGGAGGTGGCGGCGTTTCCTGCAAGAGCGCAGCAACTTCCGAGAAGAACGGGTTTTCGGCGGGATCTCGGAAGCAGGAGAACAACAGCCTTGCACCGCTATCCGCAATGAGCGCGAGATGGGCGAATGCCGCAGGCGGATCGTCAAAGAACATGACCCCGTGGCGCGACATCAGCAGGTCAGGTGCAAATCCTTCCGGGGGAGACCATGTTGCCGCATCTGCCAATTCAAAGGCAAGATTGCCGAAGTTCTCTGCCCGATTGCGCGCGGCAGCAACAAGCGCAGGCGAAATATCGACACCGATGACCCTTGCATCGGGCCTGCCGCGGGCCACGGCCAGCGATGTCTCACCAGCGCCGCAACCAATGTCGAGAACACGGGAAAATGTCTCGCCCCGAGTCCGTTCGAGGAGTTTCTCGGTCACGGCCAGGAAGCTGCGGTCAGTCCGGCGCCATTCCTCGGCCCAGGTCTGTCCCTGTCCGCATTGCCATTCGCTCTTGTCCATTGTTGCCTGCCCCTCTCTTCGGCACCATCTTGTATGGTGCCACGCTGACCTGTGGGTGCGAAGATATTCGGTTCTTCGCGGAAGGCAATTGAGAGCGAACAGTAGCGCAGCACTTCTCCCTGCCTTTACAGATAGAAACGAAAGAAGCCGGTGTCCCGCCCCGACCAAAGGGCAGCACACCGGCTCCGTTTTCTCAAGCGCGCGCCCCGGTCGTCATTGGGGGCGGGATGCGCTTCTTGAAGAGATCAGTCCTCAGGCTCCGCGTCCGGGCCGGTCATCATCTCTTCGGCAACTTCGTCGGTCTTACCGCGGATCGCGGCTTCCAACTTGCTGCAAACTTCGGGGTTTTCCTTCAGGTAGGTCTTGGCATTCTCGCGGCCCTGACCGATGCGGATCGAGTCGTAGCTGAACCAGCTACCAGACTTCTCCACGATGCCCGCCTTGACGCCGAGGTCGAGGATTTCGCCGATCTTGGAAATACCCTCGCCATACATGATGTCGAATTCGACCTGCTTGAACGGCGGGGCCACCTTGTTCTTCACCACCTTCACGCGGGTGGAATTGCCGATCACCTCGTCGCGGTCCTTGATCTGGCCGGTGCGGCGAATGTCGAGACGGACAGAGGCGTAGAACTTCAGCGCATTGCCACCGGTCGTGGTTTCCGGATTGCCGTACATCACGCCGATCTTCATGCGAAGCTGGTTGATGAAGATCACCATGCACTTCGAACGGTTGATCGAGCCGGTGAGCTTGCGCAGCGATTGCGACATCAGGCGGGCCTGCAGGCCAACGTGGCTGTCCCCCATCTCGCCTTCGATTTCGGCGCGCGGCACCAGAGCAGCGACCGAATCGACCACCAGCACGTCAATCGCATTCGAACGCACCAGCGTGTCAGTGATTTCAAGCGCCTGCTCACCCGTATCGGGCTGCGAGACAACCAGTTCATCGATGTCCACGCCCAGCTTCTTGGCATAGACCGGATCGAGCGCGTGTTCGGCATCAACGAATGCCGCAGTGCCGCCAGCCTTCTGCGCTTCCGCAATCACATGCAATGCCAGTGTGGTCTTGCCCGAGCTTTCCGGGCCGTAAACCTCGATAACGCGCCCCTTGGGCAAGCCGCCGATGCCAAGGGCGATATCAAGGCCCAGCGAACCGGTGGAGATCGCCTCCACATTCATTGCTTCCTTGCTGCCCAGCTTCATGGCCGAGCCCTTGCCGAATGCGCGATCAATCTGCGCGAGCGCCGCGTCGAGTGCCTTCTGACGATCCACGTTGGATTCCTTACCTTCAACCAGTTTCAGACTTGCAGCCATGACACGGCCCTCCACACGTTCCAAGAGTTGTGATCAATTCATCAACTGGAACACGTTGTACCCATTTTGTTCCATGAGAACAAGAGTGGAACAGAATTTTCTTGGATTGAATGCCGGGAATAGCGGAATTGCGCGGTTTTCGAGCGGTTTAGTCGTTCTCGATATAGCGCCATTTGACCGTGCGCGTTCCGTTTGCGGGAACGGTGAACTCCGCGATTCGCTCACCATTGTGAAGCCGCGTGCGAAGCCCCTTGATGTCATATCCGGTGCCCGCTTCGACCCGCAGCCGCATGGCAATACTCGTCGGGTTGGCGTTGGTGATCACGGCCTGCATGTCACCTTGCCATCGATCACCAACTTCCTCGATATCGGTCACCTCGCAGGCAATGAAGACCTGGTTGCTTCTACCCAGTTCGATCTCGATATCCTGCCCGCTGGCGTAATCGCGCAGGCTGTCCTCCCCCACCAGCAGCTCGCCATGGCTGGACGGCTCGAAGAAAGCGATATTTCCCATCGGCAGCGCCACGCCGAGACCCTTGTCCTCGCTGTTCTCGGTCACCAGCAGTATATCGGCGGCTTGCTGGCTGTCATTCTCCGGCCAGCAGGCGCCCGTATAGACCTGCTCCCCGCGCACTTCGCCCTGATCAAGGAAAGCGACCTGCTTCAGCCCCTGCGCCGAAACGGTGACACGTTCCGGCACACGATAGAGCTTGAGTTCGCCAAGGTTCTCTTCGCTCGCCTTATAGCTTCCGGTCACAACGATGCTGGCCGCCCCATCGGCCTCCGCCAATTCGCTGCGCATCATCGCTGGGGCGGCCATGGCCAGCGGCGGAGGCGCCGGTAGCGGCATTCCGCCACCATAGTTCGGAACGGGCGATCCGCTAAGCGAACTGCCCAAGGGATAGCACGTCAGCCGCAAGGGCCGCGCTGCAGGCGGCTCTGCCAGATCCTCGAAATCGCTCACCACGTTGAGCGTGCCCGCCACTGCCATTAGCTCGGCATCGGCAAAGCTCTGGTTGTTATCATTGAGGATGGTGAGCCAGCTCATCAGACGCAGGGAAACATCGCGGCCATTGCCGCCTTCAGCAAAGGTGGCGACGTAATTGGCCTCCCAATCAAAGCCCCATGCAAGATAGGTAAGCGTGACGGTGTAGGTGCCGCCTGCAGGGTCCTGCGTATCAATGGTGAAGACCGGCTGCGCGGACAGACCATCGGGAACACGGTCAAAAGTCAACCGCTCGGGCACGCCAGAACAGCGCACCGCTTCAAAACCATCACCCGTCTGCAGCACCAGCCCGCCATCGGCGCGCGTGCGGACGACTGCGCTCTCGCTCACCATCTCGCCGCTGCCGGGAATCGTGCGGGTGACGGTAACGCGGTTGCCGAGCATCCCGTCCACCAGCGAAGCGGGGCTGAGCAGGTCGGCGTTGCGGTTCTTCTCGATCGTTCCGCCGGGCAGACCGGTGACGATGGCCGAAACGCCAACCATGCCTTCGGCCACCCCGGTGAATCGGATGGTCGACTGACCCGGTGGAAGAGTAACTGTGCGCGTTTCGCTGATCATCGCGAAGCCTTGCGGCCAGTCGCGCTCCATTTCGCCGCCCACCCCGCGATTGGGATCGCGATAAACGGTTACGGCCAAGGCAACCGGATCACTGGCATCGACAATCTCGCGAGCATGTGCACCATTAACAGGTGCCAGCAGCAGCAAGGCCGGGAGCAGGCGGCGCAGCATCGCCCCGCCCTCTAGAAGCGCGTCTCGTAAGTCACGCGCACCACACGCTCGCCATTGGCGGGAATGGTGATGCGGTAGAGGCGACTGTTGGCATTCAGCTGCTCGCCCGGCACATCCTCGCTCACCACGCGGTAATCGCGGGTCCAGTATCCGCGATCGAGGCCGTTCTGGGTAAGCTGCACTTCCACCGGCTCGTCATTCGCATTGGTCAGCGTGTAGCGCATGGTGGTGCGGTAATATTCGATGTGGCGGTCGACGAGCATTGTGCGAGTGACCTCACCATTCTCGACGATGCGATAGCGGGCGCTTTCCTCATATTCGGCCGAGGTGATCCGGTCGCGGCTTTCCACTTCGGCTTGACCATAGACGTTGAAGGCATCGCCAGTGCGCATGGAAAGCGTGCTGCCCATCGGCGTGTGGCCGATGTAGTTCTCGCCGATGAATTGCGGCGAACCTTGTGCATCGCGCTGGTAGAAACGCACCGTGCCAGCAGGCAGCGCATCGCCCAGCCCGCCTTCGCGGCTGGAGGAGAAGCTGATCGCGGTCGAGAAGGCCTGCGGATCGCTCTCATTGCTCAGCCAACCGACGCTGCGCTCATAGATGCGGCTGGCAGGAACGCCCTGTACATCGAGGAAGCTGACCTGCTTGGTCTGGTTGTTGGCAATCGTGGTCCTGCCCTCAATGGGATAGAGATAGAAATTGCCGAGCCGTTCACGGTCTGCCGTCTCTGTGCCGGGGCGCACCATGTCGCCGCGCCCGCGCGAGCCGAAGCTGCCGCTGGTATTGCCAGCAACAAGCAGCGTGTCCGCCTGGTGGAAGGTGGTGCCGGTGGTGTTGGTCAGCGTGACCCAGCCCTGCATGTCGATGGTGCCGTCATCCTCGTCAAACAGCGCGACATAGTCCGACGACCAGCCTAGGCCGGGGGTAAGATACCGGATCGATGCGGGACGCGTGCCCGAGCGGCTGCTTTCCAGCGTCACTGAGAGTGTCGGCCTGGCGCGAAGGTTTGGCGGAACCTCATCAAAGATCACCCGCACCGGCAAGCCATCATCGCGCAACACCTCGATCCGCCCATCGATGCGCACCACCACGCCGCCGACTGTGGAGAGCACTTCTGCGCGCTTCAGCGTTTCGGCACCGGTAGCCGGATTGGTGCGGATCAGCGTGACTTCCTGCCCCACCGCCTTTTCCATCAGTTTTTGCGGCGTGAGCAGGTCGAAATCGAAATTCTGTTCGACGATGGCGGTGTTGTTGGCGGCGAAGCTCAATGTTTCCGGGCGGATCATCGCCGAGACATCGGGGAAGGAGATTGTCGAGCGGCCGGAGCTTATGTCGAGCTGGCGGATGTCCTGCACCAGCGACTGGCCATTGTTGTAGATCGTGACCGAGAGATCGCCCTGCGCGGTCTCGTCCCCGGTTGCGGGAAGGCTCGACTGGGCCTGCAATCCTGCAGTTCCCAAGGCGGACGCAGCGAGCAGTGTGGCAAGTGCAAGGCGGTTCAACTTCATCGATTGTCTCCCCCATCGGGCGAAGGATTACGCTTCATGGAACACTGTCACGCCAGCCTGTATCCGCCCTGAACGCTCGGGAAGCTAACGCGATTTGCCGTGGCGGGCCAGAACCTGCGCTACCTTGTCAGCAATTTGCTGCACGCTGAAAGGCTTGGGAATGAAGTGCATCGCCTCGATATCGATGTCCTTGCGCAGCTGCTCCTCGGCATAGCCGGACATGAACAGGATCGGCAGGCGCGGCTTGAGCTTGCGGATTTCGCGGGCCATCGCCGGGCCGTCCATGCTGGGCATGACGACATCGGTCACGACAAGGTCGAACTCGCCGCCGTCCTGCACCAGCTCCAGGCCCTCGTCGCCATCGGATGCGGTCTGCACCTCGTATCCCTGCCGGGCGAGCGAGCGTTCCGCAACCGCGCGGACCATGTCCTCATCCTCGACCAGCAGGATACACCCGCCACCCGACCAGCCGCGCGCCTCTTCCTGCTCCTCCGCCTTGGCAAGCTCTTCCTCTGTCACGTTGTGGACCGGCAGGTAGATGGTGAAGCGCGCGCCCTTGACCGAACCGTCCGGTGCCTTGGCATTGCTGGCGAAGATGAAGCCGCCCGATTGCTTGACGATGCCATAGACGGTCGAGAGGCCCAGCCCGGTGCCCTTGCCCTGCTCCTTGGTGGTGAAGAACGGCTCGAAGATCTTGCCCAGCACTTCAGGCGCAATGCCGCCACCGGTATCCTCGGCAATGAGCACGGTATAATCGCCCGCCGGAATGATTTCCGATCCCATGCGGCGGATATCCTTCGATTCCACGCGGCGGGTGACGAAAGTGAGCGTGCCCGATGTGCTTTCCCCGCCGCCCTTGGACTGGATCGCGTCGCGCGCGTTCACTGCCAGGTTGATGATCACCTGCTCCAGCTGGCGCGGGTCGGCGCGCACCGGGCCTAGGTTGCGGTCATGCCGCGTGGTGAGCGTGATCTTGGCACCCAGCAACCGCTTCAGCAGCTGTGACACTTCAGACAGCACATCGGGCAGTTGCAGCACTTCGGGCTGCAGGGTCTGCTGGCGGCTGAAGGCGAGCAATTGCCGCGTCAGGCTGGCCGCGCGGTTGGAATTCGCCTTGATCTGCTGGATATCGTCATAATCGCTGTCACCCGGCGTGTGGCGCAGCAGCATCAGGTCGCAATAGCCGATGATCGCGGTCAGCACATTGTTGAAATCATGCGCCACGCCGCCAGCCAACTGGCCGACCGCCTGCATCTTGGTGGCTTGCGCAACCTGCCGCTTGAGGCGTGTCTCCTCGGTGGTGTCGGCAAGGCTCAACAGCACCGCCGCCTCGCCCAGTCCGCGCACGCCCGCAAGGCCCAGCGATACCGGTTCATCCGGCTCGCTGCGCAAACGCACCGCGATATCGCCGCTGTTCGCCGTGCCCTGGCCGAAGCGGCGCACGGCATCGGACATGGCAGACTTGTCGCGCTGGATGACAAGGTCGGAGGGATAAGGCGGCAGGCGGCCGGGTTCGATACCCGAAGCGCGGCAGAAGGCGGGATTGGCGAACAGGAAATGCCCGTCGCGATCCGTCATGGCCAGCCCAAGCGGCAATTGCTCCAGCAGCGCTTCAAGCTGCGGTGTCTGGCCCTTGGAATCACTGGCAAGCGCGCCCAGCCCCGCGCCGGCCTCTATCAGCATCATCAGGGACGGGCCGTCAGTTGCCCCGGCCCTGCCATCTTGCCCGCGACCGACAGGCACGTGGATCAGCGCCTGCGGCACAGCCTTGCTGCCTTCATGAGCAAAGAAAATCCGATCGCGCTCATCCGAACGCAAGAGGGCGGCGAATTCGTGACCTTTCAGGCTAGCCGCTTCGTCCCCGCTGGCACGACGGGCGAACCCGGTGTTGACGGCACGAATGGTCCCTTCGGGATCGACCAGCGCCAGAGCAATGCCTGCATCGCCGAGAATCCTGCCGAATGGGCCGGTAAGATAGGTGGAGGTGGCCACCATCGGCTCGTCACGCAAGATCGGGGCGAAGCGCCAGATCAGGAAATCGTCGCCTCGCCCTGCCCGCTCGGCTTCGGCGGTCCAGCTGCGCGCCCCCCTGCTGACCGTGATCACCTCACCGCTGCTGCCGTCGCGCCAGGCCGCACGCGCTGCACGCCCGAGTTGTTCCGTGCTCGCGCTTTCCATATCGATACGCGGCGGGGCACGATCGGCCCCGAACCATTGTGTAAAGGAGGAGTTTGCGCAAACCAGGCGATTGGCACGGTCAGTAATGGCAATGGCTTGCCCCGGCTGCTCGATCGCAGCGACGGTGACGGACCAGTCAGGCACTGAAGGGGTGAGCTGTTCTTCCGGCCTTGCCTGCATGCGAATGGCCATGAAGGCCACCAGCCCCAGAACCACCAGGCCGCCTGCAAAGGCCAGTGTCACGGTGACGTCGCCAGCCGCATACTGCACCAGTCCCACGCTCAGCAGGATCGCCCCGGCAACGGCTATTCCATCGAGCAAACGCCGCGATCCAGGCCTCTCCGCGATCTCCACTTGGTCAAGAAACTCCCTGCTCAATGCCCGGACACATGCGGGGCCTTATAAGCACAATTTCCCGTGAAATCACATCATTCGGCAGGGTCGGGCATTTTGCGGCGCCCGGGCCGGCGCTCCCACTTGCGCGAAACGAGGAAGCGCCAGATGAAACCGGCAATCACATAGCCGAGCGCGGCCGTGATGGCAGACAGCACAATGAAACCGAATGCCGTTACACCGGCTGTTTCGAGGAACCAGCCGAAGCTTTCCCAGCGGCCGCTGGCAATCTCGGCATTGGCTGCACCGGTTGTGGCGGCATCCACCTTTAGCATCACGCGCCCCACCTTGTTTGCCACGACTGCCCAGAACGGCACGGTAAAGGGGTTGGTGACAAAGGTGATCAGCGCGGCAACCGGAACGTTGGCGCGCGCAGGCAGGGCCAGGAACGCGGCAAGGAAAATCTGGCCGACAGGAATGATGAAGGCGGCGAACAGCCCCAAAGCCACACCGCGCGGAACCGAGCGGCGGGTGAAACGCCACAGGTCCGAACGGGCAAAGCGGTGCGCGATGGGTGCAAGCCAACGGTTGCGCTCCATCTCCTCGCGGCGCGGCATGTTGCGCGCAATCCAGCTCTGCTTTCGTTCAGCCATTACGGGCGTTCCATACACCTTTCACACACCCAAGATAGTGACGTTTAGCGTCAGATCGACGAACAGCGCCTTAACAGAGCCGACCGGCGCAATACCCAGCACAAATTTGTTGCGAAAAGGCCTCAGCCCTTTTCGCGCAAGAGGCGCGCCTTGTCGCGCTGCCAGTCACGATCCTTCATCGTCTGGCGCTTGTCATGCGCCTGCTTGCCCTTGGCCAGCGCCAGTTCAACCTTTGCCCGGCCGCGAGCGTTGAAATAGATCGACAACGGCACCAGCGTCATGCCCTTGCGCTCCACCGCTCCGAACAGCTTTTCAATCTCGCGGGTGTGCAACAGTAGCTTGCGCGGGCGCTTGGGTTCATGGTTGTGGCGATTGCCGTGGCTGAATTCGGGAATATTGGCGTTGACCAGCCACACCTGCCCGTCCTTGATCTCGGCATAACTCTCGGCAATCGAGCCTTCGCCGAAACGCAGGCTCTTAACCTCTGTGCCTTGCAGCGCCAGTCCGGCCTCGAACACATCCTCGATCGTGTAGTTGAAGCGCGCCTTGCGGTTTTCCGCGACGACTTTCTGCTTGTCGAATGTGGAGGGTTTGGGCCGTGCCATGATGGTGGGGCATTTAGGGGCTGGCAGGCCAAATTGAAAGGGGCCTGCTCGGCGCGATTGTGGCGGAGGATGGAACACATGGAACACGGTTCTGAAGGCAAAAACCGCCAGCCCGCAAATCAGGCGGAAAGGCGCGGAAAACCGCCGTTCAGCACGCGTCAGAAGCCAGCAAGTCATGCCCGCAGGCAGACCATGACCATGCCGGTGTAGGAAAGCCCGCTACCGCAAATCTTCAGGGAGGATGGGGTTGCTGAGGATAAAGATGAAGCGTTCCCAGCGTTCTGCCTCGTTCGCCCCGCCCCGTTCCACGAAATCGCCGACGATTTCGGAGCCGAGATCGTAATTGATCACATAGCTGCGATAGGTATCGAGGAATTCAAGGCTCTGTTCCGCGCTCACGCGGCTGCGCAGCTGGTATCGGATCAGGTTCCCGATCGTATCCTCGCGGCTTGCCTCGCCATCGAGATAGGCTGCAGCGATCGTGTAATAGGCCGGACCGAGGTCAGACGTCGCTTCGCGCAATGCGTAATAATCGCCGATCTCGCTGGCATCGATGCCCGCCATGGGGGCGAGCACATCGCGCTCGAAGATCATCGTTTCCTCGCCCGGAAAGGCCAGCTCCACACCATATTCGGCACTGCCTTCGGACACGATGGCGCGCGGCGAATAGAGCGGCAGCAGGGTGAACTCGATCTCGCCCAGGGCATTCACCCGGTCGCGCTCGATCAGCGTGGAATAGACGTGGTGGCCGGGATAGGCTTCGTGGCACCCCACATCCAGCGCGCGGTCGATCCGCACCGGGATGTCGGTGTTGATCTCGATCACCGAGTGATAATTGCCCTGGTAATAGTTGAACCCGCCCCATGGCTTGTCCGTCACAAGCGACAGGTCGAAGCTCTCGCCTTCGGGCAGCGCGATATGGGGCACAGTGCGGGCGCGGCATTCTGCCACCGCGCGGTCAATCACCGCGTCAAGATGCTCGTCGGGAATGATGAAACGGTCGCGATAGGCATTGATCCGCTCATGCAGCGGACCGTCGGATGGCTCACCGGGAACCAGTTCCTCGATCCGGGCCAGCACGGGATCAAGCGTGGCAAGGTCGATCATTTCCGGCCGCACGCCGAACAGACCCTCGGCCTCGTCAGCAAAGGGAATGGTCTCACCGCGCAGCATCCGCAAGCGCACCTTGGCGCTGGAGAGCATTGCGCGCAGGTACCGCACGCGGCTTGCTTCCAGCGTGCCGGGATCGACGGGGTATGATGAAAGCGTCGCGTCGAGTGCGATCACGCGGGCCTGCAACAAGGGCAGAGACATATCGCCGTCTTGCGCCTTTGCCTGCTCCGCCAGCGCCTGCGGCCCGTAATAGGCATCGACATAGCCCGGGTCCTTCTCGCCGATCGCTAGCTGCACCGCGAGGTAATCGCGCGCCAGCGCATCGAGCGTGGGCATCTGCGACGTAGTAGCGCAAGAGGCGAGCGCGAGTGCGGCAAGCGGTGTTAGAGCTATACGCATACTACTCGACTGGGTCTGTCTCATCGAGATGGAAACGCGGATTAGGGCCAAAACGGTTTGTTTGGTAGTCTGGCTCCCATAACGCCGCGCAGCCCAAACCGACGATGCCTGCCAATGCGAACACACTTTCTACAATTGGCGGCAACCCGATATTCGTCAGGATCATCAACGGGACCAAGGCAAGTAGCCACCACGCCGACCAACCGTGATCGTGCATTCGGCGGGCCAGCCATGCAAGCAAAGGAAACTGGGCTGCGACCGTCGCTATGGAAAAGATTGTAAGCGAGCCGAGCGCAAGGCCGAAGGTAACCCCACCGCTCATTTTGCTCGCCCCGAACAGCAGGCCACCTGACAGCAAATGTAGCGGAACAGTTAGGATCACGAGAGCCAGATAATAGGATATCCCGTCAGTCCGTCTCGACCTGCCCGTGAAGTCGAATGCACGTTTGAATACGTCGATCGCAGGGTCAATTATCGGGCGGCTGTCAGAATACGCCATCAAATTAGGCCTAATTCCTCCAGCGCGGCATCGACCGTCGCCTTGGCCGCGTCCGAACAGCCCGCCAGCGGCAGGCGCACATCGGGGGCGAACCAGTCATGGATGCGGCTGAGCGCATATTTGGCCGGGCTTGGGCTGGCATCGCAGAACATCGCGGCGTGCAGCGGATAGAGCTTCTCGTTGAGTTCGCGCGCGGTGTCGTAATCGCCCGCAAGCGCGGCATTGTGGAACTCCGCGCACAATTTGGGCGCGACATTGGCGGTCACCGAAATGCAGCCCTTCTGGCCCAGCACATAGCCAGCCAGCGACAGCGGATCGTCGCCAGAAAGCTGGATGAAGTCCGGCCCCGCACCCATCCGATGCTTGACCACGCGAGACAGGTCGCCGCTGGCATCCTTGAGGCTGATGATCTTGTCGGGAAAACGGCGGTGCAGCTCGATCACCGTTTCGGGCAGGATATCAGTCACCGTGCGGCCGGGCACGTTGTAGAGCATGATCGGCAGTTCGGTCCGCTCCGCCAGATAGCTGAAGTGGGCAAGCAGGCCCGCCTGCCCCGGGCGGTTGTAATAAGGTGCAACCAGCAGCACGGCGTCAGCGCCTGCCAGCGTTGCTTCCTTGATGTGCCACAGCGCGGTTTGCGTGTCGTTCGATCCCGCGCCCGCGATCACCGGAACGCGGCCCGCAGCCTGTTCGGCGCAGGTGGCAATGATCTTGTGATGCTCGTCATTATCGGTCGTCGCGGATTCGCCGGTGGTGCCGCATGGGACCAGCCCGTGCGATCCGTTTTCGATCTGCCAGTCGACAAACTTGCGGAAGGCCTCCTCATCGAACGCTCCGTCGCGAAAAGGAGTCGCCAGAGCCGGAATCGAGCCTTGGAACATGGAATACCCTCTTGCATAGCCCGCGAAAAAGCGGGACTTTTGGCCTTTAGCGCCCATATCGGCGCAAAATCATTCAGCGCCTGATAAGGAGAGGCCCGCCACTATGTCCAGCATGGTTCGTCCTGCAATCTTCGCCATCGCCCTTGGCAGCGTCGCAATGCTGCCCGTTTCCGCTGGCGCGCAGGATGCCTCGGACTGGGATAATGCGCGTGCCAGCCTGGTGGCTGAAGGCCCCGGCCCGATGGCGCGCGAGATTTCCCGCTGGCAGGACCTTTACGAGGACCGGCAGGCACAATTGCCGTTTGAACGCTATGCCAGTTTCCTGATCGCTAACCCCGGTTTTCCTGACGAAACCGCATTGCGCGCCCGCGCCGAAGAGCGTCTGCGCCGTGAATTCGTGCCGAGCGAAACGCTGCTCGAATATTTCGAGCTTTATCCGCCGGTCACCAATTTCTCGAAGGCGCACTACGCGCTGGCGCTGATGGGCTCGGACCGGACTCGCTCCGCAGCGCTTGCCCGCGAAGCATGGCGCGGCGGCGAGATGAGCGAGGTGGCCGAAGCCACCATCGGCACGATGTTCGGCGGGGATTTCACGGTAGCAGACCACGATGCGCGGATGGACGCCCTGTTGTGGCAGCGCGAAGGCGACGCAGCCGCGCGCGTGATCGACAAGGTGAGCGCGGCGCGCAAGCCGGTGTTCGAAGCGCGGCTGGCTATCCTTCAGGGAGGCGATGGCGCGACCAGCGCCGCAGGAGCGCTGACCGATCCGGGCTATCTCTATAACCGCAGCCGCGAATTGCGCACTGAAGGGCGGCGTAGTGCGGCTGTTGACCTGCTCGCCAATCGTGCGCCGCTGGCAAGCAAGCCGTTCGATCCCACTGCATGGGTGACGGAACTGCTTGCCGTGGCCCAACTCGGTTCGGCACGCGATGCCATGGCGATTGCAGCCAAGATCGACGATGCATTCGAACCGGCACAGGATATCTCGCAGGGCGAATACCGCCTGCGTGATGACTACACGTCGCTGATGTGGCTGGGCGGGACGAGCGCGCTGTGGGAATTGGGCAATGCCTCGGCCGCAGCACCGCTGTTCTACCGCTATGGCGCTGCGGCGCGCACCCCGCAGACTCGCTCGAAGGGTTTCTATTGGGCAGGCTATGCCGCATCGCGCGCTGGCGATACTGCCGAGGCCAACCGTTATTACGAGATGGCTGCCTCCTATCCTGATCGATTCTACGGCCAGCTGGCACTGGAGGCGATGGGTCGGGAGATTCCCGCATTCGGCGGCGTTCCTGATGTGCAACCGGCTGCGCAGGCGCGTTCCGAGTTCATCAATCAGCCATTGACCCGCGCCGTGGCCGAAGTCGCCCGCGATGCGCCATGGAGCGTGGGCATCCGCTTCTATCGCGAGATCGCTGACCAGGCCGAAACCGTGGAAGACCACCTGCTTGTGGCCGAACTCGCCCGCGAGATCGGGCGGCGGGATCTTGCGGTGAACCTTGGCGAGGCAGCCATGGCAGACGGGCACGAAGGCTTCACCCAGATCGGCTATCCGCGCCTGCAGACACCGCCCGGCACCAACTGGACGATGATCCACGCGCTTGCCCGGCAGGAAAGCCAGTTTGCCGAAAACGCCATCAGCCACGCCGGTGCGCGCGGACTGATGCAGTTCATGCCCGCCACCGCGCAGGAGGAGTCGCGCCTTGCAGGGGTGCAATATTCCGCTAGCCGCCTGATCGATGACCCGACCTATTCGATGCAGCTTGGCTCCAACCATATCGAACGGCTGCTCGCCTATTACGACGGATCCTACCCGCTCGCCATCGCCGCTTACAACGCCGGCCCCGGCAATGTGAACCGCTGGCTACGCGAAAACGGCGACCCGCGCCGCGGCGGCATCAGCTGGACCGAATGGATCGAGAAGATCGGCTTTTTCGAGACCAAGAACTACGTCCAGCGCGTGATCGAAAACGCCGTGGTCTACGAACACCTCTATCCGCAGGAGGCAGGCCGCACCCGCGTGGTGAGCGATTTCCTGCGTTAGGGTCCAGCCCGGTGAAACCGCGTGAGAATCCCATCCGCCCGCAAGGCCTTGCCTCCCTGCGCAAGCGTTACGACCATTTGCTGGGTAAGGAACGGCCGGAGATCGTCGAGATCGTCAGCTGGGCGGCGGGCAATGGTGATCGCAGCGAGAATGGCGACTACCTCTATGGCCGCAAGCGGATGCGCGAGATTGATCGCGAACTGGCGCATCTCGCGCGGCGGATGAAGGCGGCCAAGGTTATCGATCCGGCAGACCAGCCGGACCAGAGCCGCGCGTGGTTCGGTGCTACCGTCACGATTGCGGACGAGGATGACAACGAGCGCACGCTCACCCTTGTCGGCGATGACGAGCAGGATCCCTCCGCCGACCTGATAGGCTGGAGCGCGCCCATCGCCCGCGCCCTTCGCGGCGCCGAGGTCGGCGATCTGCGCACCGTCCGCCTGCCGGGTGGCAGCAAGGAATGGGAAGTGGTGGCGATCAGCTATCCCGCGCGCTGACCCGCCGCTTCACAGCACCACAAGGCTCAGCAGCCAGACGAGCAGCGCATTGAAGCTGCCCATGACCAGCGTGCCAAGAGTGATAAGGCGAAGGCCCATGCGCGTGGTCATGCCTGTGGTCTGCGTGACGACCCAGAAGAAGCTGTCATTGGTGTGGCTGACCACGGCGGCCCCTGCGCCGATGGCGACCACCGCGAGCGCCCGCGCAGTTTCTCCGTCAAGGCCCAGGGCAGGCAGCAGCGGGGCGATGATGCCCCCTGTCGTCAGCATCGCCACGGTCGAGCTTCCCTGTGCGGTCTTCAACGCGGACGAGAGCAGGAAGGGCAGCAATATGCCGATCTGCGCGCTTTGCACCGCCCCTGCCACGACATCGGCGATACCGGAATTCTGCAACACACGGCCGAAGGCACCGCCAGCACCGGTGATGATGATCACCGTGGCACAGCCGGTGATGGCATCGCCGACCCAGCCTTTCGTACCGAGCATCTTGCGCTCGAAGCGGTGCGGCAGGGTGAACGCAATGACGATCCCGACGGCAAGCGCCAGGATCGGATGCCCGACCAGGACGATCGCCTGCGCCAGGAGTCCATCACCAAAGGGCCGCGCCGGCAGGTTCGCGACCGAGCCGAGCAGGATCAGGAGGAGCGGCAACAGGATAGGCGTTGCGGCATGCAGCGCGCCGGGCGATTTGCTCGCAGGAATATCCTCGGCTTCCTCGCTGAATTCGCCGGGATCGAGCGTCACCTTGCCCGCAACGCGCGTAGCGAACAACCAGCCCACGCAGGTTCCGGCGAAGGCCACCGGCAGGCCGAACATGATCACCCGGCCCAGATCCGCGTCCAGCAATCCCGCAGCCGCAATCGGTCCGGGTGTTGGCGGCACCAGCGAATGCGATGCGATCAGGCCCAGGCACAGCGCAATGGTGCCGGCGGCATAGGAGGTGCCGCCCATGCGCGAAAGCGTGCGGTTGAGGCTCGAAAGGATGATGAAAGCCGTGTCGGCAAAGACCGGTATCGCGGTGATGAAACCGACCCCCGACATCGTGGCCGGAACTTCCTTTTCGCCAACCTTGCGCAGGATTGCGCGCGCAAGCACCAGCGCCCCGCCCGACCGTTCCAGGAACGTGCCGATGATCGCGCCCGCCATGATAACGATACCGATCTGGCCGATCGTTCCGCCGAAGCCTGCCACGACGAACTCGATGATTGCCGCGCCGTCCATGCCCGCCAGCACTCCAAAGGCACCCGCCGCCACCAGCAAGGCAAGCGCGGGATGGAGATCGAGCCTTGTCGTCGCCAGTACGATGAACGCAATCGCCACGATCAGCGCGATGATCAGCATGTATCCCCTCCTTCCCCGCCATCTTTTGTCGGAGTAATGCAGCGGTGTCGCCCGCATGAGCCCGGAATGCAAGCCTTGCCAGTGCCCGGCCCTGTTCACTTCCGGCGTGTCGAAACTGGACAGGCGGGCGGAGCTGGCGCAAGAAGAGGAATGGCCGAGATCATCAACCTGCGCAGAGCGCGCAAGGCGCGGGAACGTGCGGACAAGACACGCGAGGCGCAGGCCAATCGCGCGAAGTTCGGGCGCAGCAAGGCCGAAAAGCAGGCAGTTCGCCTCGAACAGGCTCGTCTGGAGCGTGGTCTTGATGGCGCAAGGCGGGAGCGGGATGAATAATGCGCTCCACATTTGCCGGTGCCACCGTCCGGCTCTATTTCCTCGATCACGAAGCCGAAGGCGGCGCGGCTGAGACGCTGATGTACGGTTCGCTGGAAGCGGCGCTGGCCATGGCCGCCCGGCAAGACGAGGCGGTACAGGCAGGCCTGTTCCTTGCCACCGATAATGACGTGGTCGCCTATCTCGACATCATCGACCCATAGGAGAACGGGCGCGGATTGCTCCGCGCCCGTCTCATCGTGCTCGAAACCCTAGGCTCAGCCTTCGCTGTCAGCCTTGCCTTCTTTGGCAACTTCCGCTTCGGGCGCTGCTTCCGTTTCCAGCGCATTGCTCGCTTCGGTCAGCGGCACATCGGTGACGAAACCGCCTGATGCGCCGCCTTCGACGAGCTTGTTGAGCGAGGAGCCATCGAGGCCCAGTTCCTTCATCAGCCCGTCGAGAACGGGAGCCTGCGCGCGGTAGGCCAGTGCTGCCGCAACCGCATCGCTGGCAAGGTTGCCGCTTGAACCAGAGCTGCCAGCTGTGGTGCCGGGGGCGCCGCTCTTTTGCGTAAGGCCATCGACCTGCACGATCTTGATGCTGTCGATCGCTTCCAGAGGCTTCGCGCTTTCGCGCACCAGTTCCGGCATGACCTTGAGCAAGGCCAGCTTGGTCTGCAGGCTGATCTGGTCGGACGACAGGATATTCGCCGCTTCGTTGATCGCCCGCTGCCCGGCTGCTTCCACTTCGAAGCGCACGCGGTCAGCCTCGGCGCGCAGCACCTCGGCATCGGCATCACCCTTCGCGGCAAGGCGCGCGGCTTCTGCAAGGTTGGTCGCGGCATCCTTCTCGGCTTCTGCCTCGACCTTGATCTTGATCGCGTCACGCTCGGCAATCTTGGCCGCTTCGATCAGCTCGATCTTCTTCAGACGTTCCGCCACCTCGCTTTCGCGGCTGGTGACGACCTGCTCTTCGGCAGCAACCGCCTTCGCGCGGGCAGCATCTGCCTCCGCCTTGGCCTGGCTTTCCTCGCGGGACTTGTTCTGCACCGCGATCTGCTGTTCCTGGCGAGCGATTTCGAGCGCGCGGGTCTGGTCGATCCGGGCTTCTTCAACCAGCCGGTCAGCTTCGATCTGCTGCGCATCGACGAGCTTCTTCGCCTCGATCCGCGCAGCATCGGCCTCGCGACTGCGCTCTGCCTGTTCGCGGGCGATTTCCGAAGCCTGTGCAGCACGGCGGATTTCCACTTCGCGTTCCTGCTGCAGGCGGGCGTATTCCTTGTCACGCCCGATCTCGAACGAACGCGTGTCCGCCTCGAGGTTCTTGGTCTCCATCTGCACGCGCGTGTCCTGCTCGATATCGTTGCGCAGCTTCTTGCGCGCCTCGATCTGTTCGGTCAGCTTGGTCAGGCCTTCGGCGTCAAACGCATTGTTGGCGTTGAAGTGCTCGATGCTGGTCTGGTCGAGACCGGTCAGCGAGACCGATTCCAGTTCCAGGCCGTTCATCGCAAGATCGTTGGACGAGACCTGCTGCACCTTCTGCACGAAATCCGCACGCTGTTCGTGCAACTCGTTCATGGTCATGCCGGCAGCCACCGAACGCAGAGCGTCGACGAACTTGCCTTCGACAAGGTCCTTCAGCATTTCGGGCTGCATCGTGCGCTGGCCCAAAGTCTGCGCGGCCATTGCGATGGCTTCGGCATCGGGCTTCACGCGGACATAGAACTCCGCCTTCACGTCGATCCGCAGGCGGTCGAGCGTGATCAGCGCCTCGCCATCGCGGCGGATAACGCTGAGCACCAGCGTGTTCATGTTGACCGGCATGGTCTCGTGGAAGATCGGGAAGACGAGTGCACCCCCGTTCATCACCACCTTTTCGCCGCCGACACCTGTGCGCACGAAGGCGATTTCCTTCGATGCGCGGCGGTACATCTTCAGCAGCGATATGATGATGATCAGGCCGAGGAGGACTGCGCCCCCTATCCCGATCAGCCCCAGTTCAAAAAATGCTTCCATCACTTCTCCCCTTAATCAGCAATTCAGTTCACGGGCGCAAGCTTGCGCTCGCTCAGCGGCACGGCGAAGAACGCCTGCCCTTCGCGCCGCACTAGGAGGACTTCGTCCCCGTCGTGCATCTCGCTGCCCGCTTCGTGTGGTTCGACCATCACGTAATGTGCGTGGCCATGGATATCGCGCACCTGCGCCCGCGCCGGATTTCCGGCTGAGGCCCTTCCGCCAAGTATTTTCGCGCGGCGACCCACGAGGCTGTCGAGCCCCACGGCGCTGGATTCGTCCTTCGGCAGCATCCGCCCGATAGGCGGGACGATTGTCGCCGTTGCTGGCAGGGCCGCGCCTGCGGCGAACACCGCCGCCAGCAGGCTGTAGAGCGCACCGCCGGTCAGTTCGATGGCAAGGGCCTGGATGCTCATGCCCAGCAGGGCGAAGAGCAGCAGGAAGACCGAAAGCCATACGAACAGCGGCACCTTGCCCAGCCCCAGCAGGGTGAGCACTGCTCCGCCGAAACCGGCGCTGGTGGGATCTGCATCAAGGCCTGCGTCTGCATCGATATCAGCGTCGAAATCGAAATCGCCGAGGCCGATGACCTGAAGTACGAAGAACAGCACCATCAGGCCCAGCGCGATTGCGAAAGGCAGGTTGTAATCTGCCAGCAGGCTCAGTTCACTCAGGCTCATTCGACTTCAGCCAGCCGGTTTCCCGACTGGCTCTCCCCCCATATTAGGTTTTGCGATAACCGGCTGAACTGGACTAACCCGCCCATCCGGTTACATATGATACGAACAACACGCAAACTTGTTCCCCGGAATTTGGACGTTACACACCGATTCATGCGTTTTGTCGTGTCATTTGTTTTATTTGTTGTTGCCGCAAGCCCATTGCATGCGCGCGACAGCCTTGGCGTTTTCGGCCAGTGGGGTGCGTTTCGCGATGCGGAAGTGCCGCGGTGCTACGCGATTGCCGCGGCGCAGGGAGAGGGCAGCAGCGCCTTTGCCACGGTGGCAACCTGGCCCGAACGCCAGGTGCGGCGGCAGGTCCACTTCCGCCTGTCGCGAGCGCTGCAAGGGTCCGGCAATGTGGTTGTGCGCATGGGCGATCAGGAATTCGCCTTGGCGGGCGATGCCAATGACGCCTGGGCATCGGGGGCAGACATGGATGCGCGGATCGTCAACGCCATGCGCGGCGCCAGCCGGATGAGCGTGAGCGCGACCGACGCGCAAGGCCGCCGCTTTACCGATCGCTACAGCCTCGAAGGCGCGGCTACGGCAATGGATGCAGCCAGCGTCGGCTGCTCCTCGCAGGACTGAACGGCGCAAAAAAGAAGGGCCGGAGGATTGCTCCCCCGGCCCTTCCGTTCAGGCAGATGATGCAGCCTTAGAAGCGGCCACCCACGCCGACCATCACCTGGTGGCGATCAAGATCGACCGCGAAACGGTCACCCACCATGCCGCCGGGAGCGTTGAACTCGGCTTCCTCATAGTTGGAATAGCGATATTCCGTCTTCAGGAAGACGCTCTCGTTCAGCGCATATTCTGCGCCAGCGCCGACGCGCCAGCCATCGAGGTCAACATCGGTTTCAAGCTCGGTGATGTTGTCGCTGGCGAGCACATCGAAGGATGCGTTGGTGTAACCGCCCTTGGCATAGAGCAGCACATTATCGCTCACCGGCGCACCCACACGGGCGCCGAGATAGAGATCGCGTCCGCCATCGAAGCGGCTGACGCCCGGGCCGGTAAAGGTCGTGGGATCAAAGCGTGTCGAGGCTTCGGTCTGCGTGTATTCACCTTCCACACCGACCACGGCGGCACCCAGATCGAAGTCGTAGCCGACGCCGACGCCATAGGTCACATCCTCGATCGACTGGTCGAGATCGCCGGCATTGTCGATGTCGACGCTGCTGCCGGGACGCAGGATATCATAGCCGACAACGGCTTCCACACGCGGACCGCTGAAGGGCGAGGCATCCTGTGCCATGGCCGGTGCGACGGTAACAGCGATGCCTGATGCGGCAGCGAAAAGTGCGAGACCCTTTTTCATTTCAATACTCCAATCTTCAATTCTCTGACGCGGTTTCGTCCGCGCCGGGACTGGGGAAATGACTGCAGGGCCGATCTGGTTTCATGAACATGAGACAACAATCAAACTGTTGTTTTTTAGCAACTTTTTATTGCGACGAATGGTGTCAGGCGTGCGATTTCCTGCGGGAACAAACCGGCGAATGAAAGCCTACGCACGCGGGCCGCGCATTCTGGCTCGCGGATGCCACGATCCGGCGCTGGAATGACGCTTTGTCGCAGGATGCGCACGCACTAGCTATCAGCGCGCTCCTGCACTATATGGCCGCCAATCATGCCAGACACTGACCTTATGCAGATCCCCGGGCAAATTGACCCGGTTCCCGTGGCGCGTGACATCACGCCGCGCGAGGATGGCCGCATCGACCTGATCGGCTTGCCCAAGAAGCGCATTGCCGAACTCTTCGCCGAAGCAGGCCTCGACGCGAAGCAAGCCAAGCTGCGCGCCAAGCAGGTGTTCCACTGGCTGTACCATCGCGGCGTCACGGATTTCGAGGCGATGACCGATATCGCCAAGACCATGCGCCCCTGGCTGGCCGAACGCTTCGTGATCGGTCGGCCCGACGTGATCGAGGCGCAGCATTCGTCTGACGGCACCCGCAAGTGGCTGCTGCGCACGGCAGACGGGCATGATTTCGAGATGGTCTTCATCCCCGATGCCG